>JANNFC010000113.1:0-6205 GCA_031379405.1 Betaproteobacteria bacterium | reverse complement strand
GAAAAACTTCGCTGCCCTGCTGAGCTTCCTCGAAACACAGGGAGATCTGCATGTGCTGTCGAGCCCACGCATCGCAGCGATTAACAACCAGAAGGCCGTGCTCAAAGTTGGAACCGATGAGTTCTTCGTGACGGGCGTGACCAACAACCAGACTTCGCCTTCGGTGGGGACGGTGCAAAACTCGCCCACCATCACGGTGCAACCTTTCTTCTCCGGCATCGCGCTCGACGTCACCCCGCAGATCGACGAGACCGGGCACATTATTCTTCACATCCACCCATCCGTGAGCACGGTGGTGGAAAAATCGAAGAGCATCGACTTGGGAAATTCCGGCAGCTTCAAGTTGCCGCTGGCTGCCAGCACCATCAGCGAAAGTGACACCGTGGTGCGGGTCATGGACGGCAATATCGTGGCCATCGGCGGACTGATGAAAGAAACGGTCTCTCGCAATCGCTCCGGGGTGCCATTCCTCAAGGATATTCCGGTCGCGGGCCATTTGTTCAAGAACCGTTCCGATGTCACGGTGAAAAGTGAGTTGGTCATTCTGATCAAGCCCACGGTGATTCTCGGCGATGAGGATTGGAAGAAGGATGCGCGCAACTCGATGGAGCGCATCGGTGAATTGCAGCGCGCCACGGCATCCGCGCCCAAGCAATAGCGCATGTATCAAGCACACTTCGGATTGAGCGAAGCGCCCTTCGGCATTGCGCCCGACCCTAGCTTTGCATTTAACGCCAGCACGCACCAGGAAGCCCTCAACACGCTCCTGGTGGCGGTCACCAGCGGTGAGGGCTTCATCAAGATCACTGGCGAAGTGGGCACCGGCAAGACGTTGCTGTGCCGGCGTTTTCTCTCCGTGCTCGACCCAAGCTATGTGATGGCCTACATCCCCAATCCGATGATGGATGCGCGCGGATTGATGATGAGTCTGGGAGCCGAGTTCGAAATTCCCATCCCGAAGGACGCCGGACTGCATGAGCAACTGCGCGTGCTCAACGCGTTCTTGCTTCTATTGGCGCAGGAGAACAAGAAGCTGGTGGTGTGCATCGATGAAGCGCAGGCCATGCCACTCTTGACGTTGGAGGCGTTGCGCTTGATGAGTAATCTGGAAACGGAAAAGCGCAAGCTAATTCAGGTGGTGCTCTTTGGACAGCCGGAACTCGATGAGAAGCTTTCCAAGCCCGCAGCACGGCAATTGCGTCAGCGCATCACCTTCGAGTATCGCCTGGGTTCACTGAACAAGAATGAAGTGCGTCACTATCTTGCGCATCGCTTACGTGTGGCGGGCCTGAAAGGCGATGCGCTATTCTCCAATCGCGCTGCACGTTTGCTCTATCGCACCACGGCGGGGGTGCCACGATTGCTTAATATCGTGGCTCACAAAGCGCTGCTGAGTGTTTACGGCGAAGGCGGTGGCCGCGTGAAGGCGCGACATGTGCGCGGTGCTGCGCGCGATACACCCTCGACGAAACCCTTGTTTCCTTGGGTTTGGGCTGTCGTACCAATGGCGCTGTTGGGTGTGGCCGTAAGTGTCGGATTTGGGGCCGGACTGCTATGAGTTTGATCAATAGGATGCTGAAGGATCTGGAGAGCCGTCGCGCCACCGGTGAACAGCCCGATCTGGGCAGCGCAGGTGTCCGGGCCGTGTCGGCTCCCACTGGGGGCAGGAGAATGGCGCTGCTCGTGGGTTTGCTTACGGTGGCGATTGCCGGTGTCGTGCTCGGAACCTTCCAACTGCCGAGCTTGAGTCGTAAGTTCCTGACAGCGCCGAGCCCGGCTGAGCCGGTAAAAATCATGTCTGCCCTGGAAGTCGAAGCCAGGGCGCCGGCGACACAGGCAAGTGCGGCGGCAGCCCCCTCGCTTGTTTCTATCCCAGCGCCCAGCGAGCCGGTGACCCCTCCGGAAGCTTCGATTCGGCAACAGGCGCAGCCGGTAGCGGGTTTGCGCATGGACAGCGAGATTGAAACACCCATAAGGTTGGCTGCTCCCAAATCCGCACCGCAGCGAATTGCCAATGCGGAAAAGACCGCACCTAAAGCCGTACCCATCGCCGTACCCATAGCTGTACCCATAGTTGTACCCATTGAGAAGACAGCGCACCAGCCCTCGAATCTCGATCTCGCCGAAGCATCGGTGGAAGCGGGCTTGACGGCGATGCGCAACAAACAGCTGGGGGAAGCCGAGAAACTATTCCGCCATGCTGTCGAGACCGAGCGTAGCTTCGACCGTGGTCGACAAGCATTGTTGTCGCTGTTGCTTGATACGGGCAACAAATCCTCGGCTGAAACCGTTGCCGACGAAGGTATCGAGCAAGGAGGGGCGCGTACAATATTCGCTTTAGTTTCCGCGCGCCTGAAACTCGAGCGTGGCGCGCTAAAGGAAGCCGTTGTCACGCTGGAAAGCCAACGCGCAGAGGGGTCGAGGAACCCGGACTTCTTGGCGCTGTGGGGCAATGCGCTGGCACGCCAGCAACTCTATGCGGACTCCGCAAGCAAATACAGCCAGGCCATCGAACTCGCGCCGCTGAATCCCGCTCACCACGTCGGGATGGCATACGCTCTACGCAACGACGGCCAATACGCCGCCGCTTATGCCGCGTTCCAGGCTATCGACGAGATGCCCGGACTGAGCCCGCAACTGGCCGATTTGGTGCAGCAGCAACTCAGCTCCCTGCAACGTTTGCAGATGAGCACCGCGAAGCGGTAGACGGACCACCGACCACGGAATTTATCGCCGACTCTCCGGGGTGCGGGCGACAACCCAGCCCGTTACACGCGCGGCACCCGATTCCTTCAGGGTACGCGCTACTTCATCCAGCGTCGCGCCAGTAGTCATAACGTCGTCCACCACTGCCACCTTGGCTCCTACCAACGAACGTCGGCACTGAAACGCGTTGCGCATATTGGCGCGCCGCCGGTCCAGCGTGAGTCCCACCTGGGGAATGGTGTGACGAGCGCGCACGCAAGCATCGTGGTCCAGGTCGAGGTCAAAGTCGCGCGCGACCTCGCGTGCGATTTCTGCCGATTGATTGAATCCACGTTCCCTGAGCCTTTCCTTGGACAACGGCAGCGGAATCACCAGGTCGGGCCGCAAGTCATGGCGCGCTGCTAGCACCAATTCCCGTCCCATCAGTTTGGATACTGCTAAAGTGCTGTTGAACTTTAGCTGTTGGATCAATCTGTCGATGGGAAAAGCGTAGACAAACGCTGCATGGACGGCGTCGAAATGCGGGGTCCGCTTGAGGCAGCGTCCGCAGATATCCGATGTCGAGGTCGGTAACGCGCACAGCGGACAATGCAGGACCGGCAAGCGCGGCAGATCGGCTCGGCAAGCGGTGCACAGGCCATCGGACTGCGCAGGTGCCGCACACAGCACGCATGGCTGCGGAATACGCGCAAGATGGCGGGACAAGAAATGCATGGTTGGAGACGTTAAGCTGGAAACACGACAACAATTGGACCGAAGCGCGGTGCGACGCACCTTCGACCGCTTGGCTGCAGGCTATCTGGAGAGCGCGCAGGTGCAAAACGAGATCTGCGAGCGCATGCTAGCTCGCTTGGAGTTCGTGCGCATCGATCCGGCTGTGATTCTGGACGCCGGCGCGGGTCCGGGCATGGCTGCCCGTGGTATCGCCGCGCGCCATCCGAAAGCGTCGCTCATCGCGTTGGATCTGTCCTGGCAAATGCTCCGGCAAGTTCCTCGCGCCGGCAAGCTCGCGCGCTGGCTGAAGGCAAGCCGCGAGCCGCTCATCCAAACATTGTGCGCGGACTTCGAGAATCTGCCTCTGGCCCCAGGCAGTGTCGATTGCATAGTGTCCAATCTCGCGCTGTCCTGGTCAGGCGACATCCCGCGTGCAATCGGGGAAATGCTGCGCGTGCTCAAACCCGGCGGCTTGTTCATGTTTACCACCTTGGGGCCGGATACCCTGCGCGAGTTCCGCCCCACCCCGGCACACCCGGCCTTTCGTGAAAGGTTGATGGACATGCACGACCTTGGCGACTTGCTGGTGCAGCAAGGATTCTCCGGCCCGGTCATGGACCAGGAGCAATTGCGGCTGACTTATTCCCACCCGTCCAAGTTGCTGCGGGACCTGAAGGGCTGGGGAGGCCTCGATCTGACCACTGGGCGTCGTCGCGGCCTGGGAGGTAAGGCAAGATTGGGGGTTTTCGCTGCTCCGGCGCATGACAAGATCCAGGCCACTTTGGAGGTGGTCTACGGCCATGCCTGGAAACCGGAGAATCGGGGGCCTTCCAGGCGCCTGGCGGACGGACGCTCGGTGATTCGGTTTGACAGAGCCGTGCGCAAGTGATGAGGGCTTGATAAAAACCCGCTGATTCGACTAGGGTCTTCTTGCGTTTCGAGTTTGCGCTGTGCTAGAGTTCGCGCCGCTTGGGAGGGAGCCCACGCTACCGCATACATGGAATCCAGATGGCATGCACCGAAGCTCGGGGGCTGGCTGAGTATTGCTTGATTGCTCGGCGGAATCACTCTCTCTCATCGACTGGACGGCAATTGATTCTTGCCTCAATCTTTGTTGTATTCCTTGCCATTTGCCTGGCCTTCGCGACCATTGGCGCTTGGCTGGTGTTGCCCTTTGCCGGGCTTGAACTGGTGGCGGTGTACTGGGCGTTTCGATGCATGGAGCGGCGGGCTGCCGATTTCGAAAGCATCGTCATCAGCGGCGACCGTCTAGTGATAGAGCGCCGGGAGCAAGGGCGAACGAGTCGATTCGAGTGCAACAGGTATTGGGCCCAAGTGCGCTGGAATCCGGCGCGGCGAGGGCGGCGTGGCTTCCTGGTGATTCAATCGCACGGGAGGGAAGTTGAATTTGGGCGGCACCTCCCGGAGGACAAGTTGCGAGCGTTGGTGGCGCATGTCAGGTATCAAATCAGGCAGCAAATTAGCAATCAGTGAATCACTTGAATTAGGAACCATCGAGTCGGTTGGTCAATTTGTCGGGGAGATCATGACTAGAACAGTCGCGCAACGCGTGGTGGCGGCCCTTATCCTGCCTCTGCTGCCTCTGCTGTCTATGGGGACGTCCGCCTGGGCGGAGTACAAGTATGGGCTGCAAACCCCGCAATCGGAGCTGGCCCAGACCGTCTATGACTTACACACGGTCATCACATGGATCTGTGTTTGGATTTTCGTAGGGGTCTTCGGCTTCATGCTGGTGTCGCTCATCAAGCACCGCAAGTCGGTAGGCCATAAAGCCGCACAGTTCCACGAACACACCTTGGTGGAAATCCTGTGGACTGTCATCCCGGTCATCATTCTGGTGGCGATGGCGGTGCCGGCGACGAAAGCGCTATTGCATCAACGCGATACCTCATCGCCTGATATCTCGGTCAAAGTCACCGGGTACCAGTGGAAATGGCATTACGACTATCTGCAAGAAGACGTGGCCTTCTATAGCAATCTGTCGACACCACGGGATCAGATCGAAGGCAATGCGCCCAAGGGCGAGAACTACCTTTTGGAAGTGGACAATCCCATGGTCGTGCCCATCGGCAAGAAGATCAGGGTATTGTTGACTGCCGGCGACGTCCTACATGCCTGGTACCTTCCGGCCTTTGCTGCCAAGCAGGATGCCATTCCCGGCTTTATCAAGGATCTTTGGTTCAAGCCCACCAGTACCGGGACTTTCCGCGGCCAGTGCGCGGAGCTGTGCGGCAAGGAGCACGGTTTCATGCCCATCGTCGTCAAGGTCGTGACCGAAGACGAATACAAACAATGGCTGACGGAGCAGAAAGGGAAACATCCCGCCGCGCCACAGATCGCGGCTGCCGCACCTACTGAGGCCGCCGCCCCGGCAGTGGTTACCGCTACGGCGATGAGTGCTGCCACCGGTGACGGCAAGGGTGTGTACGAGAAGACCTGTCAGATGTGCCATCAGCCCGGCCTCATGAACGCACCGAAGTTCGGCGACAAGGCAGCTTGGGCGCCACGCCTCGCACAGGGCGCGGACACGCTACATAACCACGCCATCAAAGGCTTCAAGACAATGCCGCCGAAGGGAGGGGCCGTGGATGTGCCCGATGCGGACATCAAGGCGGCCGTGGACTACATGGTGCAAGCGGCGAAGTAGACAATATTTATCATCGAGAAAAAATTCTGATCTAGGAGAGTGCAGATGGAAGCTGTTCACGGACACGCCCACGATCATGACCACGGTCACGACCATCACCCGAGCGGATTCATGCGG
>JANNFC010000184.1:0-2494 GCA_031379405.1 Betaproteobacteria bacterium | reverse complement strand
CATTCGGGGGGGGCGGGGGACGCTTCACAAGTGGCCCGCCGCCCGCACCACTCTTCATTTCGTCGGGTCATTGATCCGATTGGCTCTACGCGTGACGGGAGGCGCCCCCATGGCGATGCTGAATTTCGAGCGTAAATACCGCGTGCGCGGTGGGACGCTGGTTGGTGGAGACTTGTTTGATTTCTGGGTTGGTCCGTTCTACGTCGGCTTCTTCGGCGTCATGACGGCGTTCTTTGCCGTGCTCGGCACCGGTCTCGTACTCTATGGCGCGGCCATCGGTCCGACGTGGAACATCTGGCAGATCAGTATCGCGCCCCCGGACCTCAAGTACGGCTTGGCGCTGGCGCCGCTCGCCGAGGGCGGCCTTTGGCAAATCATCACCATCTGCGCCGTCGGCGCGTTCGTGTCCTGGGCGCTGCGCGAAGTCGAGATCTGCCGCAAACTCGGCATCGGCTATCACGTGCCCATTGCTTTCGGTTTCGCGATCTTTGCCTACGTTACTCTGGTGGTGATCCGTCCGATGCTGATGGGCGCCTGGGGCCATGGTTTCCCCTACGGCATCATGAGCCATCTCGATTGGGTGTCGAACGTCGGCTATCAATACCTGCACTTCCACTACAATCCCGCGCACATGATCGCCGTGACGTTCTTCTTCACGACGACGCTCGCGCTCTCGCTGCACGGTGCGCTGGTCCTGTCGGCGGCCAATCCGGCCAAGGGTCAGACGGTCAAGACGCCGGACCACGAGAACGCGTTCTTCCGCGATGCCATCGGCTATTCCGTCGGAACGCTCGGCATTCACCGCCTCGGCCTCCTGCTGGCGCTCAACGCCGTGTTCTGGAGCGCCGTGTGCATTGTCATCAGTGGCCCCTTCTGGACCCGTGGTTGGCCGGAGTGGTGGGGTTGGTGGCTCAATCTTCCGATCTGGCGGTAGGAGGCACACATGCCGCGTTATCAAAACATCTTCACGCGCGTCCAGGTCTACGGCCACCCCGAAATGGGCGTGCCGGTCGCCACACCTATTTGGCAGCGCGCGGGCACGCCCCGCTATGTCAAATGGCTCGGCCGCTTCGGCGAAGCCCAGATCGGGCCGATCTATCTCGGTACGCTCGGCCTCGCCTCGCTGGTCACCGGTCTGTTCGCCGTGTTCATCATGGGCATGAACATGTTGGCGTCGGTGAATTGGAGTCCGATCCAGTTCGTGCGGCAGCTGCCGTGGCTTGCACTTGAGCCGCCGCCGGCGAAATACGGCCTGATGATCGTGCCGCCGCTCTCCGAAGGCGGCTGGTGGCTGATGGCCGGCTTTTTCCTCACCACCTCGATCCTGCTCTGGTGGGCGAAGATGTATACAGCAGCGCGCCGCCTCGGCATGGGCACGCACGTGCCGTGGGCGTTCGCCGCTGCCATATGGCTCTATCTCGTGCTCGGTTTCATCCGCCCGATCGCGATGGGCTCATGGAGCGAGGCGGTGCCGTTCGGCATCTTCCCGCATCTTGATTGGACCGCGGCGTTCTCGATCCGTTACGGCAATCTTTTCTACAATCCCTTCCACGCGCTTTCGATCGTGTTCCTTTATGGATCGACCTTGTTGTTTGCGATGCACGGTGCGACGATCCTTGCGGTGGGCCGTTATGGCGGCGAACGCGAAATCGAACAGATTACGGATCGCGGCACGGCGTCCGAACGCGCGGCACTGTTCTGGCGCTGGACCATGGGCTTCAATGCGTCGATGGAATCAATCCATCGCTGGGCCTGGTGGTTTGCCGTGCTGACGACGCTGACGGGCGGGATTGGCATTCTGCTGACCGGCACTGTCGTCGATAACTGGTATCTGTTTGCGCAGGAACATGGCTACGCGCCGATCTATCCATCGACCGGGGTCATCGATCCCGCCACTTTACCAGGGGCAGGACAATGACCCAGAAGCGCTTTGCAATCCTTCTCACGGCAGGTTTTTCGCTGGCACTATCGGGATGCGAATTCGGGCCCAAAGCCACCTCGCAAAACGGCTATCGCGGCACGGCCATGAATCAGGTTGTCAACAACAAATATGTGACGCCGCAGCAAGCGATCCCTGCCAACGTCTATGAAACGCCCGACGATAGTGGACCGCGCGCCAGTGAAACCTATGAAAATGTTCAGGTTCTGGGCGGTCTGAGCACGGAGCGGTTCAACCATTTCATGGCGAACATGAACAACTGGGTGGTCCCTGCCGGGCTTCCCGAGAGCGAACAGGGATGCAATTATTGCCATAACCCCAATAACATGGCGTCCGATGAGAAATATCAGAAAGTCGCCGCGCGCAAGATGATCCAGATGAATCAGGTCATCAATGCGAATTATACCAGCCATGTGAAGGAAACCGGCGTGACTTGCTGGACCTGCCACCGCGGCAATGCGATTCCGCTTAATCGCTGGTCGATCGACGCGCCCGAAGGCAATGGCACGATCGTGGGCCAGCGCTGGGGCCAGAACAAGCCAGATCCGCGAGTTG
>JANNFC010000172.1:0-11160 GCA_031379405.1 Betaproteobacteria bacterium | reverse complement strand
CGAGCTCGAGGAGTTTTCGTTCTTCGGCTTGGACGTTGGAGGCAACCAACGCGGCGCCGATGTTCAGGATCGAAATCAGCGCCAAGCGCCGGGCGAGAGCATTACCTTGACTGTCCATCTAATCCTCCAATTCTTCACTTTTTGACACAGAGAACGTACTCAACAAACGCTATAGCGGATTTGGGTTGGGGTCCAGTGCACCCCACGAGTCGCCATCTTAATCTCGTACAGTAATCGGCTGCAAGCGTCCGATAGGTCTGTCGGTCTTTTTGGCAGCAGGTGTTTCCAAAATCGATGACGGTTGCGATGCAAGCAAGTCCTCGTGAGTTGACATTCATTCCGTAATACCGATCCAAAGGGGGCTACGTGACAATCACTTCGCCCCCTTTGGAAACCCCCGAAGTTTGCCCCCGCGCCAAGCGCGCGGGGAATACGAGTTCATAGGGACCGATTTCCGGACTTAGCGGCGGGAAATCGCACGCACACACCCAGTCCCTTACCTTCCAGACCTTCTTGCAGGCTGAGAGCGGCCCCGTGCAGGCGGGCGATCTGATCGACGATGGATAGGCCCAAACCGCTTCCACTGGCGTCATTGCCTGCAACGCGATAGAACCGATCCAGGAGCCGAACGCGGTGCGCACTCGATACGCCGGGTCCGTTGTCACGCACTACCAACTCTACCGCGTCCGCAAGAGTGTGGACGCTAATCTCTATGCGACCACCTGCTTGTGTGTACGTAATGGCGTTGTCGATGAGATTCGAACATAGTGCGTCCAGTAAATTCTCTTCACCCTCCACACGGCAGTGGCCGGCGCTCGTGACGCTCAGATCCTGATTCTTGCGTAGCGCTGCTTCCGCGAAGCGCCCTGCGCATTGCTTCACAACGCCGTCCAATGTCGCGATTGACCCCGTAAGCCCGTGTGGACGATCCATTCGAGCCAAGGTTAACAACTGACTGGCCAATCGTGTCGAGCGATCGACCCCTTCAATGATCCTCTCTAGGGCGTGTTGGCGCTCATGCTTGTCCTCGCTGCCGAGGGCGATCTGGGCTTGGGCGCGGATGGCCGCTAGGGGCGTACGCAGCTCATGGGCGGCGTCGGCGGTGAACCTGCGCTCGGTCTGCAGCGAGTGTGCGAGACGGGCCAATAGCTCGTTGAGGGATGCCACCAGCGGTTCGACCTCGCGGGGTACTCGTTCAAGAGCGATGGGTTCGAGGTTATTCGCATGCCGCGAGCTTACAGCGCTTGATAGAGCGGCCAGAGGTGCGAGTCCGCGGCCGATGGCAAGCCAGACAACAAGCATCAGTACAGGTAGCGACAATGCGAGTGGAAGACTTACACGTGCAACGATATCACCGGTGAGTTCGCGCCGCTTCTCCTCATCGTCGAAGATGCGTACTTGAAAACGCGAACCCGAGTTCCACAACGCGAAGCTTTGCCATTCCTGATCGTGCACGTTCATGCGCAGATAACCCGTTTGCTTATTGAAAGGGGCGCGAGGGGCTTGTTTCGAGCGCAGCAGCAGCCCACCGGCGGCGCTCCAAACTTGAAATTCGAGCTGTCGTATGGCGCCCGGAGGATCGTCATCATTGCCGTCCTCGCCTCTCGTGGTGGAATCCAACGGGCTCAAAGTGGCGCTCAATTGCGTGAGATTCAACCCAATAAGGGCACGCGCGGTGGCTTCCAGGCGCGCATCGAGGAGTTCGTCCAACTCGTGACGCGCATCGATGTAGCTCACCACCAAGGCAATGCTCCAGACAATCACCAGGCTGGTAACGAGGAGTACGATCAGTCGTGCGCGCAAGGAAAATCGACGCATGCTAGTCTTTTCGCACCACGTAGCCGATGCCACGCAGCGTCTTGATCAACTCGGCGCCTAGTTTTTTGCGTAGATGATGGATGTGAACCTCCACCGCGTTGCTTTCGATTTCTTCGTTCCATCCGTACAGCGTTTCCTCCAGTTGTTCACGCGATACGGCGGTGCCACGGCACTCGATCAACTTCAGCAAAATGGCGTACTCTTTGGCAGAGAGATCGACGCGATTACCGGCATTCGTCACTTCGCGGGTGGCTGGAGCGATGATCAGTTCGCGGTAAGTGATCAGAGGTTGGCTGCGCGCATGCAACCGACGCAGCAGCGCTCGTATGCGTGCGGTAAGTTCCGTCAGGTCGAAAGGTTTGACCAGATAGTCGTCGGCGCCGGCGTCCAAACCGGCAACACGATCGGCGACGGTGTCGCGGGCGGTCAGAATCAGCACCGGCAGGTGGCTTCTTCGTGAACGTACGCGCTTGAGCAACTCCATGCCGTCCAGGCCCGGCAGGCCCAGGTCGAGCACTACCAGCTCATAGGCGGTGGTTGCGAGCGCCGCATCGGCCTGCCCGCCATCTCGAATCCAGTCCACTGTAAGGGCATCACGACGCAATCCCGCTTGAATGGCGTCGCCCAACAGATAGTCGTCTTCAACGAGTAGGACTCTCATACGTTTGTCGGCTTTAGGCGTCGTTGGCTATGAAAATGGCATGCGCGTCTTAAGATCGACTTAAGGTTCGGCGCACACTATCCACTGCACGCTCATATCACTGCGAGATCGAGCGTTTGAAGGCGGAACTTACCATCAAAAGGAGTCCTTATGAAATACACTAATTCCCTGGTTGCCGTGGCGTTGAGCGCCGTTGCCCTATCGTTCTTCGTATGGGCCGGTCAGGATACTGCTTCCCTGACGACTCCCCAAGTGTTGTCTCAAGATGAAGTGCGCGACAAAATCGAGAGCCTGGGATATTCGATCAAGCGCATGAAGTGGGACTACGGTCGTTACGAGGTCAAAGCCGAGGACGACAAGGGTCGCCTGGTCGAGTTAGACGTCAGCGCCGTGGACGGTAGCGTTATTCGAGAGAGCGGCAAATAGTCAGGCGCTGCTTAGACACCCACGCCGAGAGGATCTTTATGAAATGCATTGAATCGAAGTTCACGCTGGCACTGGTTATGGGCTTAATGTCACTTTCAGTGTCAGCACACGATGTGTGTGGCAGCGGCACCTCAGATCAGCGAATGCCTGAGCAGGACGTGCGTGCCAAACTGGAGAGCCAAGGCTATAAGATCAAACACATGAAGTTCGACGACTGTGTCTACGAGATCGAAGCCGAGAATAAGAGCGGTCGAGCGGTCGAATTGGAAGTCAGTGCATTGGACGCCAAGGTGATTGACGAGGAGGATGACTGACGTATGGATCCAGAAGTTAGACGTGGATCAAGACAAACGATAGGTAAGCGAGGCACAATACGTCGGTATACATAACCGAAAGGGAGCAAGTTTGAAGCATCTCGCAAAACTATCGGCCGCACTGGCGACGGCCGTTTTTGCCGCAACGGCGTTTGCGGGTCCTCAATGCACTAAGGAACCCAAGGACAAGTGGATGCCGGAGAAGGACATGAAGGCGAAGATCGAAGCGCAAGGTTATAAGATCAAAGTTTTCAAGACGACTGCGGGCAGCTGTTACGAAATCTATGGCCGCGATAAGGATGGGAAGAAAGTCGAGATTTACTTCAATCCCGTCGACGGCACCATCGTGAAACAACGCTAGGGCGCTACAATGCGCGTGCACGTGCAGGATGAATTCCTCGCCGTTAAGGTATGGGATGCATGGGTGCGGATATTCCATTGGTCGCTGGTGGCCAGTATTGTCGCGGCTTACTTCTTTACCGAGGATGGCGATGTACCACACGAGATTGCCGGGTACATCGCGCTGGGGTTGGTGATTGCGCGCATAGTGTGGGGATTCGTCGGGACGGGCTACGCGCGTTTCGCGCAATTCGCGCCGTCGCTGCGCGCGCTGCGTACGTACATCGCGGCCATGGCGTCCAGGCAGGAACCGCGCTTCCTCGGACACAATCCGGCTGGGGGCATGATGGTGATCACGTTGCTTGTTGTGGCGTTGGTGGCAGGTATCAGCGGATGGATGATGACGACGGATGCATTTTGGGGCGAGGAATGGTTGATCGCCCTACACAAAACTGCGTCTAATCTGCTGATGGTGTTGGCGGGAGTGCACGTGACGGGCGTGATTTACACCAGTTGGCGCCATCGTGAGAACCTCATTCGGGCCATGATCACCGGGCGAAAATCCAAGAGCTGACCCGCCCACTCACGTAGCCCCCTTTGATCAAGGATGGGGTTAATACCCCGCCCGCGAAGTCCCTTTTATTCCGTCTGGCGTGAGCTTGACGGGCACTCGGCGCACGGCTGACCTTCTCCAGATCGACGACCATCCGCCCCCAATTGGGCGTGACCCTTGCTCTAAGATGCTGAGTACGATGTGTGGCGCCGGGCTCCTAAGGACCGGAACATGCCGTTCACCGTCCGGAGTGGACAAAACACGTCAGGCGGACGTTGGTTGTGTTGCTAACGTACTGACTTCAACGCTTACCATACTCCTGAAAGGAAGTAAGATGGACCTAGAGTCGACGTATGCTTATAACGTTCTGATAGTTTTCCTCAGTCTTCCCCTTCTTATGCTTTTACCTTGGGTAGTGGAAACATTGGGACACGGACCCGAGCGAGCCATGCTGGTGGCACAACGGGTGTTCCTCCTTGGCTTTGTCACTGTAGTAATAGCACTTACGGTTCAACTTTTGGGAGTGGAGATGTCGGTGTGAGCGCATCGACCTTCGCAATCGCGGCATGAGTAGAGCCGGGTGAACATTTCGCGGGCGTACTATGGTGGTAAGCTAATTTTTTTCATTAGAAT
Organism: Betaproteobacteria bacterium; assembly: GCA_031379405.1. Lineage (GTDB taxonomy): Bacteria > Pseudomonadota > Gammaproteobacteria > Burkholderiales > SHXO01 > SHXO01. The sequence goes on along the minus strand of JANNFC010000172.1, from coordinate 6,416 downwards.
CGCCTCCTTACGCCATGCACGCCCTGAAAGACGCAAGTCATCTCTACGAGGCCGAATACCGCGCCGAACATGCCGCGCGTCCTGGCTTTAGGATCTCCGAACTTAAGCTGACGGCGAAGCAGAAGGTACCCTGGCATTTTCATAGTCATGTTGACGACACGTTCTACGTCATCAGCGGGCAGTTGCGTATTTTTCTGCGAGAGCCGAAAGAAGTAGTGCGGTTAAACCCGGGCGAGACGTTTACCGCCAAAGCGCGCCGCCCGCATCTGGTGACCAATGGTGGCGAAGTCTCCGTGAATTTCTTGGTGCTCCAGGGCATGGGGGAGTACGACTTTGTTCCCCTGGTCTCATCAATACCTTCAGCGAGTGCTGACGGCGGACCGGCTTAGAATGATTCCTTCGTCTTCGGAGGCTGGCCATGAGATTCTCGAAATTCTGGGTAGTACTTGTCGCGGTATTGGTATGTACGCAAGTGCAGGCGATGATGGAAGCCGATAAGTTCGTCGGCGCCTGGCGCCTGCTGTCGGCTGAGTTTCGCACCGATGACGGCGCCCTCGCTGAATCTCCCTATGGACCCGAACCACAGGGGATGTTGATGTATGACGCCCACGGCAGCATGGCCGCTCAATTGGCGCACAAAAACCGCAACCCCTTCGTCGTCCCCGATCGCTTGGCCGGAACAACCGAGGAGATCAAAGCGGCGTTCGAGACCTACCAGGCCTACTACGGGCGCTACAAGGTCGACGAGCGTGAACATGTTGTCATCCACACCGTCACGCAGGCTCTATTGCCAAACTGGGTTGGAAGCGAACAGCGTCGCGGCTACAAGTTTCAGGACGGCAAGCTTATCCTGCGCACGCCTCCCATCACCATCGGAGGTAAGCGGCTCACGGGCATGCTGGTTTGGGAGAAAATCAAGCTGGGCAAAGAATAACACCATGCCGAAAGGATGCGGATTTCGTAGGGCGGGTTAGGTACAGATTCGTCGCGCCGCAACCGACCGAAGCAGTGCATGAATCAACCGCGACGTCTCGCCAGCGATTCATTTCCACCCATCATCCGACCAACCCGGTCACCGGTATAGCGGCGCCGTGAATAGCGCGCGCGCCCTTGGACGCGAGGAAGGCAATCGTGCTGGCCAAATCCTCAGGTGCGACCCAGCGCTTGTGATCGGCGTCCGGCATGGCTTTGCGGTTGTCCGGTGTATCGATGATGCTCGGCAATACGCAGTTGACGTTGATGTTCTTCTCACGCAGTTCCGCCGCCATGGCCTCCGTTAGCCGGATGACGGCGCTCTTCGAAGCGCAATAAGCGCCCATGTGGCTGACGCCTTCTTGCGCACTATTGGCGCCGACATTGACGATCTTGCCGCCGCCGGCGGCGATCATCTTTGGCACGACCGCTCGAACCGCATGCAGCATGGTGCGGGCGTTGATGTCGAAAAGAAAATTCCAATTTTCGTCCGAGGTCTCGTGCACGGGTTGGCCCATCCGAAAGCCGCCGGCGATGTTGACCAAAACATCGAGTTTTTTGAAGTGCACGAGGGCGGTCTCTACCGAGGTTGTGACGGCCGCCTGATCGAGTAGATTTGTCGGCAACAATAACTGCCGCTCATGGTCCGCGCCGAACACGCGCATTAAATCGCTGTGGCGCAGATCAATGAGCGCCAGATTGGCGCCCTGATCGGCGAACGCCTTGGCCACCGTGCGCCCCAGTGCCCCGGCGGCGCCGGTCACCATTACGGTCGTGTTCTTCATCGGCATACAATTTACCTCTTGGCTGTTTGCGCGCATTGTCGCGCGTAGCCCAACTCACGTAAAGGAGAGGAAGCATGTCCGGTTACTTTCGGTTGGTACTCGTCGCGCTAGTGTTCGCCATGGGTGTTGTGAGAGAGGGGGTCGCGCAGGAACCGAAGATCTTCACCATTCCCCTCTTTACGTTCGAGAACGGGAAAACCCTGGAAGGCATGAAGGTGGCCTACGATACCTATGGTGAGCTTAACGCCGCCAAAGACAATGCGATTCTGGTGGTGCATGGCGCCAGTCAGGGACGTAACGGCTACAAGATCTTCATAGGAGCCGGAAAGGCATTCGACACCAACCGGTATTTCGTGATCACGGTGGACGCCATCGGTGGCGGGGGTTCAAGCAAACCGGCGGATGCATTGGGCGCCGCCTTCCCCGAGTACACCATTCGCGACATGGTGCGAGCCCAGCATCAACTCGTCACGCATGGGTTAGGACTGACGACATTGGTTGCGGTGGGCGGACCTTCCATGGGGTCCATGCAGGCTTTGGAGTGGGGTATCCACTACCCCGATTTCGCCAGGGGATTGCTACTCATCGTGCCGAGTGCCAAAAGCGACCGCCATGTACAGGCTATCTTCGATGCGGTAGTCGGTACCATCAAGTTGGATCCGAAATGGAGCCAAGGCAACTACACGGAGAATCCTGTGGACGGTATCGTCACCGCCGGCATGATTTATTTCCCTTGGCTATTCAGCGACGAGTATCTCAATACCTTGACGGCGGACGATCGATTTCGCAATGCCCAGCGTGCCTTCGGCGCCGGTTGGGCTAAGACGTGGGATGCAAGGAGTTTGCTATATCGCTATCAAGCCACTATGAACCACGACGTGTCGCAACCTTATGGAGGCGACATGATGGCGGCGCTGCGTCGGGTGAAGGCTAAAACTTTGATCATGCCGGGTATGACCGATCGCACCTTGCCTCCCTATATGGGGCGCGAAATCTACCGCGGCGTTAAGGATGGGATTTATGTCGAGATTCCTTCCTACCTCGGCCACGTCGCCTGCTGCCCGGCGTCGGAGGAGAGCGCGGAATATGGGTTCGTCTCCGATCAGATCAAGCGGTTTCTCGCGGGGCTGACCCGTTAGGACCAAAGCAATTAACAGGATTTACAGGATGAACAGGATAAATTCCAAAGCCGCGCTGCGCGATCTTGTAGGGTGCGTTCTACGCACCTTGGAACGCAAGCGTACCCTATGCGGTCTTGGCTCCGGTCAAAAAGTCCGCTAGTTCCGCACGTGTGGGTGGCGCGGCGCCCTCCCGTGTGCAACATAAAGCGGCGGCGCATGCGGCGAAATGGAGCAATTCGTGCCAGTCTTTGGAACGCATTTCGTCAAGCTGAGCAGATTGGTTGACGCCACGCTCCAGTAACCCTGCGATGAGTCCAGCGGTGAAGGTGTCTCCCGCGCCCACGGTGTCCGCCACCGTTACCTTTGGTGCGGATGTCTCAATGGGCGATTGACCGCGGACGTAAACCCGTGCTCCGTGCGCGCCGCGGGTTAGAAACACAACTTTGGGTCCCAGCGCGAGCCACTGTTCGATCTCGTCATCCATCGGACCGACGCAGAGTTTCTCGGCGTCCTCATCGCTTAGCTTGAGAATGTGGCACAGCGGCAACCATCCTCGGAAGCGCCGGCAATAGTCATCCCTATCGGGGATGAGGGTAGGGCGCACATTCGGATCGAGTACCACAATCATGCGTCCCCGGTGCTTTGCCACCAACCGCGTAATGGCTGACGAGCTCGGTTCAAACAATAGGCTTACGGACCCGAACTGCAGGAAGGCGACATCAGGCGGTAAATTCGGTAGCGGATCGGGTGCGTAAAGAAAATCCGCGCTGCCGTTGGCGAGAAACTGGTAGCGATTACCGTGTTCGCCGTGCTCCACGAAGGCGAGTGTGGTCGGCGCCGGATGCGAGAGCAGGAAGCGCGTATCCAATCCGTTAGCAATGATATGTTGGCGCAGACGCTCACCGAACATGTCCGTGGATAGTTGGGTGATGTATCCGGTGGGTTGGCCTAGGCGCGCTACCGCGATGGCGGTGTTCATGGGCGAACCGCCACAGCGGCCTTGATAGCGCATTTCGCCGATACTGGAAAAATCGATCAGGGCTTCGCCGATGTGGACGGATTTCATGGGGTGCTCTGGTTTAGGGGACGGTGCAGTGTACCCAATGCTGATGCTCGCGCGATGTTGTTGCCCCCTATGGGTCCACTAAATCACCCCGGCGCCTTCACCCTGGCATTCGCCGAAAATCGCGTAATTCGAGTGGCGAGCGTCTGCAAATCCGCCTCCTTGAACACCGGCAACGAACATGTTTGATTGGTGCACACGAAGGCAGCTGCTTTGTCGAAACTCGGATACGTCACATCGGCATTGGGAAGTGCGGCCTCGCGCGTGTCCCACCATTCGATGCGCCGGTAGTTAGCCCCGAAACGGGTGGCGGCAATGAACAGCGCCTTGGCGTTAGGATCGTCCTTGCGCCCGACCACCGTGATGTGAACCGGATCATTGTGCAGCTCGATATCGGCCAACAAGATGCCGGGTTCGGAAATGCGACGGGTGGCAATGGCGGGCGTCGCGATGAATCGCATGGCCTTGCGGGCGTCGGCCGTATACGCCTGATTTCCGGTGTAACGCGCCAAAAGATTGGCGAAGCGCGCCAACGCAATGTTCTCATCCAGTTGAATCAGCGGCTTGAGAGGCCCCTTCTCGATGGCGGAAATAAAACCAGCGCTGCCTTTTCCCGAAAAGTGGGCACGCATGAATTTCATGGCCGATTCGGCTTGCGCAAGCCACGTGCGCTCTCCTGTGACCGTATAGAGGGACAGATAGGCCCGCCCCATGGACAAGGAATCTTCCAGATAAGGTCCGGCCGGATCCTTGGCGTCATGCCGGAATCCGCCGTCAGGCAGCGCACGATGCTTCTGAATCCATTGCGCCGCCTTAAGTGCGGGCGCGAGAATCCGGGCGTCGTTGGTGGCACCGTAGAGTTGGGCTAGGGCCTGAATGACCCAACCGTTCTCGCGCGCATAGATGTGCTTGTCGACTTGCGGGATGCCTTTGGCGCGGCGCTCATTGTCTCCCAGTGCGAAGTAATCCTCACTATGCTTGCCTTTGATCAGATCAGCGTCCTGGCTGGTGTAATAGGCGCCGTCGGGGCTGGTGAGGAACTCGTCGAGATAACGCAGCACCTCCGACGCCGCCTTGAGGTACGCCTTTTCGCCCAGGATCTGATAAGCCAGCGCGTAGATCCGCAATGACTCCGTCTGCACCGACATGATCTTCTCGAAATGAGGGTGTTTCCAATCCGAATGGGTGGAATACTGGTACACGCCGCCCCATGCCGGATCGAAGATATTGAGCGTGCCTTGCAAAGTTTGCCGCGCCATCTTCGCGGCGTTCCGGTCGCCGTTCTTCGCCAGCGCCAGGGCGTACTCCACCGTATTGGCGTCGAGAAATTTCTGTGTATGCTTGAGGCCGCCCTGGACGCCGTCATGGGATTCGATAAACCGCTTGATCAGATCCGCCCGCGTCTTCTCATCCAGGGAGGAACGCTCGGAATAAGACTGCGGCTCCTCGGAATTGGCGTACTTGACCGGCGATGGATCGTTCACGATGGCCGCCAGCAGTTTTGCCATGCGTTCGGGCGCAATGTAGCCGCGCCGCTTCACGATCTCCTCGCCCTGGGCGTTGAATACAATGGTAGCGGGCCAGCCGAAATCCTCATAGCGCCGTGACAAGTCCGGACGCGAGTCCTGGTCCACGCGTACCGGAATGTAGTGAGCTTTGATCAGTGCCACCACTTTGGGATCGTGATAGGTCTCCTCGTCCATCACGTGACACCAGTGGCACCACACCGCTTCCAGATCGAGGATGATGAATTTTTTCTCCTTCTGGGCCTGGGCAAACTGCTTGTCGGACCAGGGTTGCCAGGGGATGTGCGAGCCGGTGACCGCCCACGCCGAGCAGGCCACCAGAAGGACAAGAGATGACATCAAGCACTTAAGGCGAGTCATAGCGATGGGCGTTGGGGTTTCATTACCTTGATATACGCGAAGGTACACTGGGGCGGATGTATCATTTGAGCCAGATTAGCTGGCCGATATTAAGAACCATCCCAAGTTCGAAACGGATAGGGCATGACAACCACCGAACGCTGCGCCGTCTACTTTGTAGAAGAGGGCTACTCAACGCAGACTCCCCGGCTGCTGGGCCGTAATGCGGCGGGGGAGGGCTTTCTGCGGGCGTACTTCAACAATCCTCCAGGGGGTGAAGTGGCCTGCGTCTATCGCACACCCAGCGAGATGCGGTCGTTCGCGGTGATGGCAAGGAACAAAGGGCTGCAGGATCGATTGCGCGCGATTCCCATGTGGCGCCTCAAGGACGTGACAGCAGTGGGGAATCTGTATTCTCCCGGGCCGAATTTGGGGAAGTTCGCCTGGGCCCGTCGCCGCTTCGGCGCCGCTCACTTTAGTATCTGCGGCATTACCCATACCACGGCCAGTCATTTCGCCATGGACTCCATCGCCGATACGCTGGTGGCGCCGGTGGAACCTTGGGATGCGCTGATCTGCACGTCTGAAGCGGTGGTGAGGTCGATGTCAC
>JANNFC010000185.1:0-3675 GCA_031379405.1 Betaproteobacteria bacterium | reverse complement strand
TGCGTCACCGGCGCTTGGTGCGCGACTACGAAACCACCGAGACCAGCGCGCAGACCTGGGTCTATATCGCGATGATACGAATTCAACTCCGCCGTCTGGCTTGATTCCTCAGCAATCATGATTTTTCAGACAGGCTCTAAGACTGCCGACAGCAAGATGCCTCTCAAACACGAAGCGCGAGTCGAGAAGTCTCAGGACGGAAATGGTCAACTTGTCCTGATCCTTGATGGACAATATCGGCTCACCACGGATATGCGATCCCTGCAAAGCATCACATTCAAACAGGCACCGGCACCGGAAAACGGCACAAGCCCAGCAAAGAAGCAGTAGTGCCATCTCACAGAAGAAAGAGATAGACAAGCTGGGTTCAACCCTGCGCTGTATCGCCGGCCATCGCGTCCAGGTTGCAATCACACGCCCTCGAGGGCCGGGTCGCCGAGCTTGGATCGTCAGGACTCAGAGGCCACCCACCATGAAAATCATAATCATCCTGCTGCGAATCTTGCGAATTTTTCCGTTCGGAGTCGGAGCGTGCCTATATTTCTTCCAATCGATATTGGCTTTTTCCAAGTCCGTTTCGATGGCTATTCTATTGTTCATAGTTGCTGCGGTCATGTTCGCCGTGTTTGTAGGGTTACGGGTGCTCATCCACAAGTTGCACACCAAAAAGTATGGTGTCCAGTATCCTCCACTGGTGAAGGAATGGAATATGTGAGTCCATGCGCTAGGCGACAACCCATCTATCAACCAAAAAACGAAAGCTCAATGAAACTACTAAAACAAGTGGCCCGAACGAAACACGAACTTCATCAGTTTGTCCTCATCTTGCCACTGGCGATCGTCTTGTGTGGCTGCGCATCATCAGGGCCGCGCTATTCGGATGTTAAATCGGCAGCGGCTTTCAACCAGCCCACCGACAAAGGCCTTGTTTTTGTCTATTCACACGACCTGCCGCTCGGCAAGAAGTTTAACGTCTGGGCGAATGAAAGGCTCGTGAGTTCCACGATGGGGTATGGCAAGTTTTTCTCCTTCCAAGCCGAACCGGGAGAATTGCACATCGCTTCCCAAGGAGGCTTCACAGTTTCAAGTGTGCCGCTTTATTATCTGACAGCAGAGATGAAGAAGCTGGAAAGAGTCGCCTTCACTGTCGAGGCTGGGAAAACGTATTACGTGGATATGCACAATGGATTTGCACGTGAGAAAATGGTTTTGGCATCGAAAGAAGTGGGCGAGAAAAAGATTCAGACCTGTAAATGGGCCGCACCGCCTGAGACTCAGGCCAAGTGAGTGCTCCGCCCATGTCGCCTAACCATTCATGGCATCAAACCCGGCCATCGCGCTCCAGTTGCAATCGAACGCGCTCGTGGGCCGGGTCGTTGACCTTGGGATCGTAGGCGGTAACCAACCGTCCAAACCATGAAAAGAACATCACTAATTGCACTTATCATCATAGCCACCCAGATTACAGGATGTTCGCAGAAGTCCACGACCAATGAACCTCCAAAAGATGCACCCGAACTCACTCAAGCTGATGTTTCAAAGGCCGTGAAGTCGTGGTTCAACGGAATGACTATGACTGTCGAGTTCACTGGCGCCAAGTTCAGTCCAACAAATGCTGCTGACCTCCTTGACGTCAGCGTTAAAGAACGCAAAGGCAATGACACGGAGGTTACCGTTCTATGTGACTTAATTTTCAAGATGAAATCAACCTACGAAGGAGGCCTTAATAGAACGCCGATGTGCTTACTCGTTGACCTTGGCTTCGAGAACTCGTCAGCGAAATCGAACGAAGTGAAGACGCTCCAACACAACATGTTGTTTTATAAAGACGGAGGTAGGTGGCAGCTTCAGACCTATCGCAGATTGAAGCAAGAGGACGGGCTTCAGTTCAGCGCATCCGCAGACTCGATGGCGTTCTCTCTAGGGAGCCCGACATCTGGCACATTTGTGCTTCCATCATCCGGTACGTTGAAGAAATTCGGATTGGTTGATTCAGGTGGCAAGCTTATCGAGTTAGAGTTGATAGACCCCCATTTCACTAATGGTGTCATCAAGACAAAGAAGTTTGGAGATATTCACGCAACTTCGACCAGTTACGCCTGCACCGAGAGGCAAATTAAGAAGTTACGAGAATTTTTAGTAGAGCAGGGCACGAAATGAGAGGCAGCCGCCTCCTGAAACGGGTCTTGAAACGGGTCTGAAACGGGTCTGTCCCGCAGAATCGCAGGTGTTGATGTTCGATGGAAAGAGGAGCCGGAGTTTCCGCGCGGGCGTCCGGGGCGGGGGGAAGCTTTTGCCGGGAAGTTTTTGACGGGGTGGGCATTTTCTGACGGGCGGCGGTTACGGGAGGCTGTTTCCGGGAATGGTTTTCAACGGGTAGCGAAGAAAATGCAGGCGCGGCCGGGCCCGTCCTGTTTTTGGCACGGGAGTTTCTTCATCCACGGCAGACCATGAAACATGGTCCACGGGGCCAACCACGCGCCCCGTCATTGGCGCAGTGAACTGAAGTCGAGAAAGAACTATTATGGCCATCACCGGACCTGCCTCTTACATCCCCACCATGAATGCGTTCAACTCCCAGTGGGAGGCGGCCAACGCGCTGCTGGGGGCCAGCCCTTACATCGTGCGCCTGTCGGACGGCAACACGACGATGTCGCGCGCGCAGTTCGTGACGCTCATCGGCACGTTGCAGACGCAGCAGAACACGGTGCAGTCCTGCCTGACGCAGCGGCAGGTGGCGCGCGGGGTGATCAATCTGCAGAAGGCGGCCCTGCTGGAGATGTTCGCGCTGTTCGTCAGCGTACTGGACGGGTATTTCCGCAACACGGAGTTTTACGCGCTGCGCCCGGTGGCGCCCAGTCTGAGCGACGGCCAGGAGGCGTTCAGCCGTCCGCTGGGGCGCGTGATCACGTTATGGGCGCAGATCAATAATGGGCCGGCGCCGGCGGGTATAACGCTGCCGCTGGAGTTGAGCGATGAGACGACGCAGGGATCGTTCGCCAGCGCGGTGTCGGCGTTGCAGTTCGCCTACGCGATGGAGGACACGAAGGAGACGTTGACGGGGCTGGCGCGGGCGAAGCGGAACATGATCCAGGAGCAGGCCTACGAGGCGATGAAGATGTATCGCGAGGGCGCGCGCAATGCGTTCCGGGCCTTCCCGGAACTGCTGATCACGCTGCCGCGGTTGACGCCGTTGCCCGGCCACACGCCCGAGCCGGTGAACGCGAGCGCGATCTTCGAAGCGCCGGCCTCGGCGAAGGTGGTCTATGACGCGTCGGACGATTCGATGTTGCAACGGTATGAACTGCGCGGCAACGTGGGCGAGGATTACAACGACGAGGATGCGGTGGTCATCGCCACCAACGGGCCGGGCGCGGCGCGGGAATTCGTGACGCCGTTCGGTCTGAATCAGCCGGGGGCGCAGGTGGCGCTCAAGGTGTACGTGATCCTGACCACGGGCAACGAGGCGGGCAGCGGCGCGTTGTTCGTGCAGCGGCCGGTCAGTGTGCCGCTGGCGGCGTAGCGGGGGCGGGGGAAGTGTTGAGAGTTGAGAGTTGAGTGGGTTGGCGGAGCGCCGCACTGCCGGGTAGGACGCGATGTCCTCATCGCGCCGCGGCGGGGCAGGACGTGCTGAGTTCCCCCGACGGCCCGCCCTGTCATGGCCCGGAGCGCCGC
>JANNFC010000116.1:0-7437 GCA_031379405.1 Betaproteobacteria bacterium | reverse complement strand
TTGACATGTTTCCTCCTTTCGCTGGACGGCCTGGCGTGCACGGGCGAGGGGACTTCGCGGGCGGGGTATTGACCCCGCCCTTAACCAAGGGGGGCTACGTGAAAACCACTTCGCCCCCTTTGGAAACCCCCGAAGCTTGCCCCCCGCGCCCCCTGCTCGGCGGAATGTTACGCCCATGCATCGGACCTTGCTGAAACGTGCTGGGCCCGCGAGCATGCCGTGCGGGCGCATCGACTTCGGCCATCACAGATCGCTATGATACGATTGCGTGGACGTGCTTGGCTAACTTCAGCCGTCACGTCCTTCGCAACGCAATCTTTCGTATTCGATGTCCGAGCGTCAATTCCTGATTCACTGGTTATCGCAAGTCGCTGGGCGATTGCGTTTGATCCGACGTCTGCACGCCCTTGGCACGGTAACTTTATGGTTACTCGGCATTGTCACGCTATATGAGATCCTGCGCGCCCTCATTTCCCAGCCGCAGGTGGTGCAAGCCCTGACGCCATTGCTGGTACTGTCGGCGCTGGGTGCGGTGGGCTACGGTGTGTTTCGCATGGCGCGTGTCACCAGCTTGACCGAAGCCGCGTCGGTGGCCGACCAGGCGGCAAACCTGAGCGATCAACTCAAGAGCGCATACTGGTTCGCGCACACGCCGACGGACCAACCGGCGGTGGAGTTGCTGCTGCAGCGCGCCTCGCGCACCGCGCACCAGCGTGACCCGCGCCAGATTCTGCCCCTCCAGATCCCTGGCAGTGCGTGGGGATCCGTTGCGCTGGCTCTGATTATCGGTGCGTTGACTTGGTGGTCGCCGCAATTGGCTTACTCCATCAAGGAGGGTGGTGGCGAATCTAAGGCTGTCGCAATGCGCGGGGGCAAGCAGGCCGCCACGTCATCCTCGGTCGTCGCGCACAACGATGCCGGCGAGGCGGCACAGGATGCAGCGATGATGCGAGGCACTAAACTCGCCAACGGCCCACTGAGCGCGCACGCCAGCGAGAGCAGTGCGGAAGAGGGTGAATCAAAGGGGAGCACCGACGAGCGCACGGGCGAGGCGGATTCGCAACCAGCACCGGCGGGCGCTTCGGCCGCCAGCGGCAGTGCCGCGCCAGGCAAGGGCTCGGGCCAGAATGCGCAGGCGGAATCGCCATCGGAGTGGCTGGGTAGCGTGCTCTCGCGCCTGAAAGACATGATGCAGCAAGGCCGCGAACAATCACCCGGTGATGACCTTGCCGCCGAAGGCGAGGCGCTGGCAGGTGCGCGCATGTCGCCGGCGGAAAATGGCCGCAACAGCGATGCCGGAGCGCGCAATCCCACACCCGAGTATCGCAATGCCGACCGCGGCGGCGGTTCCGATATGCGCATGAATTCCCTTGGCGGCATCGGTCCGCGCAACACCCTCGCGGGCGAGGGTACGGGTGAGGAACAAAGTGGGCGCAACAACTCCAATTCCGGTGCCATGGGTCAAAGAGTGGGCACCAGCCGGGGCGGTGCGGGTGATGAAGGCGATGCGCCGCGCGGCAATCCGGGCGGGGAATCCGAGTCGGCTCCGGTGTTGGGAAGGAAGACGCAGCGCCTGGCGATGCAGTTGAAAAAAGTGCCTACCCAATCCAGATCCACGCCGGGCGCCGCCGCCGAGGATGAAGGTACACCGGAGGCGTTTTTCTCCGCTACCCGATCGCAGGCTTCGCGGGTCGATCTGGAACATGTGGAAGGCGCCCCGCGTGCCGTGCGCAACGATGCCCTCCGTAGCGAGCAAACGCCGCTTGCCTATCGTACGGTGGTGAAGGATTACTTTCTCACGCAGCATCGCAAGGAAAAGTAAACCAGCAGCATGCGGTTCGTCGCCTTCTCGCCTTTGCTTAGCATTGCCCTGCTGTTGGGTGTGCTGGGACTCATCATCGTCGCCTATTCGCTGAAACCGAAACGTCGGCAGGTGGCGATCTCATCGCTTGCCATCTGGGGCAAGGTCCTTCGACAGCACAAGGCACTGGTCAGCCGCTGGCGATGGTTGCTGTCGTTACTGTTGGCGTGCGCCATCGGTGGGGTCATGGCGCTGGCGTTGTCGCGGCCGGAAGTGCCGGCGATCGGTGCGATTTCCAAGCGTGTCGTGCTCATTCTCGACAACTCGCCTTCCATGGCGGCGCGCACCCGGGACGGCAATTCGCGCTGGCTACACGCGCTCTTCGATGCGCGTCGATTGATTGCGCAACTGGGCAGCGCCAGCGAGGTGATGGTGCTGGATACCATGGGTCGCGCGCCGCTGGCGGGGTTTGTGACGCCGCAGAATGCGTGGCGCCAACTGGAAAAATTATCTGTCGCGACGGCGGGCACGGCGCGCCTGCCGGAGGTGCCGCGCGGCGGGGGAAACTTGCAGGTTCATGTTTTCTCAGACGGTGTCGGTGTGCCGGAAGCACCTGTTGGTGCGCGCGTGCATTCGGCCTTCGAAACCGCCTTCAACCTCTCGCTGAGTGCCTTTGAAACGCGTTCGCACGCAAGCGACGCTACGAAGATCGAAGGCTTGCTGCAAGTCTTCAATCCAACGCAGATGACGGCGAAGGCTGTTGTGACCATCACCGGTCCGCAGCATGCAACCTCGCGTACCCTGGAGATTGCGCCGGGCGAAAGCGCGACCCAGAGCATCGATCTGAGCCATGCGCAAGCCGGGATCTATCGCGCGGAGTTGAAGGCCGATGGCGATGCCCTGGTCACCGACAACGTCGCCTACAGCGTGGTCGCGCCGCATCGAACGCAAGCCCTATTGCTGGTCACGCAAGGCAATGCTTTTCTGGAGGACTCGCTGCGTTCTCTACCCGGCGTGCAACTCACAACGGTCAAGCCTATCGGATACCGCCAGGAGGCGCGCTTCGATGCCTATGTGTTCGATCGATTCTCACCCGACGCGCTGCCTGCCGCCGGCACGCTGTTGCTGGGCGCGGACGCGCGCATGGGGCGTGCAGGCGGGGAGGCCACCGTCACCCGCTGGGATTCGGCCCACCCCGTAGCCTCCGGCGTGTCCTGGCACGATCTGCGAATTCATAATGCTGTCCTGAGCAATGCAACCAATGAGCACGCCATCGTGCGCGCCGCCTTGGACGGCAAGATAGGTAACGATGCCGCGCTCATTGCAATAGGAGAAGACGCGACCGGTAAAGCGGGCGCGCGGTGGATCCGTGTGGGCTTTGCCTTGCATCAAACCAACTTCCATTTGCAGCCTGGATTTCCCGTTTTCTTGGGTCAAGCGGTGCACTGGCTCACGCGAGGCTCCGAGGCGATGGTGCGCCACATCGGCGGCATCACCATTCCCCTGCAAGACGTCGCGCTGGTCGACACCGAAGGCGAATCGCTGACAAGCGTCGCGACCGCAGACGGCACACTCTTCCAGGCCATGCGCCCCGGGGTTTATACCGCCACGGCAGCGGGGCGCGAATGGCAGATCGTCGCCAACGTGCTGGATCCCGCCTACGGGCAGATCAACCGCAGCCAATGGCGAGCGCGCAGCGAGAATAGGGCGACGCAACTGGGCGGTTTGTACTTAGCCCGTTCGGAATTGTGGACCTTGTTATTGTGCGTGGCTGCGCTGTTGCTGATGCTGGAATGGTTTACCTTGACTCGGAAGCTCACGCTCTAATGATGCTGACCTTCGTCGCTTATTGGCCACTCGTTTTCCTGTTGGGCATACCGTTCATCTGGTGGTTGACCAGAAGTCAGCGCACGAGTCTGAGCCCACGACGCATGCGTGTGGCGTCGATCCTTCGCATGGGAGTTTTGGGCCTACTCGTGCTGGCCCTCATGCGGCCCACCTTGAACACCACGCAACGGCAGGTGGCCGTCGTCTACGCGTTGGATATCTCACGCAGCATTGCGCCGGAATTCTTGCGCACAGCGCTGGACGCCATCGAGGGCGCCAATCGAAGCGCCGGCGTCAAAGGTGAGAACCTGCGCTATGTGGTGTTTGGCGATCGCGCGCGCTTACTGGACAGTGCCGAGGAAATTTTCTCCGTAGCGGTACGCGCCGAAGATGAAGCCAACAGTCCAGGCAATGCCATCGACCAAGGCGGCACCAATATCGAGGAGGCACTGTCCACCGCCTTGTTTGGATTTCCGGCACACATGGAAAAGCATCTGGTTTTAGTAAGCGACGGTCTTCAAACACAAGGTGATGTGTGGCGGGCGTTGCCGCGTGTGCGCGCTGAGGGTGTGCGGATCTTCTCCATTCCCGCGCAAGGGGCCGTAGGCAAGGACGCCTGGATCGACGCCATCGTCGTTCCCGAGGGTGTGCGCGAGAAGGAGGTCTTTGGTTTGCGCGTCGATGTGTTCTCGCGCATGGCGGGGGCGTCAAGAGTCGATCTCTACAACGGCAAACGCTTGCTGGCCTCGCAGTCCGTGCGCTTGCTTCCCGGCAACAACGAAGTGAGCTTCGAAACGCAATTGAGTGCGCGCGGGCGCCACGATTTTCTGGCGCGGGTCATTGCGGAAGGTGATGAGGTGGCGCGTAACGACTCGCTGACCAGTACGCTATGGGTGCGACCGCCGCTCAACGTGTTATATGTGGAAGGCGGCAAGGCCGGCGACGGCGCCAAGTATCTGACGAACGCCCTGCGTGCCCAGGGCATACAGGTGAGCAACGCAAGCGTCGAGCAACTCACCCAATCGCCGCAGCGGTTACAAGCGCACGACGCCGTCATTCTCGGTGACGTCGCGGCCGATAAGCTCAGTGCCGAAGTGGGAGCGCGTTTGGAATCCTACGTACGCGACCAGGGCGGCGGACTCATCTTCGCCGCCGGTGAGAACGCCTATGGTAAGGCCGGCTTCGCCAAGAGCGAGATCGAACGCTTGCTGCCGGTGAAGTTCGAGGGCAAACGCAAGCGTAAGGACATCGATCTGGTGCTGTTGATCGATCGCTCCTATAGCATGCGAGGCCATAAGCTGGAGATCGCCAAATCCGCCGCGCTGGCCACACTCGATCTGCTGGATCCGCAACACCGCTTGGCAGTGGTGGCGTTCGATGCGCGTGCGCACGATGTGGTGCCGCTGGCGGAAGTGGGCGGCAAACGCCGCGCCGAAGATTTAATCAGCAGTATGACCTCCAGCGGTCAGACCAATATTTATCACGCGCTGTATCACGCGCATCGTTTGCTGCAATCCTCGCAGGCCAAGACCAAGCACGTGATCCTACTTTCGGACGGCATTAGTGCGGCGCCACCCGCAGCGGGCGCGAAGGGCGTGACCAGCGACGAGCAAATGGATTTGGTGCGTAAAGCGCGCACGGATTTTTTTACGCAATGGCGACGCGATCATCCCGGGCAACCACTCCCCGGTGTAGACGATTTGCCGTCGGATCCTCCGCCCGGTACTTTCGAGGAAATCATCGCCAAGTTCGTGCGCGAGAAAATCACGCTGTCCACGGTGGCCTTGGGTGAGAAGCCGAATCTGGAACTGATGCGCAATCTGGCCGAATGGTCCAATGGCAAGAGCCATGTGGCGCGCAATGACAACGAAATCCCCGGCCTGTTCGTCGCGGAAGCGCAGCGGCTCCTGGGCGAATCGCTGGTGGAAGAATCGTTTCGGCCCATCGTGAAGGTGAATGCCAGGGCTTTGAGCGGTGTAGATTTCGCCGCGGGACCGGAACTCAAGGGACTGGTGGTGAGCAAGGCCAAACGCTTTTCCGAGGTGTTGCTGGAAGGCAAAAGAAACCTCCCACTCATGGTGGAGACGCGCTACGGCCTGGGCAAGACGGTGGCCTTTCTATCCGATGTGAAGAATCGCTGGGCGGTGAATTGGTTGACCTGGCCGGGCTATGGCAAGTTGTGGTCGCAGGTGGTGCGCGATGCCGCCCGTCGTGACACGGCTCAGGAACTGAATTGGAGTGTGGCCAGGCAAGGCAATGAGGTCGCGGTGACTCTCACGGCTTTCAAGCCCGATGGCGGATTCCGCAACGGGCTCGCGCCGAAAGTGCGACGGTCCGGGGCCGCAACGCAGTCCGATATGTTCGCGCTGCGGCAGGTGGCGCCGGGCACTTATCGCGAACGCATCACGCTCAGCGGACCCAGTGAGCAGCCCTATCTGTTCGAATTGCTGCCTAGTGCAGGTGTGAGTGCGACGCAGATTGCTAGGGTGGGGCCGCGCAGCGTGGCTTACGCGCATAGCGACGAGTATCGTGTGCTGCCCGCCGATCACAAGCTGCTGCGCGCGCTCAGCGCACAAACCGGCGGTAAGTTCGCGCCCGAGATGGCGGAGATATTCAGGCACTATGGCGACGGCGGTACCCATTCCAGGGGGCTGTGGGCTGGGTTGGCCGGATTGGCGTTGGGGTTGTATTTGATCGAGGTGTTTGTGCGACGGACGCCTTGGGGGTTTGGTACTCAATGAAAGGAGGAGATTTCCCATGAGTAATGCAACAAAGATCTTGGTTCCCACCTCAGCGCTGTATCGGTTGCCGACAGCGCCGGACAATCCGATTTCTCGCCGCCGGTTACTAAAGATGGCCGTCAGTATGGGCGTGGTTGGGTTGCTATCGCCACTGGAGTATGCGCGCGCCCAGCACAAGACACTGCCACCCACACCTGATCAGATTCTCGGACCGTTCTACCCGGTGATCAAACCCACCGACGGCGGAGCCGATCTGACCACGCTGCCGCAACGTCCGGGGAAGGCCTCGGGCAAGGTGATGCACGTCATGGGTCGAGTGTTGAATCGCAAGGGCGATCCCGTGCGCCGCGCCAAAATCGAAGTGTGGCAAGCCAATGCCGGTGGCAGCTACGTGCATCCCTCGGATCGGAGTCCGGTCCCCTTGGATCCCAATTTCGATGGCTATGCCACCTTGCGCACCGACGATGAGGGCCGCTATCGCTTCAAGACCATCAAACCCGGTGCCTATCCGGTGGGCGCAGGCTGGACGCGGCCGCCGCACATTCACTTCGAAGTCAAAGGTGGGGTGAACCGGCTGATCACCCAGATGTATTTTTCCGACGAAGAAACGCTGAACGGCGCGGACAAGTTGCTGCAGAACTCGTGGAGCAAGGAAAGTTTGATCGCCAAAGTTCTGCCCCCCACCCAGGACGAGGCACCCGACGCGCAGTTGGCGGTGTGGGATATCGTCTTGATGACAGGATGAACGTCCCACATGATACGGGCTATGCCGATTTCTGCATGACGCACGCCGATCCGTACGGCCCAGGTTTCGTATAGTGAAGAGGGGCAGCGCTGGGACGGCGCCTGGAGGATCCCGATTCGGGAGGTGACGAAGCACGTCTTTAACTCCTATTCCCCGCGCGCTTGGCGCGGGGGCAAACTTCGGGGGTTTCCAAAGGGGGCGAAGTGATTGGTACGTAGCCCCCTTTGGTCAAGGGCGGGGTCAATACTCCGCCCGCGAAGTCCCCTTTATTAACCGTTTACGGATCAACCCTTTGGGCGGAACCTGTGCCAGTGCTAACATCG
>JANNFC010000095.1:0-1550 GCA_031379405.1 Betaproteobacteria bacterium | reverse complement strand
CCACGGCATGCTCAAGCATTGCCGATTTCGATAGCATTGTTCAATCCAGCGAATCGCCCGAATGCCCTCCCTTCCGGCTACAAATGGAGCGCGGCGTTCATAGATTGCGTCAATCACATCGATGAGTTGCATGACAAATGCTTGTGTGTTACTCTCCAACGCTGGAGTCTGTGAGGGAAATGCGGCATTAACCGCCTCACGTAATTCGGCGGCGAAGGTCATTGGCAGTTTCTTGAACGTGATTTCGGCTTGATTGGCCCGATTAACCCGCACATGCACCGTCGCACGATCGAAGTGGAAAGTGTAGGTATTCAACGTTTCCCAATCCCGGCTTAGCCGCACTGTCGCCGTAACACCTTGCGAAAACGAGGCAATCAGGAGCGCATTGGCTTCCAGACCACCAAGCGTATCGTCCTTGTAACTAAACTTCGCTGGCTCGCCGAGCCACCATATAAGCAGATCAAGCACGTGTACGCCAATGTCGAGCATGACGCCTCCCGGAGTTTGCTCCTTTCGGAAGAACGAGTCGCTGCTCGCTGGCCAGCGGAACTTCCCCCCTTCCGCAATCGCCACCGACTCGAGCGCCCCAAAGGTTTCCTGCTGGATGAAGTGTTTAATCGCCCGATAGACGGGAAAGAATCGCTTGTACTGACCCACCGCGAGAATGCGACCGTGACAGCGCGCTGCTTCGATCATGATTTCACAGTCTTGAACCGAACTCGCCATGGGCTTCTCGCAGAGTACATCCAATCCAGCTTCAATCGCGGCGGTCGTGTGCTGGCAGTGATACTTAGGAGGAGAGGCGATGATCGCCAGATCGCCACCGATGGCAAACGCTCCGCCTGGATGCACGAAAACGCTTGCCCGTGGAAAAACGGTAGCCATTGTGTGTCTAGATTCAGCCAACGGATCCACGAGCCCACACACCTCAGCTATTCCTTGCCGCTCGAGTTCAGCCAGTGCCGGACCGTAAAATAGACGAACAACCGCCCCACAGCCGACAAGGACTACTTTAGCGGCGCGATTCGCACGTCTTGGCATCCGCTTCTCCGTGCTGCTAAACCGTGTCATTACATTTCGTTCGTAAACGTTTGTCTACGTTACTGTTACCATTATGCACCACGGTTGGGATGCCGAAGAAAACATCCAGTTCGAAGACTGGATACAATTCCGACGTGAACGACGAGGAATGGGCATTTTGTGCGCGCTACCTCGCCCTGATGAAGGAAGATGCGGCCCAACGCAAGTACGCATCGCGCTCGATATCCATTGCCGTGCGTTATCACGTGCGCACGGGTTGTCCCTAGCAGCCTGTTGAAAGGCGATGCTTTTCACCTGCATCATTATGAGGCGGTGCAAGGCACGAAAGTTTGGCGCGGCGTGGGATGGAATGGGTCTTTCCGGCAAAAGCCCTCCGCGAAGGCAGTCAGCCATAGCAATACGAGGGCCAAAGGCGCGGCAAGCCGTCGATACCCTAGGTCATTTGCTGGCGCTGTCGGAGACTGCGGCCAACGAACAAGAACAGGCGCAGGTGGGCGATCTGATCGGGG
>JANNFC010000013.1:0-6551 GCA_031379405.1 Betaproteobacteria bacterium | reverse complement strand
CGCTTTTGACCCTTCTGATCCATCGCGCCCTCAGCGGATCAATTACTTACCTCGGCGGAAAATCGTAAATCAGCGGAAAGGGCTCGCGAATAGCTGAAGTCGGGTTAGGGCGCACGCTGGCGCATCATCTGAACAAGGCCTGGGGCAGACCCGTGGTGGTGGATAATCGCCCGGGTGGAGGCAGCATCATTGGCACGGATCTGGTGGCAAAAGCGCCGCCTGATGGACACACCTTGCTTCTTCCTCTACCGGTATCGGCTCATCGATAGTGCATATCGAGTAGCATCGAGGGCAGTCGGCGTCGTGCGATCAAGGTTAAGCGGGAATTCCTGGATCTGCCAATTTTGGAGGGGAGTAATATGCGATTCTGTAGCTTCATGGTGCAAGGTAAACGTACCTACGGAACGGTCGCGGAAGACCGCGTGCATGACTTGGGACGCCGGCTCGGATCGGCGCATCCCACCCTGCGCGTTGCCATGGCGGCAGGCGTGCTCGAAGTTGCCGCACGCGAAGCCGCGGGTGGCGCTGCGGACCATGCTTTGTCCGATGTGATGCTGCTGCCGCCCATCACGGATCCGGAGAAAATCATCTGCGTCGGGTTGAACTATAAGGCACATGCCTTGGAAGGGGGGTTCAAGATTCCCGAACACCCGATGCTGTTCGCGCGCTTTACCAATACGCTGGTGGCGCCGGGTGCGGCGATGATCCGGCCCAAGCTTTCCGGCGATTTCGATTTCGAGGGGGAACTGGTAATCGTCATCGGGCGCGGCGGCCGTCATATTGCACCGGGAGATGCCCTGAAACATGTGTTCGGTTACGCCTGTTTCAACGATGGCTCGGTACGCGACGTGCAGTTCAAGCATTCCCTCGTCGCGGGCAAGAACTTTCCCAATACTGCCGCCTTCGGACCGTGGATCGTCACCGCGGACGAAATCCCCGATCCCAGCCGCTTGGTACTGACCACGCGCGTCAACGGCATACAGGTGCAGCACAAAGGGGTGGATGACATGATCTTCGACGTGCCGACTATCATCTCCTATGTGTCCGGGTGGACGGAGCTGCGTGCCGGTGACGTCATCTCCACCGGCACGCCCGAAGGGGTGGGATTCGCGCGTAAGCCGCCGCTATGGCTCAAGCCCGGCGATACGGTGGAAGTGGAGATTTCGGGTATCGGCGTGCTGCGCAATCGGGTGGAAATGGAGCTGTAGCTATCCGCGCCTAGGTGGGTCTGATCTCGGGCCATGACGAGCCGATTCACGAGCTACACCTATTCACCACGCTCGCCGTGCGACCACACGCTTCGTATCCTTCGATAGCACTTCGAAGGCAAGCCCTCGCGCGCTGTACTTGTCGAAACTGGCAGGCGACATCACGGCGATGGCCGAAGGCGCGTTGTTCCAAGCCAACTCGAATGCTTCCGCCGAGGGCAACGCAAGATGCGGTTCTTGCTGAATGCCGAAATCCAATTCTCCTCCGACATCCGCGATCGTCGAAGTGGCCCCCAGATAGAAGGACAATCCATGATCGTAGCGGCCCACCTGAAAAACTCTAGACCCCGCCGTGAGATGAGATCGGATGGTCTGCGCGGCGAATTTGGCTGATCGCAACGGAGCCACGTTCTCGAAACCTAGCACACAGGCCTGCGTCAACAGCAAGGTGGCGAAACACATCACGCCGAGTGAGCGTGTACCTCGGCTCATAAGCGCAACGAGCGACGCCACGCTCAGAATCGCCACGCCCGCACACTGGATCCAACGAGCGTAACGTACATGGAGGAAGTAAGCCGGTGAATTCTCTTGCGCGACTTGCATGATCTCCCCGCCAACAAAGCCCAGTACACCGAGCAATACAAGCGCTGGAACAACTCTGATCAACAGCGCGCGCGGCGCAAGGCTGGCCGCGCGTTGTGCCGCAAGAATCGCTAGAGGCACGACCGCCGGTAACACGTAACCGTGCAGCTTCGACCCGGACACGCTGAAGAAAACCACGGTGCACAAGACCCACAGCACCAGAAATCGCTCCGTGCGGAAGCCAGTCGCGTCAGGTGGCCGCTGCCAACCAGCGCGCAAACCTTCCAGCGCCAGCCAGGTCCACGGCAATGTTCCCACAAGCACGATGGGTATGAAGAACCAGAAAGGCTCAACCTTACGGTGAATATTCGACGTGTAGCGTGCGAAGTGCTCGTGGATGAAAAAAAATTCGGCGAACTCCGGATTACGCTGCGACACGACAATAAACCACGGCACAGCAATGAGTCCGAATATCAGCAATCCGGACACCCAATGCATGCGTCTTAGAACCGAGAAGTCCCGCTCGACCAAAACGTAGACACCCACTACAAGCGCCGGCAAGACCAAACCGATCAAGCCTTTGCTCAATACCGCCAATGCGAGACACGCCCAGCCCAGCAGCATCGCATTGCGCTGCGTCGCGGAGTTGCTCTGCGCGCCTTGCGCGCGCATGAACAGCAACATCCCCGCGCTGATAAAAACACTGACCCCTATATCGAGCGTCAGCACTTGCGAGAAAAAAGCGTAGTACGGACTGGTAAGGACGAACAAAGAGGCAGTCGTCGCAACGGTATCGCCCATCCTCGCGCGCAACATCAGCCAGACGAACAACGCGCCGAGGAAGCCAGTCAACGCGGGCCATAAGCGCGCTGCCCACTGGTTGATACCAAACAGTTTGTACAACATGGCAGTGGCCCAATACTGCAGCGCCGGCTTTTCGAAGTACTTGATGCCGTTGAGACGGGGCGTTACGAAATCGCCACTGGCGACCATCTCACGAGGAATCTCCGCGTAGCGTCCCTCGTCGGGCTCGGCAAGGCTGCGGTATCCCAATCCTCCGAACCAGATTACGCCGATCATTGCCAACAGAACTAACCATCCCCACCGCCCAGGAGCAACGCTCACCACACGATCTTTATTTGGCTCAGCACGCAGAGAGAAAAACGGGTCCAATGACATGAGGAGTCGAGCGCCGCAATGCGATATACGATTCTAGTCTGGCTTAACCACAGCAACGCGACGAGACGAGCTCATCAACAATTTCATCGCAACCCCCTGTGCCTTCAATCGTTCGTAGGCGTCCATCGATATGACCGCCACGGCGCTCGGCGCCTTCTCCCATGCCGGTTTGAACGCTTCGAGCGCGGGCAACCACCGGTCAGGTTCTTGTTGGAGTCCGAACGCGAGTTCGTCCGCGTGCGCAACGAGTATTACTGGTACGCCCAAATACATTGCCAGGGACTGGTCGTAGCGCCCCACGCTATAGATCTGCGTGCCTTCCTTGATATGGGGTCGCATCGCTTGCGCTGTGGCGTAGGTGGAGTAGCGCGAGGACAGACTCTCGAATCCG
Source organism: Betaproteobacteria bacterium (assembly GCA_031379405.1). GTDB lineage: Bacteria > Pseudomonadota > Gammaproteobacteria > Burkholderiales > SHXO01 > SHXO01. The sequence continues at coordinate 3,191 of JANNFC010000013.1, read as the reverse complement.
GATAGTGCAATCTGTATGGACAGCAAACTGGCCCCACCTACGGCCAGGAGACTGCTGCGCGCGGAGCGAACGAACATTGCAGCTGCCGAGGCTACGATCAGCAACACCCCGGCACTTTTCAACCAAGTACCGTACGCACGGTGAATTTCTGGCTCCAGCAACCCTTCCCGGGTGTGCAACAACGCTTCGCTGGCCCCGAACAAAATAACGCTCAGGACAATCACACCGGGAATAAGTCGCCACAGGATTGCCTTCAGTGATAACCGGCTTAGGACATGGCCGATCAGAACGGCCATGGCGGGGACCACGGGCAACAAGTACGCGGGCAACTTGGAACTCGAAACGCTAAAAAAACCGAAGACCGTAACAATCCAGATCAACAAGAATCGATGCGGCCGAAAGTGCTGACCTGGATTGCCTTCCCGCCACGCATCCCTTGCAGCCTCAACCAAGAATCCAGTCCAGGGAAGCATTCCGACGAGCAGTATCGGCACGAAATACCAGATGGGCCCCGGACGGTTGTGCGCCTTGGACGCATAGCGAGCGAAATGCTCGTGGATAAAGAAGAAGTGTGGAAACTCAGGATTGCGCAGTGACACCGCAACAAACCAAGGTACGGTCAGCAGTACAAATAGGATCAATCCGTGAACGAGATGCAGCCTCTTCCAGCAGGATAGATCGCGATGGATGGCGCTATAGACGATGAGCGTCAGCAACGGTAGTGCAGCCCCAACTAATCCCTTAGTCAGCACCGCAAGCGCCATGCTGGCCCACGCCAACATTATCCAACGATACTCGGACGCCGATGATAGTTGCGCGTTCTGTCCCAACACGAACCCGAACACCGCGCTGGCAAGGAAGAACGCCAGTCCCATGTCCAGCGTGACGAAATGGCTGAACAATACTTGATAGAAACAACTGCCGGTCACAATCGCCGCATACAGGCCCACGCGGTGATCGTGCATACGTAGCCCTATGAATCCAGCCAACACAATGCTCAGAAATCCTGTTAGCGCAGGCCACAGCCGCGCGACACCCTCACCGAATCCGAACACCTTGTAGGCCGCCGCCGTCGCCCAGTATTGCAGGGGGGGCTTCTCGAAATACTTTATGCCATTCAGACGCGGTGTGATCCAATCCCCGCTCACTACCATGTGGCGCGGAATCTCAGCGTAGCGGCCTTCGTCCGGGTCCGCAAGCTTGCGGTAGCCCAATCCTCCAAACCAGATGACGATCATCAACACGACAAGCAGAATCCAGTATAGGGTTCGACTGAGCAACATGCGCAATCAGATCAACGCATGCAGATCAAGGTTGGCGCCGCACACGATCGCGCACCCGCCGTGCCACATCATCTATTCGCGCTCTCACGCTTTGCGCTTTACCACGTGTACCTTACCGTGTACTTGATTAGCGCTTCCTTGTCCGCGCCCACCGTAACGGGGATATGGATGGTACGGGCATCCTGCTTGTCGAAGGAGTGCGAGGATTGCGTGATCTTCCAATTGGTCCATCGATAGAGGTTTTCCTTGACCATCACACGAACCGGTTCGTCTTTGCGATTGCGAATCCTGACTTCGATCTCTTCGGTCATGGTGTTGCGCGCGCTGTCGATCTTGAAGTCCACTTGTTTGCGTTCTCCCACCACGTCGAAGGCGGAGCCCAGCTTCAGTAGGATGGTTTCGTTTTTGGGTGTGTGATCGATGCGATCCTCACCGATAAACTCCATGGAACCATCGGCGGCGTCGAGCTTGCTGACCCTTACTCGCCCGGAGGGCATGGGCACACCCATACCATTGTCTGTGGTGTTCTTGAAACTCAGATAGGTATCGACTTTCTTATTGCCGGTCAGGCCGAAATTGCGATCGGTGTAGGGGCTGCCGCCGTAGCCGAAGTAGTTGCCGTCCTGTCCGTAGTAGACCAAGGTCTTTTCGCACGCTACTGCGGCGACGGCGGGAAACAGTTCGATCTGTTTGGTCGAATTGTCCGGCAGCGTACTCGGACGTCCCAAGGTGTAGAGGTGATATTCGAAGAACGTTTTCTCCTCGAAGCCCGCCACTTCCGTGGCATCCGCCATTTTCATGGCCATCACGGCGCGACCGGCGGCTGCCGATGGCGGTTGAGGCGCGCGATGCACATCGCCTGCGATGAGCTTGATTTTGGCCTCAGGATAGCCCGCCCCGGACTGGTTGAGAATGCTCACCCACGCACCGATGTCGAGCTTGCAAGCGTTGGCGTCCGTACCTTCCTTGTACGCGAGGTTGTAGTCCGTCCACCAGGTAATTCCGGTGGTCTGATAGGCCACACGCACGTTGTGCATACCGGACTTCCTTGTCGCCACGTCCCAGACCAACGTCGGTCGAGTAATCAAACCGCCCGGCAAACTTGGCAAAACGACGCCGGAGTTATGCGGAATGCTGCGCACGGAGCCATCGGCCTGACGCAATAGGATGCCATCCTGGCTTGCAAGGAGGGTACCGGAAAAGGTTTCGACTTTCTGATCGCGCGTCTGCTCGACAGAAATTTCGCGGTCGACAAATTTCTGCATAAGTTTTTGCGTACTGACCAGATCGAACTGAAAATTCTGCTCGACCACGCGCGTGCCCAGCGGATCCGTGAGGGACTGAAAGGAAACGGTGGTCGGGTCGATCATCCCCGCCACATCGGTGAAGCGCACATGGTTGCGCCCACTGGTCAGTTCGATCTCGCGGTCGTGACGAACCAAGGCATAGCCCGGCACTGCGTATCCGGGTTGCGAACCGTAGCGATAGATTTCCGCAGGCACCGCGCCCGGCTGAGCGCTACTGTAGATGGTGATGGATTGACTAGTCTTCGGCTCGGCGGCGCGTGCACCACCCGTAATGAGTCCTATGGCTATTCCTGCCAGAATGCGGTTCCTATTCACGAAGACGCTCCAAGATTAAGGTTGCGAAACCTATGGTAACTATAAACGAAGGCGTGCGCGCATTGGGGTTAGTCTTGGAGGGCTACTTCAACAAAGTTGTCGAACGGCATCGAAAGTCGATTATGCGGACACAATTTCAGATGTTCTAGAATCCCACTCAGTAGCGAAGCAGCGAGACGAAGAACGTACCCAAAGGAAAGCTCTCATGGATATCAGCGAGATCAAAGGCATAGTCAGGAAAGCACCCGCCGTCAAACAATACGACCTTGGCCAGGCGCGCATCGAT
>JANNFC010000719.1:0-2261 GCA_031379405.1 Betaproteobacteria bacterium | reverse complement strand
GGAAGCTGTAAGTCTTAAAGCTGAACTCATGGCACTGACTCGAGATGCGAAAGCTGCCTAACCTCACGGTCAACTCGGACGCGCCGTTTAGGGCTTCGTTCTTGTCAGCATTGTCCGGCGCGCCGGTTACGTGGGTTCGTTAGGCCCCATCAGTTCGGCACCGCGTCCTCACTTCGGCGACGGATTTTCGGAGCGCTACCAATGCGTCCTGGCCGTTGCGGGCCACGCTAGCTGCGGCGGTTCGGCCTTGCCAGTCGCGCTGCTTTTGCCTCGCGCAGCACCGCTTCGGTTAGCAGCGTCGCGCATACCGCGTAGCGAAATAGTGCGAACATGGGGTAATTCTACACTTCCTCAAACAGCCAAAGTTCCGGGAAAATAACCTTTCCAATCGCTCACAAGACTGCGGCTACTGTTTCGTCACGCTCAGCTTGCTAAATGTTAATTTTTCGGGTCCCCACTGTTTGCTGAACACGGATCGGAATTCGAAAGACGATGGGAAAAGCCAGCCGCCGCCCAAGTCTTTCCACGTGGCGCGAAGAATCTCGTCTCCGGTGGTGTAGCAGGTAACGACCCAGGAATTGCCCAAGCGCTCGTGCTCGATAACTCGCTCTGCCTTGTTACGAAATGTGAACTTAGCAATTCGAGGTCCCGACAACTCAATGATCGAGAAAGGACCTGTACTTATTGTAAATTGACTCCGATCTTTTTGTATAATCGACCCGGCGAATGCCTCTTGGAAGTGTGCCCGTCCAGTGATATCTCGTCCGAACCAAATTCCGAATCGATCGAGCACGATCTCACTTAGTGCGCGACCTGTGGGACCATCGACAGCAGGAGCCGTTGGAAGTGCAGAGCCGCCCTCGTGGCGGCCTAAATGAAAGCCGTCCAATGTAAACGTTCCACTTAATTTTTTGTAGCCTCGCCACACTCCGTCGGTGCCGGGCGTCTCTACTATATACTCACCCGTAATGCGTACCTTTTCATCGGGGAAGCGATACGTAGCATTCCACGCTGTAGTGAGTTCGACTACTCCTGATCCCGTTGGCGGCGTGCTTGCACCCGGCTTGGACTCGATCCTGTCGTTTCTCACTTTTTGGGGAGTAGTTTCCGCGCCGTCGAAAATCTCGCACCAATCCACAAGTTGAAGTTTTTGAATATCACAATCCGGCCAGGGACCGGATGCGCCACCCGGAGTCTCATTCACAATCCAGGGTTTCTTCTCGTGTGGATTGAGGCGAACGTTTAGTAGCGTTTCCACCTTGGCAGGAAGCCTCATGGTTGCGTGAAATACAGCATCGACCGCATGCTCACTTGTGTTTTCCACGTCAATATGTGTCTCCGTATGCCACGCCCCGGCTTTCTGCGCGCGCGCTGCCTTCTTGGAGAGAATTTTGACGTGTGGCTCAGATTTGTATGAACCAGAAAAATACTGTTTTGCCTCTGTGTCCGCTGCGGTCTTAATGGGATCAAAGACATCGGCAGTGGCGTTAATTAATACCTCGTAGAGCACTTTTTCCCCAGGCAGTACTGGGCGCCCCAACCGATTATTATGGGGGGGAGCTACACGTTTCGTTTCGATGGCTCCGCGATTCTCTCCCGAGGTCGGGTACAAGTTGAAAACAAGCGGTTCGAACTGTGATTTCCCGTTATTTGTTACGCTTACTGTTGCAATCGACCAAGGCGAGGCATTGCCGACGGGGACAATCTTCTCTAGGTGAGTTGACCAAGCCCCGTTTGAGGTTTCAAGAAACCCAATCTCAGGTCTTGGCTTCCCTGCCGCTTGAAATGCAATGGCCTGTGTGGCGAGGGTCGCTAGAAAAAGTATAATGTGCCACGCGGGACAGATTTTTGTGTCGTAAAGCATTCGCATTAAGTCCGGGAACTCGGACACGCGATCCACGCGACTTGGGTTCCAATGTTTGTCGGATACCCACGCTTCTCAATGTCTGATAGGGGTGGAGCTACGGGACTCCACCCCATTCAAGCAGTCCTATTATTATACGGGATTGCCGGAGTGTCCGGCGCCGCCCGTATTTGTTACATCATGCGCATGCTCGCCGAGAGCATACATTCCCTTGTCAACGCGCTTGAATCGCTTCACGTCCGTTGAAAGAGCGAGGCTAACAATCTTGCGGAAGGAGCCACTTGTCGTTTTGTAACCCGAGGCAAGTGTTGCTTTTGTAAGATCTCCAATGCTCATGGGTCCGTTCGACGCACTAAGGAGTCTCACGAGAATACTTCTCAGATCCTGACCCGCTACC
>JANNFC010000695.1:0-1749 GCA_031379405.1 Betaproteobacteria bacterium | reverse complement strand
GTTCTCGCCAATCGCTGACGCGGTCAGCTCAAAAACACGAAGTAAAGGTTGAATCAACGCGCTCTTCACTTTCAGCGCCGCCTGATTGATGATCAAGCGCGCGCTGATTTGCATGATGTCTTCCACGCTCCGCAGCCGATTCGCTTTCAGGGTATTGCCCGTACTCACCAAATCCACAATGGCATCCGCCAACCCCACCAACGGCGCCAACTCCATGGAGCCGTAAAGCTTGATCAGATCCACATGCACACCCTTGGCCGCAAAGTGTGCATGCGCGGTCCTTACATACTTAGTCGCGACCTTAAGGCGTGCGCCACGCCGCACGGCTTGGGCGTAGTCGAAATCCTCCGGTGCGGCCACCACCATTCGGCAGCGAGCGATGCCCAGATCGACCGGTTGATAGAGCCCTTCGGAGCCATGCTCGTAAAGCACGTCCCGACCCGCGATCCCCAGATCGGCGGCGCCGTAACGCACGTAAGTCGGTACATCGCTGGCGCGCACGATGACGATACGCACATCGGGGCGATTGGTGCCGATGATGAGTTTGCGTGAAGTTTCCGGATCCTCTTCAGGTTGGATCCCCGCGGCTGCCAGCAAGGGCAGGGTCTCGGTAAAAATGCGACCCTTGGAAAGGGCGATGGTGACTTGATTCACTGGGTGCTCGACTGCCTAAAGTGCGATTCTAGCCCGCATTCCTCACAAGGGCGGCCTAGTGAGGAATGCGGGCTAACCGAGAGAGAGTTGCTAGCGGGCGCGCTTGATGCGCGCGCCCAACTGACCCAGTTTCTCCTCGATACATTCGTAACCTCGATCCAGGTGATAGATCCGGTCCACCAAGGTTTCGCCCTTGGAAACCAGACCGGCGAGGACGAGGCAGGCCGAGGCCCGCAAATCCGTGGCCATCACATTGGCGCCTTCCAATTGCGCTACGCCACGAATGATCGCGGTGTTGCCCTCCACCTCGATCTCCGCACCCAGCCGACGCAACTCTTGAACGTGCATGAAGCGGTTCTCGAAGATCGTTTCCGTAATCACCGCCGTGCCGTCCGCCACGGTATTCAGTGCCATGAACTGCGCTTGCATATCGGTGGGAAACGCGGGAAACGGCGAGGTGCGCAAGCTCACGGCTTTCGGCTTTGAGCGCATGCGCACTCCCATCCAGTCCTCACCCTCTTCAACTTCCGCACCGGCTTCGCGCAGTTTGGCAAGCATGGCGTCGAGAAGCCCCGGGCGAGTATCACGCAATCGGATATCCCCCTGGGTAATGGCGCCGGCCAGCAGGAAAGTCCCCATTTCGATGCGATCCGGCATGACGCGGTAGGTGGCACCATGCAACTGCGACACCCCTTCGATGGTAATGACGTCGGTACCCTCTCCGCTGATGCGCGCGCCCATGGCGATCAGACAACGCGCCAAATCCACGATTTCGGGCTCGCGCGCGGCGTTTTCCAGGACCGTAGTACCGTCCGCCAAGGTGGCCGCCATCATCAGATTCTCGGTCCCGGTCACGGTGACCAAGTCCATCACGATACGCGCGCCCTTCAGGCGCTTGGCATGCGCATGCACGTAGCCGTGCTCGATCCTGACTTCCGCGCCCAGGGCCTGCAACCCCTTAATGTGTTGATCGACCGGCCGCAAACCGATGGCGCAACCGCCGGGCAATGACACCTTCGCATCGCCAAAACGCGCCACCAGCGGACCCAGCACCAACACCGAAGCGCGCATCGTCCTTACCAATTCATAGGGCGC
>JANNFC010000691.1:0-1873 GCA_031379405.1 Betaproteobacteria bacterium | reverse complement strand
GATCATCAACGAGCGCTTCGTGCGGCTATTTCGCCTTGGCATGTTTGCCCTAATGCGTCGCAGCGCCGAGATCACCGGTGGCGGCGTGCGGGTGCTGAAATACGGCGACTTCGTGCGCAATCTGGTGGTGCCCACCAATTTCAACATCGTCAATATCAAGCCCTTGCGTGGTATGGCGTTGGTGATCATCGAGCCCGCACTGGCGTTTCAGGTCGTCGATACCCTGTTCGGCGGAAGCGGCAAGGTGCACATGCGGGTGGAGGGGCGCGATTTCACCCAGACCGAGCAGCGTGTCATTCGCCGCATGCTGGATGTGATCTTCAAGGGGTACGAGAACGCTTGGGCATCCATCCACGAAATCGAGTTCGAGTTCGTGCGATCGGAAATGAACACGCGCTTCGCGAATATCGTGCAACCGACGGACATGGTGATCGTCTCCAATTTTTCGCTCGATCTGTCACCGGGCGGCGGCGATGTCCACATCTGCATTCCCTATGCTATGCTGGAACCGATTCGCGAAGTGATCTATGGCGGGGTGCGGACCGATCGCCAAGGCGGCGACGATCATTGGGTGGAGTTGTTGGGCAAGCAGGTCCGCGACACCCAGGTCGAACTCAAGGCGAGTCTGGCGCATACACAGTTGACGGTGCGCGAATTGATGTCGCTGCAGCCAGGCGATGTCATCAGTATCGAGCTGCCCGAAACGGTAATCGGTGAGGTGGACGGTTTCCCCATGGTGGAGTGCGAATACGGCTTGACGGATGGTCGCTATGCGCTCAAAGTGCAACGGCGAATTCGTGGAGCCGATGTAGCGGCTTCCCAGGAATAAGGTAAGCGGAACACAAATGGCCGAAGAGGAAGTCAAGGATGATTTATCCGCCGACGAATGGGCGGCCGCTATGGCCGAGCAAGGCGTGACCGAATCCGCCGCGGCTGAAGTGCCGGCATCGGCCCCCGCCGCGCCCGAGGGTGGGGCAAGCGCTCAACCGCGGCAGGCACTGTTCAAGGAGATCAAATCCGCTCCGGGAGCCGCGGCGCCGACCAATCTGGAAATGGTCATGGATATTCCGGTCCAAATGACCGTGGAATTGGGCAGGACCAGGATTCAGATACGCAACCTTTTGCAGCTCACGCAAGGATCGGTGGTCGAATTGGAGCGCATGGCGGGCGAACCCATGGACGTACTGGTCAACGGTTGTTTGGTGGCGCAGGGCGAAGTGGTCGTGGTCAATGAAAAATTCGGCATCCGCCTGACCGATGTGATCGCTCCCGAGGAGCGGCTGCGCAGACTCAATCGATGAAGCGGTCGTGGCGCGGCCTGATCTGCGTCTCCCTCGCTGCCTCTGTCTCTAGTGTCCTCGTCACGGAAATCGCGCGCTCGCAACCAAGTGCGTCCGCGGTTTCCAGTCCGGCCGCGTCCAGTCCCATCTTCAGTTTGCTGCAGGTCCTGTTCGCCTTGGTGGTGGTCCTCGGCGTGATTGGGCTGTTCGCCTGGGTATTGCGCCGGATGTCCCAAGGAACGCGTCTGGGCGGCGGACTGCTCAAGATTCGCGGCGGTGTCATGCTCGGTCCGAAGGAGCGTGTGGTATTGCTGGAAATTGCCGATACCTGGATCGTAGTGGGCGTGGGTGGCGGTCAAGTCAATGCCCTGCATGCGATGCCGAGGCCGGCAAACGCGGAGTCCTCCACGGCGGAGTCCCACGACACGACCAAGTTCGCGACTTGGCTACAACAAGCGCTTCGCACGAAGTTCACTCGCGAGTCTTAAGGTGCACAAGAGTTTAGTCCCGGCGCTGGGAATGTTGCTGCTGGCAGCCATGACGCCGGCATTGGCGCAAACGGCGGGCGGTTTGCCAGCCTTCAACGTCACGCC
>JANNFC010000669.1:0-3503 GCA_031379405.1 Betaproteobacteria bacterium | reverse complement strand
CCACGGCGAAGGGTGGTTTGTAGTTCGAGAGGATGGTCTTATTGGTGTGATAGCCCGCTTCCAGCGCCTGCCGGTATGCCGCCACCATCTGGTCAGGCTCAGTTGCCGCGACGACACCTTGCGCGGCGAGTTTGTCGCCGTAGAGTTTGCGAGTGCCCGGATGGGCATTCACGATCTTGTACATCAGAGGCTGGGTGACCATGGGTTCGTCTTGTTCGTTGTGCCCCAGCTTGCGGAAACATACCAGGTCGACCACCACGTCCTTCTTGAATTTGGTGCGATAGTCGAGCGCGATTTCGATAGCCATGACGGCCGCTTCCGGATCGTCGCCATTGACGTGGAAGATGGGCGCTTCCACCATCTTCGCCACATCCGTGCAATACAGTGTGGAGCGCGTATCGCGCGGATCGGAGGTGGTGAATCCGATTTGATTGTTCACCACGATATGTACGGTGCCACCGGTACCGTAGCCGCGCGTTTGGGAAAGGTTGAGCGTTTCCATCACCACGCCCTGGCCGGCGAAGGCGGCGTCGCCGTGGATCAACACCGGCAACACTTCATTGCCTTCGCGATCCCTACGCCGATGCTGGCGCGCGCGCACGGAACCTTCCACCACGGGATTGACAATCTCCAGGTGTGAAGGATTGAACGCCAAGGTCAAGTGCATGGGGCCGCCGGGCGTCATCACGTCGGATGAAAAACCCTGGTGATACTTCACGTCACCCGCCAACAAATGATCGTCGTGCATGCCCTCGAATTCGGAGAATAAATCCTTGGGCATCTTGCCAATGGTGTTGACCAGCACGTTGAGGCGACCGCGATGGGCCATGCCAATGACCAATTCCTGCACACCCGCCTGACCCGCGCGTTGCAGCAGGTTATCCAACATCGGGATCAGCGTGTCGCCGCCTTCGAGGGAAAAACGCTTCTGACCGACGAAGCGTGTGTGTAGATAACGCTCCAGCCCTTCCGCCGCCGTGAGCCGCTCCAGAATCAAGCGCTTTTGATCCGGCGAGAAACTGGGTTTGGCGCGAATGGGTTCCAAACGCTCCTGGATCCAACGCTTTTCCGAACGGTCGCTGAGGTACATGTATTCCACGCCCAGCGTGCCGCAATAGGTCTCGCGCATCGCCTTGATGATTTCGCGCAAGGTGGTCTGCTCCGCGCCGATCAGCGAACCGGTGTTGAACACGCGATCCATATCCGCTTCGGTCAGGTCGTAGTAGGCCGGTTCCAGTTCCGCGATGTGGGGCGGCTCGTGTCGCTTGAGTGGATCGAGCTGCGCCAGCAACACGCCGCGAAACCGATACTCGGCCACCAATTGAATGACGGAGACCTGCTTGCGATCCATCGTAGCCACGGACGGTCCCGCCGAGAAGCGTGGTTTCTTGGTGATCTGCACGAAGGATTCGACCACCGGCGCATGCGCCACATCGCGCGCGCCCGGTTGCTGTTGCAGCTGCTCGAAATAATGGCGCCACTGGGGCGCCACACTCTCGGGATTCTCCAAAAAAGCTTCGTACAGTTCCTCGACGAACGGCGCGTTACCGCCGAAGAGGTAGGAGTTGGACAGGTACTCCCGCATCATGGGGTGGGTCTCCTTAGCCGGCGCAGCCGGAACTAATATGCATTCGAAACCTTAACTCCGCAAGGAAATCGGCACCACCTTGCGCTGATCGGCGCCGATGAAGAGCTGGCGCGGACGCCCGATCTTCTGCTCGGGATCGCTGATCATTTCATTCCACTGTGCCACCCAACCCACGGTGCGAGCCAAGGCGAAAATGGCGGTGAACATACTGGTGGGAATGCCCAGTGCGCGTTGCACGATGCCGGAGTAGAAATCCACGTTCGGATAGAGCTTCTTCTCGACGAAGTAGTCGTCCTCCAGCGCGATGCGCTCCAACTCCATGGCAAGCTTGAACAAGCGGTCGTTCTGCAAACCGAGTTCGCTCAGCACTTCGTGGCAAGTCTCGCGCATCAGCTTGGCGCGCGGATCGTAGTTCTTGTACACGCGATGACCAAAGCCCATGAGGCGGAAGCCGTCGCTCTTATCCTTGGCCTTATTGATGTATTCCGGCACGCGCGACACGTCGCCGATTTCCTCCAGCATGTTGAGGCAAGCCTCGTTGGCGCCGCCATGTGCCGGCCCCCACAGGCAGGCAATACCCGCAGCGATACAGGCGAAGGGGTTGGCCCCGGAAGAGCCAGCCAGGCGCACCGTGGAAGTGGAGGCGTTTTGCTCATGATCGGCATGCAGAATCAGAATGCGATCCAACGCGCGCACCAGCACCGGATTGGGTTCGTATTCCTCACATGGGGTGCCGAACATCATGTGCAGGAAATTCTCCACGTATCCCAGCTTGTTACGCGGGTACATGAAGGGTTGCCCAGTGTTGTACTTGTAGCACATGGCCGCGATGGTCGGCACTTTGGCCAGCAGGCGGATGGCGGAGATCTCGCGATGCTCGGGATTATTGATGTCCAGCGAGTCGTGATAGAAGGCGGAAAGGGCGCCCACCACACCCACCATGACAGCCATGGGGTGAGCATCGCGGCGGAAACCACTATAGAAGCGCGTCAGTTGTTCGTGCGCCATGGTGTGTTTGCGAATGCGGTCATCCCACTCGCGCTTTTGCCCCAGGTTAGGCAACTCGCCCTTGAGCAGCAAGTAACAGACCTCGAGAAAATCGCAGCGCTCGGCCAGCTGATCGATGGGATAGCCGCGATAGAGCAGGATGCCCTCGTCGCCATCGATGAAGGTAATGGCGGATTTGCAGGCGGCCGTGGACATAAAGCCCGGGTCGTAGGTAAATTTACCGGTCTTGGCGTACAGCGCCTTGATGTCGATGACATCCGGCCCCATCACGCCGGAGTGGATGGGCAACTCGACCGAGGGCGTGCCGTCCGAGAAACTAATCGTCGCCGTGCGAGCTTGCAACTTGACCATGTCAGGGCTATTCATGGGTTGTCCTTCAGGGAGTGATACCGCAGTGACTAGATAGGGCGAAATATATAAGTCGAACTATACCGTTTGCCAACGTCATTTTGTGCAACTGCACATTTTGAGGTTCAAAAATACCTCGAGCGAGGAGTAGATGGATCACGCAAGCCGTAACTGGTCGATCACCTTATGCCATTCGGGTCGCGTCGCCTCGGCGCGCCCGACGATCAAATCCCAAAGGTCATTATCGGGAAGTTCCAGCAATTCTTTGAAACTTCTCAGTTCCGACGCCTCCAAGTCGCGCGCATGGTGTTCGAGAAAGCGCTGGAGCACGATGTCCACCTCCAACATGCCGCGCCGGCATTGCCAGCTTAGGCGATCCCATTCTCGCACTGGGTCATGCGCCATGGCTAGGAGCCTGTCGGACTTAGGATGATTCGGCTGCAACGGCGGGAGAGCGGTCCATATTTAGCCGCTTTCTCCTTACATATTCCCGATATGCGCGTCGAAATCATCGAAATCTGTCCTCGCTCTCCCACCGTTTCGCTATCGAACACCTAAG
>JANNFC010000655.1:0-9470 GCA_031379405.1 Betaproteobacteria bacterium | reverse complement strand
CGGTGAGATGAAAAGGCCGCCACCGCGCTTTTCGACGAAGACCTCCCCCTCTGGGAGTTCAAATGCCTTTGGAATGCGCACCGCCTGACTATTTCCTGCGCGAAATACTCGTGTCTTGGTGGGTTTGTCTAGAACTTTCATTAAAGCACCTCGGTCGGCCCATGTGTATACAGTACGTTATCACACCTTGGCTCCGGCTAAAGCTAGACTGTTATCGAGGCCGGGATCAGCTCTTGAAACATCGTAGGACGATAGTCTGTTGCTAAATTCCGATGCCGGCCGAGGGTGCGCGGGCACACGGGCAGGCGTCACCCGTCAACCCTCGCCGACACGCTTGAGGCGACCGGCACATCGACACCAAGCCGCAAAGTACGATGGCGCTTCAGGTTGGCCGCATTGTTGGGCAATAACTCTTACACCCAAGAACTGCGCGTCAGTGATTTTGATTCCGGTCGGGTACTTGCCACCATCGAGTTCGGCTCGGATCTTCAGCCCTGCGCGTGTCGTGGTGTTGGCGGTCAAATAGAGCGACTTCGATATGCAGAGAAGTAATCCGCTACTAACGCAAACTTTCCAAGATGTCCTTGATTTCCTTGCGCAGGGCGGAGGGGCGCAGTTTTCCGTCGCCCGCTACCGACTTGTCTACCGTCCCACCCCCTTCATCGAGCTTGGTGCGAGCCCCGCTGATGGTGAACTTTTGCTCGTACAACAATTGCCGAATGCGCCGGATGAGCAGCACTTCGTGATGCTGATAGTAACGTCGGTTACCTCGGCGCTTAACCGGTTTGAGCTGAGTGAATTCCTGCTCCCAATAGCGCAGGACGTGCGGTTTCACACCGCATAGCTCGCTTACCTCACCGATGGTGAAGTATCGCTTCGCTGGGATGGGGGGGAGATCAGGCTTGTTGTTCGAAGGATTCTGGTTCGCGTCCATGGAAGTTCTTCTCTACCATGGCTTTGAGTTTTTGGCTGGCATGGAAGGTCACCACCCGCCGAGCGGAGATGGGAATTTCTTCGCCCGTTTTTGGATTGCGCCCGGGTCGCTGCGGCTTGTCGCGCAATTGAAAGTTGCCGAATCCGGACAGCTTGACCTGATCGCCCGCCTCCAAGGCTTTGCGAACTTCTTCGAAGAAGACTTCGACCATATCCTTGGCTTCGCGCTTGTTCAAGCCGACCTTCTCAAATAACAGATCGCCCAAATCCGCTTTGGTCAGCGTCATTGTTATCCTTCAGTCCCGCAAACGTCCGTCGTATTTCTGCCGCACCTGTTCGAGCAACGCCTGGAGGGCGATTTCGACTTCGGCATCTGTAAGAGTTTTTTGAGTATCTTGTAATAACACTCGGAAAGCAAGACTTTTTTCCCCAGCCGCGACGCCTTTGCCACGGTACAAATCGAACAGCACGATGTCGTGCACGATGGGCGAGCGGTGCGCCCAAAGATGGGCCTGAAGCTCGCCGGCGGCCACTTTTTCGGGAACGACCACGGCGAGATCCCGGGTCACCAGAGGGAACCGGGAGTGCTCCAGGAAGGTTGGCACGGCGTGCTGCCGGATGGATTCCACGTCAATCTCGAACAGGACGGGCGCTTGCGGGAGTTCGTATTTCTGGCGCCATTGAGGGTGAAGCTCACCCAGCCAGCCTACTTGAGTCCCGCCAAGGCGCAGTTGCGCGCACTTGCCCGGATGGAAGGCGGGATGGGTTGCAGGCGCGGTTACTACGCCAGCGCGCACCAACAGGCCGGCAATGTCCCCTTTGACGTCGAAAAAGTCCACCCAGCGCGCGGGCGTTCCCCATTGCTCAGGGGTCGCGCCGCCGTAAGCAAGCCCTGCCAGACGCAGAGGTTGGCGGTAACCCGCACCGTCTTTCAGATAGCTTCGGCCTAGCTCAAAGATGCGCACCCGCGCCCGCTTGCGCCTGAGGTTCTGCTGCAAGCATTCGACCAAACTTCCGAATAGTTGCGATCGCATCACCTCCAGGTGGGACGCGATGGGGTTGGCGAGTTCTATCGGCTGGTCTTGCCCGGCAAAATCCAACTCCCACGCGCGCGGCACGAAGCTAAAGGTGATGACTTCTTGATAGCCGCGCGCGACCAATTGCGCTCTCAATTGCGAATCGCCCGACGTGCCTTCGGATGAGGCAGCGATCATTTGCTCGGCTATTGGCAGCGTCGCGGGGATCGAATCAAATCCGTGGATGCGCCCCAGTTCTTCGATCAAGTCCTCTTCGATTTCGATATCGAAGCGGTGTGTCGGGGGCGTCACTTCGAAGCGATCGGCCTCCATCTTGAACGGCAGCCCTAGGCGACCGAGGACGCTCTCCACGTCGCCCTTGGTAAGTTCGATTCCCAACACCCGCCGAGCACGTGCCAATCGCACCACAACGGGCTTGCGAGACGGCAAAGTGCTACGTGCTTGCGTAATCGGTCCCACCTCACCGCCGCAGATTTCCACGATAACTTGGGTGAGGCGGTCGAGGGCCGCGCGCGTCGCTCCGAAATCCACCCCCCTTTCGAAACGATGCGCGGCATCCGAACTGATTCCAAGACGGCGCGCACGCCCGGTGATCACCTTGGGTTCAAAGAATGCCGCTTCGAGGAAGAGGTCGGTCGTGGTGTCGCTCACGCCGGAGGACAATCCGCCCATCACGCCCGCCAAAGCGACGGGGCCGGCGTCATCCGCAATCACCAGCAGATCGGGAGTGATTTCGACATCGTCTCCGTTGAGCACGACCAGTCGCTCACCGGCGCGCCCAAATCTTACGTGTATGTTGCCGGTGAGTTTGCCGAGATCGAACGCATGCGTGGGCTGGCCGATCTCAAGCATTACGTAGTGGGTGGCATCGACTACGGGACTGATGCTGCGAAGTCCGGAACGCTCCAGTCGAGAAACGATCCACCATGGTGTCTTCGCACCGACATTGATGCCGCCTACGACTCGCCCGCAATACAGAGGGCATGCCTCGGGATTGCGCAACTCGACTCCAAGCCGGTCTTGGATCGTAACTGCCAGCTCCGGGAGTTCCGGCGCGCGCAGCCTTGCGCCGGTGATGGCGGATACCTCGCGCGCGATCCCGAGAATACTCAAGCAGTCGCCACGATTGGGGGTGAGCTTAAGCGTCAGCAAGGCGTCATCTAGTTGCCAGTATTCGCGAAAGTTGACTCCCAATGGGGCATCGCTCGCCAACGCCAACAAACCGGAACTGTCGTCGCTAACGCCCAATTCGGTCGCCGAGCAAAGCATGCCTTGTGAGTCGACGCCTCGCAGCTTGGAAGCTTCTATCTGTATCTTCGGAAGCGTGGCGCCCACTTGCGCCAGCGGCGCTTTCATCCCCACTCGCGCATTGGGCGCGCCGCACACCACTTGCAGTAACGCACCGGTTCCTGTGCTGACTTGACAGATGTTGAGTCGATCCGCGTTCGGATGACGTGACATGGCCACAATCTCGCCCACCACAACCTTATCGAACGGCGGAGCGGCGGGTTCGTTGGCTTCCACCTCGAGACCCGCCATGGTCAGCGCATGCGCCAACTCTTCCGTGGAAAGCGCAGGATCGGCGAATGTGCGCAACCAGCGTTCGGAGAATTTCATTGTGCTGTCATCCCTTGCTCAGCGAAACTGCCCGAGAAAAGCCAGGTCATTCTCGAAGAACAGACGCAGATCGTTCACGCCATAGCGCAGCATGGTGATGCGATCCAACCCCATACCGAAGGCAAACCCCTGGTAGCGCTCGGTATCGATGTTCACGTGTCGCAGCACGTTGGGGTGCACCATGCCGCAGCCGCCGATTTCGAGCCAGCCTTTCTCCCAGGTCATATCGATCTCGGCGGAGGGTTCGGTGAAAGGAAAGAATGAGGGACGGAAGCGCACTTCGAGATCGTCGCGCTCAAAAAAGCGTCGCAGGAATTCGCGCACGACGCCCTTCAGATTGGAAAGACTGGCGCTCTCATCGATCCACAACCCTTCGACTTGATGAAACATCGGCGAATGCGTGGCGTCGGAATCCACTCGATACACTCGCCCCGGGACGATCACGCGTAGCGGTGGACGATGCTGCTCCATATACCGCACCTGCATTGGCGAGGTGTGAGTGCGCAGCAAATGCGCGCCCCCCGCCACGTAAAACGTATCGTGCATCGAGCGCGCGGGGTGATCTTCTGGCGTATTGAGCGCGGTGAAGTTGTAATAGTCGGTTTCGATCTCCGGTCCGTCGGCCACGTCGAAGCCCATGCAGCGGAAGATGGTTTCGACACGCTCACGGCTGCGCGTGATCGGATGCAAACCGCCCCAACCCGCCTCTCGGCCGGGCAGCGTTACGTCGAGCGACTCTTCACGCAATCGCTGCTCGAGTTCCGCTCCCTGCAAAGCCTCGCGGCGTGCTTCCAAGGCGGCTTCAAGGGCTACTTTCGTTTGATTGATGCGTGCGCCCGCCGCGGGGCGTTCATCGGGAGGCAGCTTGCCAAGGCCCTTCAACTGCTCCGTCAGCGCGCCTGACTTGCCAAGGAATCGCGCCTTGACCTGCTCCAAGTCGGCAGCGGAGCTGGCCTGCGCAAATACCGTCGTGGCCTCGGTGAGGAGTTGTTCTAGCGGGTCCATTTTCGCGACACAAAAAAGGAGGCGCGCGGCCTCCTTTTCTTGATGAACTATCGACTAAGCGCCCACCGCCGCCTTGACCTGCTCGGCGATCTTCAAGAACGCTGGTTTGTCCATCACGGCCAAGTCAGCCAGCACCTTGCGATCGATCTCGATGGCGGCTTTCTTGAGTCCGTTGATGAATGCACTATAGGTCAATCCGACTTCGCGTGCGGCAGCGTTGATACGCGTGATCCACAGGGCGCGGAACTGACGTTTCCGTTGACGGCGATCACGGTAGGCGTACTGCCCAGCCTTCATCACCGCTTCGTTGGCGGCGCGAAATACATTACCGCGACGCCCGCGGAAACCCGTGGCTTGCTCGAGAACTTTCTTGTGGCGTGCGTGCGCCGTTACACCTCTTTTTACGCGTGGCATGGCGAGTCTCCTTACCCGTAGGGAAGCATGGCCTTGATGGCCTGCGCATCGGCCGGAGATACGGCCGTCATGCCGCGCAGATGGCGCTTACGCTTGGTGGTTTTCTTGGTGAGGATGTGGCGCAGGTTGGATCGCGTGCGCTTGATGGCACCGCTCCCCATGACGCGGAAACGCTTCGCCGCGCCGCGCTTGGTTTTAAGCTTTGGCATTGCTACTTCCTTTTATAGCTTGAGGCCGGGTGGCTCACGACGTGAGCACTTCCATTACCGCGACATCACTTGTTTGCGTGCTACTTACGTCTGACTACACTTACGTCCGACTACTCCACCGCTAAATAGTGTGGCTCACTAATGCGGCTTTTTCTTGGGCGCCAACACCATGATCATCTGGCGCCCTTCCATCTTGGGCATCTGCTCCACCGCGCCGACCTCATCGAGATCGCCTCGTACTCGCTCGAGTAGTCGCATGCCGAATTCCTGATGCGCCATTTCTCGACCGCGGAATCGCAGTGTCACCTTTGCCTTGTCGCCCTCTTCCAAGAACCGGATCAAGTTCTTGAGTTTGACCTGGTAATCGCCTTCGTCAGTACCCGGGCGGAACTTGATTTCCTTGACCTGGATCTGCTTCTGTTTGAGTTTCGCTTCGTGCTTCTTCTTCGCCTCATGGTACTTGAACTTCCCATAATCCATGAGCCGGCAAACGGGAGGTTGGGCTTGCGGGGCGATCTCAACGAGGTCTACCTGCGCTTCCTCCGCCATCTTGTTGGCCGCCGCCGCACTAACCACCCCAATTTGCTCACCCTCGACCCCGATCAATCGAACTTCGGGGGAGGTGATTTCCTCGTTGATACGAACTTCCCGTTCCTGAGCGATAGTTAAACCTCCGCGCTATGTTTATGAAAAATCGGCTTAAAGACCCTGTCTTTAAGCCGAAGGTAACTCAGAACGCACACGCGCCAGAAACTCGTTCAAGGACATCGCACCCAAGTCTGTGTTACCCCTTCCTCGCACCGCCACCGTCCCGGCGCTTACTTCTTTCTCGCCTATGACAAGCTGATACGGTGCTTTTTGAAGACTATGTTCGCGAATTTTATAGGTTATCTTTTCGTTCCTCAAGTCGCAGGCAACGCGCACCCCCGCGGACTCCAAAGCTTGACCCACTTCCCGGCAATAGGATTGCTGGTTCTCGGAGATGTTCATGACCACCGCTTGCACCGGGGCCAGCCAGGTGGGCAAGGCCCCAGCATAATGCTCGATAAGGATGCCGATGAAGCGCTCCATGGAACCCAAGACGGCTCTGTGCAGCATGACGGGCACTTTGCGAGCGTTGTCCTCCGTCACATACTCCGCACCGAGTCGGCCCGGTAAGGCGAAGTCCAACTGCAGGGTACCGCATTGCCACACCCGCCCGAGGGAGTCCTTGAGGGAAAACTCGATCTTCGGCCCATAGAAGGCCCCGTCGCCGGGAGAGATTTGAAATTCCAGACCCTTCTGGGTCAATGCCTCGCCCAAGACCCTCTCCGCTCGTTCCCACGCTTCGTCCGTGCCGATACGCTTCGCGGGGCGGGTGGCCAGTTTGATCAAGATCTCCTCGAATCCAAAGTCTCGATAGATCCGTTGCAGCAACACGATGAAAGCCGACGCCTCGGATTGCACCTGTTCCTCGGTGCAGAAGATATGTGCATCATCCTGCACGAAACCGCGTACCCGCATGATGCCGTGCAACGCTCCTGAAGGTTCATTGCGATGGCAGGAACCGAACTCGGCCAGTCGTAAGGGCAAGTCGCGATAGCTTTTTATGCCTTGATTGAAGATCTGGACATGCCCAGGGCAGCTCATCGGCTTGACGGCGTGGTCTCGATTCTCGGAACTGGTGATGAACATGCTTTCACGGTAGTTTTCCCAATGGCCCGAGCGCTCCCACAGCGAAAGGTCCATCACCATGGGCGTGCGGACCTCCTGATAACCCTTTGCCGCCAGTACTCGCCGCATGTACTGCTCAACCTGCTGCCAGATGGACCAGCCCTTGGGGTGCCAGAACACCATGCCCGGCGCCTCATCCTGGAGGTGAAACAGGTCGAGTTGCTTGCCGAGTTTTCGATGATCGCGCTTTTCCGCCTCTTCCAGGCGGTGCAGATGGGCGTCGAGATCCTCTTTTTTGGCCCACGCCGTACCGTAGACGCGCTGAAGCATCTCGTTGCGATGATCCCCTCGCCAGTAGGCCCCGGCCAGCTTCATGAGCTTGAAGACTTTGAGTTTGCCTGTCGAAGGCACGTGCGGTCCCCGACACAGGTCAATGAAGTTGCCTTGGGCGTAGAGCGAGACCTCCTCGCCTGTGGGAATGGACGCGATGATTTCCGCTTTGTAATGCTCGCCCTGGCCCTTGAAGAAGGCAATCGCCTCCGCCCTCGGCATGACTCGCCGCTCTATTTTGATGTCGCGCTTGGCGATCTCGCCCATGCGCTTCTCGATAGACACCAAATCCTCAGGCGTAAAGGGGCGCTGGTAGGAGAAATCGTAATAAAAGCCGTCCTCGATCACCGGACCGATGGTCACCTGTGCCTCGGGAAACAGCTCCTTGACGGCGTGTGCCAGCAGGTGCGCACTGGAATGACGGATGATGTTCAGTCCTTCGGCATCCCGATCGGTAATGATCGCCAGTTCTGCATCACTCTCGATACGGTAGCTCGCGTCCACCAACTTGCCATTCACCTTCCCCGCCAACGCCGCACGCGCGAGTCCGGCCCCGATGGATGCGGCCACATCCATCACGGTAACGGGCGTATCGAAATGTTTCTGCGCCCCGTCGGGCAGGCGGATTGAAGGCATGACAAGAGAACAGTGATTCGGGCGAGAAGGACATCACAACAACCCGGAGGTCAAAAAACATTAGGAGCCAGAAGACGGGGGGCCTAGCGCACTCCCTTCCTCTGACTCCTGATTTACTGGTAGGCGCGATTGGACTCGAACCAACGACCCCCACCATGTCAAGGTGGTGCTCTAACCAGCTGAGCTACGCGCCTGAAGCGGAGCGGATTCTAGCCGAAAGTGAGCCCGCTTCGAAAGTGCCGCGCGAGTCCCTATGACTAGCGCATCTCGAATAACTTGCTGAAATTGGCGATATCGAGCACCTGCCTGACCGAACCCTTGCAGTTGGTCAGCTTGACGCCCTTGCTGGCGGCTTGGGCTTTTTCCCGCAGCATGAGCAACATCCCTAAGGCGGAGCTATCCAAATAGTCTACGTGAGCCAAGTCGACGTCGATTTCTCGCACATCTTTGGCGTCGATGGCGGGTGAGTAAGCATCACGAAAAGCGCGATGCGCGCTGAAGTCGAACCGCCCGTTCAACTTGATTCGCATCGTTCCGTTGGCTTGTTGCACATCTGCATGCATGTTTCAGGCTCCCATGGTCAACCGGCGCGTGGCAGGTACATCCCCATAACGACGTTATTCAGTAACACTTAATAGAACTGGGACTAGACTCAATAGGAATAGACTCGTGGGGCGCGGTTGGAACCCACGGCTTCGAGCACTTTGGCTGCGATTCCTTGCAGTGGGACCACCTCCTCCACCGCGCCTACCGCGACCGCCTCCCTGGGCATGCCATAAACGACACAAGTCGCCTCGTCCTGCGCGAAATTGACGGCACCGGCGTTTCTCATCTCCAACATGCCCTGGGCGCCGTCCTTGCCCATACCCGTGAGCATGACGCCTATGATATTTTTGCCGCCGAAGTTCGCGGCCGATCGAAATAACACGTCCACGGAAGGGCGGTGTCGATTCACCGGAGGCCCGTCCGAGAGTTCCGTCACATAATTTGCGCCGCTGCGTTTGAGCAGCAAGTGCGAGTGCCCAGGTGCGATATAGGCGTGTCCCGGCAGAACGCGTTCCCCGCCCTCCGCCTCCGTTACTTCGATCTTGCACAGGCCACTGAGCCGCCGCGCGAAGGACTTGATGAACCCTGCCGGCATGTGCTGCGCGATCAGAATCGCGGGTGTATCGGGCGGAAACCGAACCAGAACCTCCTTGAGCGCCTCAGTTCCTCCGGTAGAGGAGCCAATGACGATAATCTTCTCCATGGATCCCGTCGGGATACGAACCGAAGGCAGGACAACGTCCACTGCGTGACGGCTGGTATCGATGTCGTTGGGCGCCGGCTTGCTTCTAATCTTCGCACGCGCTGCTACACGCAGTTTCGCCGTAATCTCTTCAGCGTACTCTTGCAGCCCGTTTTGAATATCGAGTGTCGGCTTCGCCACAAAATCGACGGCGCCCAACTCCAATGCGCGTAGCGTCTGCTCCGATCCGCGCTCGGTAAGCGATGAGATCATCACCACCGGCATGGGTCGCAATCGCATCAGCTTTTCCAGAAACACAAGCCCGTCCATCTTGGGCATTTCGACGTCAAGGGTCAGCACGTCAGGACTGAATTGCTTGATCATGTCGCGCGCGATGATGGCATCGGG
>JANNFC010000625.1:0-14546 GCA_031379405.1 Betaproteobacteria bacterium | reverse complement strand
TGATTGGGACAAAAGTGGCGAAATCGGTCCCAGACGAGGCGCAAACCGCAGCGAGGTTGAACACCTCGCGAGGATTTGCAACGAAGTATGGGGCCGATTCTCGCCATCTTTTGTGCCGTTTAGAGTGAAGCACTACACTAGCGCGCTTCGATTTGCTGGCGCACTTGGAACACAGCCCAGAAGGGCTCAAGATGAACGAGTTGTCGCGCCGCCGGATGGTGACCGGCGGCAATGTCACCGGTCTCACCGATCAACTGGAGCAAGAAGGACTGGTATTGCGGGCGGATGATCCCAAGGATCGTCGCGCCTACGCGGTGAAATTGACGCCCGCGGGACGCACACTGTTCAACCGCATGGCGGCCCGGCACGAGCGGTGGGTCGTGGAGTTGTTCTCTGGGCTCACCCACGCAGATAAGGCGCAAACCTACCGGTTATTGGCGAAACTGAAGACCCACGTCGCCACCCAGTCGAGCAACGAACCCCAAAGGAGAACATAGGATGTCGCAACCCATGAGTGACGGATTGGAAAGCGAGAACATGGTCTTCCTTGAGGACTATGAGGCACGACATTTCGTATGGAACGTGAAGGAGCGGGTGGCAACCATCACCTTCAATCGGCCCGAGCGCAAGAACCCCATGACCTTCGAATCCTATGCGGAGCTGCGCGATGTGTTTCGCCGGCTGCAATATGCCAAGGATGTGAGCGCCGTCGTGCTAAGCGGTGCGGGAGAGAATTTCTGTTCGGGCGGAGACGTGCACGAGATCATCGGACCGCTCACCAAGCTGGATATGTCGGGCTTACTCACCTTCACCCGTATGACCGGCGATGTGGTGAAAGCGATGCGTGCCTGTCCACAGCCTATCATCGCAGCGGTAGATGGCATCTGCGCGGGCGCGGGCGCAATCTTCTCGATGGCTTCGGATATGCGCTTCGGCACGGCGCGCAGCCAGACCCTGTTCCTGTTCGTGCGAGTGGGACTTTCCGGTGCGGATATGGGCGCATGCGCAATTCTTCCTCGCATAATCGGGCAGGGGCGCGCCGCTGAGTTGTTGTTTAGCGGTCGGGCACTGCCTGGGGACGAAGGCATGCAGTGGGGCTTCTTCAATCGCTTGTGCGAGCCGGAAAAAGTGGTGGCAGATGCGCAAGCATTCGCCGCCGAATTGGCGCGAGGCCCAACCTTCGCGCACGCCATGACCAAGATGTGCCTGCATCAGGAATGGAGCATGAGCGTTGACGAGGCCATCGAAGCCGAAGCACAAGCGCAGGCGTTGTGCATGCAGACGGAGGATTTCAAACGCGCGTTCCGAGCGTTCGCGGCGAAGGAGAAGCCTGTGTTCGAAGGTAACTAGGGATCAAGGACGATGCCGGTAATCCCCGACTGGAGATCGTAGGGCGAAAAGGCGCAACGCCTTCCGCCGTAAGGGACCCGCGCTACGCCAGCGGTCAAAAGGAAAAAGCCCTGCGGCAACGCCGCAGTTGCCTTAAGGTTTTACCATGTCTATATACTAGGCCGCATTGGAGGCTCAACTAGAGGAGAACAAGGCATGCAGAGGATAATTGCCGCCGCCGTCGTGGCGTGCGCCATGAATGCCGGCGCGCACGCGGCGGACAAAGTGAAGATCGGATTTCTGAGCACCCTATCGGGCCCTTCCGCCGCCATCGGCCTTGATATCCGCGACGCGTTCAATTTGGTGGTGAAGAACAACGGCAACAAACTTGGCGGACTTCCTGCCGAAGTGCTGTTCGCTGATGATCAGCAGAACCCTGATACGGGCAAGCAATTGGCAGAGAAATTTCTCAAGAAGGACCGCGTGGATTTTGTGACGGGCATCGTGTTCACCAACGTGATGCTCGCGGTAGCGCCGGCAGTGTTCGACGCCCAAACCTATTTCATCACGGCCAACGCCGGGCCGGCTCATTTCTCCGGTCAGGGTTGTAGCCAGTGGTTGTACAGCACCGCGTGGCAGAACGACGGTGCGCACGAGGCAGGCGGCAAGTTCGTGCATGATCGTGGCTACAACAACGTTGTGCTGATGGCGCCCAATTATCCCGCGGGCAAGGATGCTCTGACGGGATTCAAGCGTTTCTACAAGGGTGCGGTGTTGGAGGAGATCTACACCAAGCTGGGTCAGCTCGATTATTCCTCGGAGATGGCGCAGATTCGCGCGGCCAAGCCGCAAGCGATCTATGTCTTTCTGCCGGGGGGTATGGGCGTCAATTTCATCAAGCAATTCGTCGCCTCGGGTCTGAATAAGCAGACGGTCTTGGTGGGGCCGGGATTCATCGCTGACGAGGACATCATCAAGGCGGTGGGCGAGCCCATGGTCGGCGTGTTCAACACCTCGCAGTGGGCGCACGATCTGAACAATGCCGCCAACAAGAAATTCGTCGCTGACTTCCAGAAGGAATACGGCCGACTGCCCACACTGTACGCATCGCAAGGTTACGATGCGGCGCAATTGATCGATGCCGCCGTGCGCGATGTGAAAGGCAAGATCGAAGACAAGCCCGCCCTCGGTAAGGCGTTGGGCGCCGCCAACTTCAAGTCCGTGCGGGGTGACTTCAAGTTCAACGTGAATCACTTCCCGATTCAGCACTTCTATCTCCGGCAGGTGGTCAAGGAGCCCGGCGGTCGTATTACCAACAAACTCGTCGGCACGGTGTTGCAGAATCACGTCGACGTATATGGGAAGGACTGCAAGCTTAAGTAATGTGGGTTAGGCGAAGCCGTAACCCGCCGGTGGCATGTTCATGCGACGAGCAATGGGCATTGGATTGGAATCGATAAGGGTGATTTTGCCGTGCGTCGGCGGAAGGTGGCTGCGCCGTTTCCGCCCTGCGTGCCTGCCATAATGTCATGGACCTAATATTTCTCACCGAGCAGTCTTTGAACGGGCTGCAGTTTGGATTGATGCTGTTTCTGCTGGCGGCGGGCTTGACGCTGGTGTTCGGCATCATGGACATGATCAATCTGGCGCATGGGTCCTTGTATATGGTCGGTGCCTATCTGGCGGCGACGTTGACGGCCTTTAGCGGATCGTTCCTGTTGGGCGTGACGGGAAGTTTGGTGGGCACGGCGGTGATCGGAGTGTTGCTGGAGATCACGCTGTTGCGCACTTTGTATGAACGCGACCACTTGTCGCAGGTGTTGGCGACCTTCGCGCTCATTCTCATCTTGAACGAAGTGGTGCGACTTATTTGGGGGCCGCAGCCCGTGGCGCTGAATCTTCCCGAGGCGTTGTCGGGTCCCATTGAAGTGATTCCCGGTTTGACCTATCCCATCTATCGGTTGCTGATTATCGCGGTGGGTATCGCCGTGGCGCTGCTGTTGTACTTTCTGGTGAGTCACACGCGCGTCGGGATGTGGGTACGCGCGGGGGCATCCAATCGAGAAATGGCCATGGTGATGGGCGTGAACGTGCGTGGTCTGTTCACCGCCGTATTTGCCGTTGGCGCGGCGTTGAGTGCGTTGGCGGGCGCCATGCTCGGGCCATTGTTGGCAGTGCAAGTAGGCATGGGCGAGAGTATTTTGATTCTGGCGTTCGTGGTGATCGTGGTGGGCGGGATCGGGTCCATTCGCGGGGCCTTCGTGGGCGCGCTGCTGGTAGGCGTGGTGGATACGGTCGGACGCACACTCCTGCCAATGACGTTACGCGAAGTGTTTTCGCCGCAGGTTGCCTCCAATCTCGGGCCGGCGCTGGCATCCATACTCATCTATATCCTGATGGCGGGCGTGCTGTTCTGGCGGCCACAGGGCTTGTTTCCGGCCAGGGGATGAGCCCCCTATCCGAGTTGCATCACCCGGCTCGGCCGCTCGCGGAGATCGCGGTGCTGGTGGCGCTCATCGTGTTCCCGTTCATCATGCGATGCATTGACCAACCCTTCTATGTGGTGCTGGTCAGCCGCATTATGATTTTCGCGCTGGCCGCAACCAGTTTGAATCTGCTGGTTGGTTTTGGCGGCATGGTGTGCTTCGGTCAAGCCGCTTTCTTCGGCACCGGGGCCTACGTTGTCGGGATGTTCATGTACCACGGCATCGCCTCGGCATCGATCACCTGGCCACTTGCGGTGGGAGTCAGCGCCTTGGTGGCGCTGGTGATTGGTGCGATTTCTCTGCGAACGCGCGGCGTGTATTTCATCATGATCACCCTTGCTTTCGCACAGATGATTTACTACGTATTCGTTTCGCTCAAAGAGTACGGCGGTGAGGACGGTTTGCCATTGGCGCAACGCTCGGAGTTACCCTTCGGGCTGAATGCGAAGTCCGACGAGGTCTTCTACTACGTTGTGCTGGCGCTCGTGGTCCTTTGCATGCTGCTGCTGCGCCGTCTGGTGAACGCACGCTTCGGACGCGCCCTGCAAGCCATTCGAGAAAACGAAAGCCGCATGGAAGCCATCGGCTTCCCGGTGTACCGCTATAAGCTGTTGTGCTTCGTCATCGCCGGCGCCATGGCCGGATTGGCGGGCGCGCTCATCGTCAATCAGAGCCAGTTGGCGAGCCCCGCTTTGTTGCAGTGGAGCCAGTCGGGCATGTTGCTGATCATGGTGCTGCTGGGCGGCGTGGGGTATGTGTATGGGGGTGTCGTGGGTGCGACCGTCTTGTTGCTGCTGGAAGAGGTGCTGTCCTCGCAAACCATCTATTGGCAATTGGGCCTGGGACTGGTGCTACTGGCGGTGGTGCTGTTCGCGCGCAATGGTCTTTCGAGCTTGTGGAGTAGGGCACGTGCCTGAAGCAATCCTTAACCTGCGGGACGTCGTGAAACGCTACGGTGCCTTCGCGGTCAGCGACGGCGTCAGTCTTTGCGTGCAGCGCGGGGAACTGCACGCATTGATCGGACCGAACGGCGCCGGCAAGACGACGCTCGTGCATGAGATCACGGGGAGCGTCGCCTGCGATCAGGGAAGCATCCAATTCAATGGCCAGGACATCACGCAGGCCCCGGCGCACCGGCGTGTTCAACTAGGTATCGCGCGCTCCTATCAGGTGACCAATGTGTTTCTGAATTGCAGCGTGCTCGACAACCTTTCGTTGGCGGTGCAGGCGGTGTCTGAGTCACCCTTGGGTTTCTGGCGTCCCGTGGTGAGGGAGCGCGCGCTATTCGAACGCGCCAGCGAAGTCATGCACCGGGTAGGGCTGAATGGCAAAGGTGATGTGCTCGCAAAGACCCTTTCGCACGGTCAGCAGCGGCGGCTGGAGGTCGCGCTGGCGCTTGCCACAGATCCCAAGCTTCTGGTTCTGGACGAGCCCCTGGCCGGCATGGGGCCCGAGGACTCGGAACAGATGGTGAGCTTGATCGCGGAACTGAAGACGCAATGCACGCTGTTGATGATCGAACACGATATGGATGCCGTGTTCCGTTTGGCGGATCGCATCTCGGTCCTGGTAAGTGGAAGGGTCATTGCAACCGGCACCCCGGACGCCGTGCGGCAAAGCGCGGAAGTTAGAAAGGCATATCTGGGTGACGAGGTGGCCGCTTGAATACGTTGCTGGATATTGCAGGGTTGGAATCCGGCTATGCCGCGAGCCAGGTGTTGTTCGGCATCGATCTTCGTATTGATGAGGGCGAGATCGTCACCTTGCTCGGTCGCAATGGAATGGGGAAGACCACCACGGTGCGCTCCATACTGGGGCTCACCCCTTGTTGGAAGGGCGCGATCCGGTTTCGCGGACAAGACATCGGCGGGCGCACCGCACATCACGTCGCGAAACTGGGTGTGGCTCTGGTGCCTGAGGGGCGCCAAATATTTCCTAACCTGAGTGTGGAAGAAAACCTCGTGGCCTTTGCCGCCAATCGTAGGCACTCGGCGCAGCGCTGGAGCGTGGAGCGTGTCTATGAACTGTTTCCTCGGCTGAAAGAACGCAGAAGGAACTTCGGCAATCAGATCTCCGGGGGCGAGCAGCAGATGCTGGCCATCGGCCGCGCGTTGATGACCAACCCGCATTTGCTGGTTTTGGACGAGGCCACGGAAGGGCTGGCGCCGCTTATTCGCGAAGAAATCTGGAATTGCCTGAAGATTTTGAGCGACCAAGGACAAACCGTTTTGCTGATCGACAAATATGTGGAGCGTCTGATCAAGCTCGCCCATCGCCACACCATCATCGAACGCGGGCGCGTGGTATGGACGGGTAGTTCCAAAGAACTCGATGCCGACCATGGCGTGTGGCATCGCTATCTGGGGGTTTAAGGCAAAGGAGATGTCATGGCACAAGGGCTAGAGATTTTGCAACCGCCCGGTTGGGCGCGGCCGCGGGGGTATTCGAATGGCATCGCGGCGCAAGGACGATTGGTGTTCGTCGCGGGGCAGATTGGCTGGGATGAACAATGTCGCATCGTCAGCGACGACTTGACCGAACAGGCCCGCCAGGCCCTGAAGAATATCGTCGCCGTAGTGGCGCAAGCCGGCGGACGTCCCGAGCACATTGCCCGCATGACCTGGTACGTGACCGATAAGCGAGCGTACGTCGCCGCCTTTCGCACGATCGGCGTAGCTTACCGCGAGGTGATCGGCAACCATTTCCCGGTGATGACCGCGATCCAGGTTTCGGCTCTCATCGAAGATGCGGCCAAGGTGGAGATCGAAGCGACCGCCGTTGTTCCCTAGAGTGAGTTCGCGCACCACGCCGACAGCAAAGGTTGAAATCCGCCGGAACACCCCGATATCTGAAGAATCTTAAAGTACATACTTTATTCGGAGATCATCTTGACACAGGACGCCGATAACGACTCACCGCCTCCCATCGAGGTCACGCAGGCGTCCCAAACCAAGAACGTCCCGGCTCTACCCGGCGGGCGGCCAGTCTTCGTATTGCCCGACGACGCCATCGCCCTGGTGCCGGTACGCAATCTGGTGCTATTCCCGGGGATGATTCTGCCGCTAACCGTGGGGCGAGAAGGATCGGTGGCGGCCGCCCAGCAAGCGGTGCGAACGGAACGGCCCATCGGAATATTGCTGCAGAAGGAATCGGGCAAGGAAGATCCTTCCTCTGCGGACCTGCACCACGTCGGGACGGTCGCGCAAATTCTGCGCGTCATTGGCACGCCCGACGGGTCTCATCACATCATTTGCCAGGGAATGCAGCGCTTCATCGTCAAGGAATACCTGACGGGCTACCCGTTCCTCGCCGCACGCATCGAGAAGGTAAGCGATGGCGAGGAAGCCAGCCAGGACATCGAGGCACGCTTCATCCAACTGAAGAATAAAGCGCACGAAGCCCTGGAACTATTGCCGCAGGCACCGCCCGAGTTGGCCACCGCGCTGCAAGGTTTCAATTCGCCCGGTCCGTTGGCGGACATGGTGGGCGGCTTCATGGACATCAAGCCGGAAGAGAAACAGGAGCTTCTGGCCAGTTTCAATTTACAGACACGGCTGGACAGGGTGCTGGATCATTTGGTCAAGCGCATAGAGGTGCTGCGGCTGACCAAGGAGATCGACGACAAAACCAAAGCGAGCCTCGACAAACGCCAACGCGAATACGTATTGCGCGAACAGCTCAAATCCATCCATCACGAATTGGGCGATGGCGATGGCGACGACGCGGGCGCCGAAATCAAAGAGATGGAAAAAGCCTTGGTCGAAGCCAAGATGCCGGCGGACGTCGAGACCCATGCACGCAAGGAGTTGAAACGACTCGCGCGCATGCCCGAAGCGTCGGGCGAGTACTCGATGGCGCGCAGTTACTTCGATTGGCTGATCGAATTGCCGTGGTCCAAACTAAGCGAGGGTTCCATCGATCTCGCCGCGGCACGCAAAACTCTGGACGATGATCACTTCGGCCTGGAAAAGATCAAGCGCCGCATTCTGGAATATCTCGCCGTGCGCAAACTCAATCCCGACGGTCATGGCGCCATGCTGTGCTTCGTCGGTCCGCCCGGAGTGGGCAAGACTTCCTTGGGGCAAAGTATCGCCAAGGCCATGGGGCGCAAGTTCGTGCGCGTGTCGCTGGGCGGTGTGCACGACGAATCCGAGATTCGCGGCCATCGCCGCACCTATATCGGTTCCTTGCCGGGCAACATCATCCAAGCCATCAAGAAAGCGGGCACGCGCGACTGCGTCATGCTGTTGGACGAGATCGACAAATTGAGTCGCAGCGGCCACGGTGACCCAACTTCCGCCATGTTGGAGGTGCTGGATCCTGCGCAGAACGTGAACTTCCGGGATGCTTATCTCGGCGTGCCCTTCGATCTTTCTCGTGTGATTTTCATCTGTACGGCCAATATGCTCGACACCGTTCCGGGACCGCTGCGCGATCGCATGGAGATCATCGATCTGCCTGGCTACACCGCCGAAGAAAAGTTGCAGATCGCCAAGCGCTATCTGGTGAAGCGCCAGTTGATCGAACACGGCCTCGGTGAGGACCGTTGCGTCATGACCGACGCTTCAATCCAACGTCTGATCCGCGACTACACACGCGAGGCGGGTGTGCGAAATCTCGAACGAGAATTGGGTGCGCTGTGCCGGAACGCGGCGGTAAGAGTCGCCGATGGCGCGCACCAGGTACGCATCAATGCAACCGATGTGGCGGAGATTCTCGGCCCACCAAAATACGAGAGCGAGGTGGCGTCTCGTACCAGCGTGCCCGGCGTCGCCACTGGATTGGCGTGGACACCGGTGGGTGGCGACATTCTCTTCATCGAAGCCAGCCGAACACCAGGAAGTGGTCGCTTGATTCTCACCGGACAACTGGGCGACGTGATGAAGGAAAGCGCGCAGGCCGCCCTCACTCTGGTGAAATCACGCGCAGAGGAATTGCACATCGATATCAGCACTCTGGATAAGTCCGATATTCACGTGCACGTCCCCGCTGGCGCCGTGCCTAAGGATGGGCCGAGTGCGGGCGTCGCCATGTTCCTGTGCCTGACCTCGCTGTTGTCGAACCGCTCAGTTCGCCACGACACGGCGATGACCGGCGAAATCAGTCTGCGCGGTTTGGTGCTGCCCGTCGGAGGGGTCAAAGAGAAAGTCTTGGCGGCGCTGCGTGCGGGCATCAAGAGGGTCATGTTGCCTAAGCGCAACGAGAAGGATCTGCGCGATGTGCCGAAGGAAGCGCGCGACAAGATGGAGTTCATCTTTCTGGAAAACGTGGACGGGGCCGTGAAAGGGGCATTGGGTAAACGTGTTCAAGCATCACCATCCAACACAGCTAAATTGCGTCGACCAAAATCGTAGAGCCAAAAAGAAAAGCCCCCGATGGTGATTCGGGGGCTAAAAGGAGGAGGTGGTACAACGGGTACAACGGGTACAACAGTAAAGCTAGAACTAGACGTTACGCACGTCCGGCTTTGTACAGACGCTCGAAAGACACAATGGTTCCGCCGGATTTGGACGAATTCGCCTTGGCGATTACAGGGCAGCCGCGTCCGCTGACTTCAGTCACGGGTGTTCCCTTGTACTCGACGGGCGTGCTTTGCACTGCGGTGTAGGTTTGGCACACTCCTGCGCGCCCGGGACAATCTCCCGCGAATGCGCACACGGAAGGCGTTGCGCTTTTCCCATACGGCGGAAGTCATCAAACAGCGAAGATACGCGCTAGCCTCCCATCCCCAACAAACTTCCGAGCCGTTTAAGCCCAGTCTTCATGCAGGCCTGGTTGACGATCGCGCGGCGAAGGCGCAGGCTTCGCTTCGGCTGGAGAGCAGCCCACCAAAAAAACGTATCTGAGACTATCTTGGAGGAGACAGATGGACGAACCTAACAGTGCAACGAACCTTGGCAGTGGCTCCCGAACAGTCCTGACCGCGTGTCCCCACGACTGCCCGGACACCTGCTCGATGATAGTGGAAGTGAAGGATGGGAAGATGGTGGGTGTTCGAGGCAACCCCGATCACCCTTTTACCGACGGAACCCTCTGCGTCAAAGTAAATCACTACGAAGAGCGTGTGCATAGTACGGATCGCATTCTCTATCCGCTTCGCCGCCGAGGCCTCAAGGGCAACGCCGACTTCGAGCGCATCTCCTGGAGCGAAGCCATTGCCGAGATTGGCAAGCGCTGGCGCCAGATCATCGGTGAGCATGGGCCCACCGCCATTCTTCCTTATAGTTACCTCGGCACCCAGGGCATTCTCAACGGGTTGAATGTTGGTGACCCGTTCTTCAACAAGCTTGGCGCCACCATCAGCGAGCGTACCTTCTGTGATTCCGGCGCCAGCACAGGGTACATGATGACGGTGGGCCCCACGCCCGGGGTTGACCCCGAGGCCTTCGTGCACTCGCGCTACATCATTCTGTGGGCATGCAACACCATCAGTACCAATTTGCATCACTGGCCCTTCATCGCCGAGGCGCAGAAGCGCGGCGCCAAGGTGGTGGTCATCGATCCGCTTTCCACGCGCACCGCGCGCAAAGCCGACTGGCATATTCGCATTCGTCCCGGCACCGATGCCGCCCTTGCCCTTGGGATGATGAACGTGATCGTTACCGAGAATTTGGTAGACAAGGATTACATCGACAAATACACCGTTGGCTACGACGAGTTGGCGCAACGCGCCGCCGAGTATCCGCCGGAAAAGGTGGCGCAGTGGACGGGAATTCCGGCAGCGGACGTGCGCAAGCTTGCGCGCGAGTACGCGACCTCGAAACCCTCGGTGATCCGCATCGGAGTGGCCATCGAACGGCACGCGGGCGGCGGTCAGACCGTGCGCGCGTTGACTTGCCTGCCTGCGCTGATCGGTGCGTGGCGCGAAGTGGGTGGCGGCATTCTGCAATTACCCATCTGGGCTTTCCCCATGCGTTGGGACAACTTGATGCGCCCGGACTTCATCAAGCCCGGCACGCGCGTGCTCAATCAGTGGTTGCTGGGTCAAGCACTCACCGGAGAGATCAAGCTCGATCCACCCATCAAGTCGGTGATGGTCTACAACTCCAATCCCATGGTGGTGGCGCCGGAGCAGGACAAGCTCATCCAAGGTTTCAAACGCGAGGATCTGTTCACCGTGGTGAGCGAACACTTCATGACCGACACCGCGCGCTACGCCGATATCGTCTTGCCCGCCACCACGCAAATGGAGCACTTCGAGCTGATGTTCTCCTGGGGGCATTTCTACGTGACCGCCAACAATCAAGCCATCTCCCCCCAAGGTGAGGCCATTCCGAATACGGAACTGTTCCGCCGCCTGGCGAAGGAATTCGGTTTCGACGATCCATTCTTCTCGCGAAACGACCAACAGATGGCAATGGAATCGCTGGATTGGAATGCGCCGGCGCTGCAAGGCACCACCATGGACATGTTGAAAGAGAAAGGCTACGCGCGGCTCAAGGTGGGAACACCGGACACCTACGCGCCGCATCGGGAGGGTAACTTCCCCACGCCTTCAGGAAAAGTGGAATTGAAAGCGTCAATGGCAGCCGGCGGCAACTTTGTCATTCCAGTGTTTCGCCAAGGCTCCAATGAATTCCAGGACGGTTCTCCGGTGGACCCGCTGCCTCACTACCGGGCTCCCAACGAGTCCGTCGCCACCAACCCTGCGCTGGGTAAACGCTTCCCGCTCAATGTAATGTCGCCCAAGAATCACGCCTTCCTCAATTCCGGCTACAGCAACATTGCGCGCCAAATGGGTCACGCGGGCGAGCAGTTCATCGTGATTCATCCTCGCGACGCCGAATCGCGCGGCATTCGCGAAGGCGCGCTGGTCGAAGCCTTCAACGATCGCGGACGCTTCCAAGCGGTGGCGAAAGTCAGCGAGGATGTGATGCCGGGCTTGATCAGCGCGCCGCTAGGTTACTGGATGACTCACAGTAAAAATGGTCGCACGGTAAGTGCCATCAACTCGGCCAAGTTCGCTGACCTCGGGCGCGCACCGACTTTCTCGGATCAGTTGGTGGAGGTGCGGGTGGCTAGATAGAACGGCCGCCGACCGTCTTGAGTGTCTTCGGGTTCTACTCTTCGCGGCGGGCTGCGAGGAAGTGGGTGATCCGGGGTTTCGATACCCCGCCGCTTGCGGCGGGGTAACTCATTCCCGCAAGAAGACCTCGCTAAAGCCCTTCGTCCTTGCTCCGATAACACGGGCATGCCAAACACCCGTCTTACCCCCCATTCCTGCCTAGTCCTGTGTGCACTTATGGCCGGTTGCGACGCTCTAGGGCTGCCCAATCCAGCCAAGGAAGCCGCCCAGGAAGAAGCCGACGCCAAGGCCGTAGGCGCGTCCTGTCGTCACTCTGGACGCGCCTTGGAGGATTGCTTCTCTTTGTATCCCGATCAATCGCGCGCGCAGATCTACGCCGGATGGAAGGAGATGCACGACTATATGGCGGCGGGCAATATCGCGGTCGTACCCCCTATCATCGAGAAAGAGGCCCCCAAAGCGGGGGCGGCAGAGGAGGTTGTCGACGAACCGCCCCCCAGAAAATCGTCGAAGAAGAAAAAATCAGAGGACGATTCGCACGCCAAGGCGGAGCACTAACCCGACTTCCGCTATTCGCCCCTCGATTTGGCTGATTGTCGACATGCCGCCGACGTAAGCTGCCGATCTGCTAAGGGAAAAGATGTAGAAAAGGCGCGAAGCATCATGGCGGGAATCGACGTAGGCGAGAAATTTCCGGTCTCGGTATACTGGGCCGCATGGTTGCCGAACTTTTTCCACTCCAGTACGTTGCCGATGCTGAACGCAGCAGACGGGTCGTGCGCGCCAAAGCGCTCGGAAACCGACTAATTAGTGCGGCAGCAAACGATGCACAATATCCGAGCGGCAGTGTTCGGTGTCGCGCACGTCTAGGGGGCGTTCTTACCAATTACCATCGTGAGGCTGCGTGATCATGGGTGCACCGCTATCGATTCCACGCCGCCTCTTGAGCATTGAGGAATACTACCAACTCGGCAAGGCGGGTGTACTTGGGGAAGATGATCAAGTCGAACTCATCGATGGGGAGATGATTGAGATGGCGCCAATCGGTGGGCCGCACGTCTATTTGGTGAATACGCTCAATCGTTTGTTGTCCGCACAGCTTGGTGCGCAAGGGATGGTGTCAATACAGAACCCGCTTGTCCTGCCGCCTCGCACTGCACCGCAGCCTGATGTGGTGATATTAGGGCCCGCCAGTATTGGTCGTCGCGAATTACCGAGGGCAGGAGATGTGTTGCTGATCATCGAAGTTGCACATACGACGCTAGATTACGATCGAGAAGTCAAGCTTCCAATCTACGCACGATACGGCATTCCTGAAGTGTGGATAGTGGATGTCGACGCCGAACGCGTTTCGATTCACCTGGAGCCGGCGGCGAGGGGGTACCAACGGCTGCTGACGCCCAAGAAAGATGAGACGATATCTCCCTCGCTCCTCCCGAACGTGAAGATAGGGTTGTTGGATTTATGGTGAATCTCGCGGGCGGACTCGACTGAGGCCGTTGTGGGATCGCATTAGTCACTATGATTCGAGGTCCGGATTCTCGTGAGACTGCACGGCATGACCACCGAAACCCGCTCGCATCTTGGCCAGCAGTTTGGAGGCAAAGTCGTCCTTGCCCTGGCTGGCGAAGCGAGACATCAACGCCAGGGTCATCACCGGAGTGGGAACACCCAGCTCGATGGCCTCAACAGCGGTCCAGCGTCCCTCGCCGGAATCGACCACCACGGGTTTGATCTGCTCCAAGGCGGCGTCGTGTTTGAGGAAGTCCGCGGTCAGATCGAGCAGCCAAGAGCGTACAACGCTGCCGTGGCGCCACATTTCCGAGATGGCGGCAAGGTCGAGATTCATCTCGCGCTTGGCCTGCATCAGTGCAAACCCTTCGGCGAAGGCTTGCATCATTCCGTATTCGATGCCGTTGTGCACCATCTTGACGAAATGACCGGCGCCCACCGGTCCGCAGTGTAACCAACCGCGATCCGGCGCGGGAGCAAGCAGACGCACGAAGGGTTCAAGGCGAGCAAATGCCGCTGCGCTGCCGCCCAACATGAGGGCGTAGCCCTCTTTCAATCCCCAGATGCCCCCGGACACACCAGCATCCATGAACTCGATTCCCTTAGCCGCCAGTTGCGTGGCGTGGCGCTGAGAATCGCGGTAGTTCGCATTGGCGCCGTCGACGACGACATCGCCTTCGGTCAATAGCGGCACGATGGCCTCGAGCACTTCATCAGTGATCTTGCCCGCTGGCAACATCAACCAGAGTATGCGCGGTTGTGGTAGTGACGCGATTAGCGAGGCGTAGTTCAGAAAGAGTTTGATGTTGGAATCGCCCTCGAGTGTGCTGCGGGCCACTGGACTGACATCGAAGGCGTGAATCACCGCCCCGCCGCGCGCGAGGCGGCGCGTCATGTTCGCCCCCATGCGGCCCAGACCGACCAGCCCCAGGCGTTTTACTTCCGTCATTGTTTCGTCCTTTTAGTGCAGAGGAGCGAAAGCTTAGTCGATTCACGCGATGCTGTCCCACCCCTTCGTATAATCGAGCGCTTTGACCTGGGA
This sequence comes from Betaproteobacteria bacterium, assembly GCA_031379405.1. GTDB lineage: Bacteria > Pseudomonadota > Gammaproteobacteria > Burkholderiales > SHXO01 > SHXO01. Next base: position 151 of record JANNFC010000625.1, on the reverse strand, counting down.
GCATGAAGATGGCGCTGGTGACGATAAACGGAATTGAGGACTTGCGCGCCCGCGTCGGTCAGGAAGTCGTGGTGAGCGATTGGCTGGAGATGACGCAGGCGCGCGTCAATCAGTTCGCCGATGCGACGGGGGATCACCAGTGGATTCACGT
>JANNFC010000622.1:0-5404 GCA_031379405.1 Betaproteobacteria bacterium | reverse complement strand
TGGGGTCCCTTTTACCCTTGGCTCGACCTTCGATCTCATCACATCCTACCCGTAACCTTCCCAGTCGAGGGGATGAGCAGGCATCAAAACCACTATAATACGCCCATAGTCACCTGGATATGACCATGAAAACCATACCTGCTGGAGAATTCAAGACGCACTGTCTACGAATTATGGACGAAGTCAAAAAGCGCAGACAGCCCGTGCTCATCACAAAGAAGGGGGTCGCTGTAGCCAAGCTGATGCCTGTGGAAGACGTGGAGCGCGATATCTTCGGATGTCTGGCAGGCACTATCGAAATCACTGGAGATATCGAAGCGTCTGTTGTCACTCCCGCAACTTGGGAAGTGGACTGAGATGATCATACTCGATACCCATGCGTGGGTTTGGTTGGCGGTTGAGCCCAAACGTCTATCACGCTCCGCCGCGACGGCGATCAGACGGGCGGTCGATTCGGGCGGCATTTCGATCGCTTCCATAAGTCTATGGGAACTTGCGATGCTATTCGAGACGGGTCGCTTAAACGCCCCATCAACGATTGAAAGTAGCATACGTACGCTGGTTGAGGACACCGGCGTCATTGTCCATGACTTGACGGCCGAGATTGCCGCGCTTGCAACAGCGTTCCCGGGGACCTATCCCCAAGACCCCGCGGATCGATTGATTGGCGCCACTGCAAGATCCATGGGGTTGCCGCTGGTGACGCGCGACCAGCGAATGTTGGAAAGCCCCCTGATCAAGACGATCTGGTAGATCCGTAGGGCGCGAGTAAGCACAGCGCCACCCGCCGAACCCATCGCGCCCGCCTCTGAAAAGCGATCTCGAAAACCCGACCGGCTACGCCGTCGCATGCCCCCCACGCCCGCGTGAAAAGCTCCACACGTAATGCACCCCGGATAGCACGGCCGTCACCACGGGCACGATAAATAGGCTAGGCAGCAAATCCCCCAGGCGCACCCAGCCGGCGGCCTGCGCGATCAGCACCGCCATGATGCTGAACACGATGAAGGTATGCAGTTTCCCCAACTTCGACGGCGGGAATGCCATGGTGCCGGAGATTCTCCAGGCGGAGATGGCGGCGCCCAGGATGAGCACATCGCGGCCAATCAGAATCATGGCCACTTCTATCGGAAGTTTGTTTGCCCAGGCCAGCGCCACCACCGTGCAAAAGGTCATCAGCTTGTCGGCGATGGGATCGAGCAGCGCGCCCAAGCGAGAAGTTTGATTCCACTTACGGGCGAGGTAACCGTCCAGCCAGTCGCTCAGGCTCGCTATGATGAAGGTCCACGCCGCGACGGCATAGGCGAATTCCAATAGCGCCCAGCCAATACAGGGCGCAACAAGGAGCCGGCCCAACGTGATCAGGTTCGGCAACGTGAGTGGCAATGCGGATCGGCGAGCGGGTTGCATGGGACGGATGACCTTGATCGCTACCTATAATGCCCTTTTTCCATTGATTGAGCAGGAATGGCCAGTTTAGACCAACTTGCAGTGCAACTGGGTGCAATTGTCGGCCCGACCGGCATGATGACCGAAGCATCCGACATCGAGCCCTACGTCGTTGACTGGCGCAAGCGACTGCGTGGCAACACCCTGTGCGTCGTAATGCCGCGCGATACGGCGGAGGTGGCGGCCGTCGTTGCGGCCTGTGGCGCAGCCCATGTGGCGATCGTCCCGCAAGGGGGCAATACCGGACTGTGCGGAGGGGCGACGCCCGATGCCAGCGGTCGCAGCGTAGTCGTCAGTTTGCGCCGCATGCACCGCGTGCGAGCCGTCGATACGGACAACAATACCATGACGGTAGAAGCGGGCTGCATCCTGCAAGACTTGCAGCGCGCTGCTGAAGCGGTGGACAGACTATTTCCACTGAGTCTGGCGGCCGAGGGCAGTTGCCAGATTGGCGGCAACCTTTCCACCAACGCCGGCGGCGTTCACGTGTTGCGCTACGGCAATACCCGCGACCTGACCCTTGGGTTGGAGGTGGTACTCGCCGATGGGCGCGTATGGGACGGACTGCGCGGGCTGCGCAAGGACAATACGGGCTACGACTTGAAGCAGTTGTTCATCGGCGCCGAGGGCACCCTGGGCATCATCACGGCGGCGGTGGTCAAGCTGTTCCCATTGCCCAAGACCCACGCCGTGGCCTGGATAGGGTTGTCGAGTCCGGAACAAGCGGTGGCGCTGCTGGCATCCGCGTTGAGCGCCTTCGGCACGCGGCTGACGGCTTTCGAGATGATTTCCAGCTTGCCGTTGTCCTTCGTATTCGCCCATATCCCCGGCACTCAGAGGCCGTTGCAACAGGATTTCCCGTGGCAGGTGTTGATGGAACTCTCCGATAGCGAAGACGCTGTGAACGATCGGCTGCTGGTGTTTCTTTCCGATCAGGTGGAGGCGGGTACAGTAAGCGACGGCGTCATCGCTCAGAGCGCGGAGCAGGCCAAGCGACTGTGGTCATTGCGTGAGCACGTCCCGGAGGCGCTTACGCGAGAGGGTTACAGTATCAAGCACGATGTTTCCGTACCGGTTTCGCGCATCGCCGAGTTCATCCGTCGCGCACGTGAACTGCTGGAGCCTGCCTTCCCGGGCATTCGGCTCACGCCCTTCGGTCACTTGGGCGATGGCAACTTGCACTACAACATGAGTAGGCCTCTGAACTGGACCGACGAGGCCTTCGCGGCCGCGACCGCAGGCATCAACAACATCGTCCACGATCTGGTGCACGCGTTGGGCGGCAGCATCAGCGCGGAGCATGGGCTCGGCCAGATCAAGCGCGATGAAGCGCGCCGCTACAAGAGTGCCGTCGAGATGGATCTGATGCGCGCGGTGAAAAACACCTTGGACCCGAAGAACCTGATGAATCCGGGGAAGGTGGTGTAGCGAGGAATTCACGACCTCCGATTAGGCTGCAAGCTGTACGGTCCATCGAACAGTCCGCTCGGGTGCCGGCCGTTCGTGCGCGAACAATGATTGTCCTGTACAAAGCAAATCGCTAGTATTCGCTATTGTCAAAGGAATTGGGGGTTTCCGCATGGCCATGGACCGCAGCGCCGAATTGGAGAATGGATATTCGATCGGAGTCGTCTCGCGACTGACAGGCATCAATCCCGAGACTTTGCGCATATGGGAGCGGCGCTACGACATGGCGGCCCCCGCGCGCACCGGCGCCCGGCAAAGTCGCAGGTACTCGGTCAGCGATGTCCGGCGGCTGACTCTCGTCAAGACTTTGGTGGATGGGGGACACCCGATCAGTAGCGTGGCGCACCTATCGATCGAGCAACTCGAGTCGCGCCTCAAGGGCATGTCGCCGAGGGCGCGTCCCGCTGCCGTGTCGGGCAGACGCGTGTGGCGCCTGATCGTTCTCGGAGAATCCCTGTCCGCGCGCCTGCGGGCAGAGGCGGCAGGGCTTGCGGGATTCGATGTGGTGGGCGCCTTTGCCAACGCAGCCGATTTCGACGAGCGCGTAGGGGCTCTGACTCCCGATGTCGCCGTTCTTGAGTACGCCTCGCTTCAATCCGATGCCGTGGATCATATCCGGCGGCACATCGCTGCGTCTGCCGTGCGCCACGTTGTCGTCATCTACGGGTTCGCCGCCCGGCCCACATTGGACGCGCTCGAGGGCGCAGGCATCTTCGCACTGCAGCAGCCAGTGAGTCTGGCCGAGCTACAACGTGCCTGCGAAATGGCCGTTGGATCGTCCATCGAGCCACTGGCGGCGGTGCCCGCCGCAGGGCATGGCGTGCCGATGCGCCGCTTCAATGCGGAACAGCTTGCGCGCATCGCTCAGAGTGCGCCCTCCGTAAAATGTGAATGTCCGCATCACATGGTGGATCTGATCAACAGTCTGGTGGCCTTCGAGAGGTACAGCAGCGAGTGTGCAAGCCTGAACGAGCGCGACAAGGAAATTCATCGCGTGTTGCACGCCTCCACCGCTGCGGCGCGTTCACTGCTGGAAGGCGCACTTTCCACGCTCGTCGAGTTCGAGGGCATAAAGCTCGACTGACCCCCTTGGACGAGCGACCCGCTCGTCCAGGCCCTCATTGCCGTTCGCGGCGATTGCGAATCCCATCCTTTTCGGCCCGCTATCAGCGTCGCGGGCCGCGATTTTCGGCGCTCCCATCCCGATGCTCGGTGCCGTCTGGGGTGCATTGTCCCGGCCTCTGTACAGAATTGGTCATGTTTATGTCAATTAAATTTTTGTAATGCACATGTTGACATCAAAACGATCCATACGTATATTCCATGTCCATTGCACTGCCCACACATTACTTGGACAGAGTTCCACCTTACTAACCCATCAAGCCAGGAGTTCACTATGAAATCTAGCTACGCGGCCCTACTGCTTTGTGCCGTTTCCGTTTCTGCCGCGGCCGCACCGAACTGGCTCGCGCTCGACACGACAGGTGATCAAAACGTCTACTTCGATGAGCGCTTTCTGCCGGTTTCCGGGCCTGCGCGCATCGCGCGCGTACTTCGAGCCTATGAGCGGCCGGTGAATTACGGAACTGATCCGGTTACGCAACAAAGCGTGTACCCGCATCAATCCGTGAAGATGCAATACGTGGCGAACTGTTCGTTACGAGAGATCACGCTCTACGCTTGGGAGATGTACACCGGCAACCAAGCGGATGGCGAACTCATTTTGTCGGACTCGCAGGTCGGCGCCGCGAAGTTCTTCGCTTCCAGTCAGGACGAAGAGGACGCAGCATTGGCGCTTATGTGCGGGGCTGATGGAAACAAAGCCGTCGCCCAATTCAGCGAGTAAGGCAATTCCCTCGATTCACAACCCAACCAAAGGAAATATCATGTCGAAAAGTAAAGCACTATTTGCATCAAGCGCCCTGCTGATTGCCAGTCAAACGGCGTTCGCGGCGGACATCGTCGATACCGCCATCGCAGGTGGAAGTTTCAAGACCCTGGTCAAAGCCGTTCAGGCTGCCGGACTGGTCGATGTATTGAAGGGTGCGGGGCCGTTCACCGTGTTCGCGCCGACGGATGCAGCCTTCGCGAAACTGCCCGCCGGCGCGCTCGAATCGCTGCTCGCGGACAAGCAGAAACTGCGGGCGGTTCTGACCTACCACGTGGTACCGGCCAAAGTCATGGCGGCGCAGGTAAAGACGGGCGAGGCGAAAACTGTCCAGGGGCAATCCATCCAGATCAAGGCCAGCGCGAAAGGCGTAACGGTAGACGGCGCCAACGTCATTAAGACCGACGTTGTCGCGGACAACGGCGTCATTCACGTGATCGACAGCGTGATCATCCCCCACTAGTGTAGTGCTTCACTCTAAACGGCACAAAAGATGGCGAGAATCGGCCCCATACTTCGTTGCAAATCCTCGCGAGGTGTTCAACCTCGCTGCGGTTTGCGCCTCGTCTGGGACCGATTTCGCCACTTTTGTCCCAATCA
>JANNFC010000595.1:0-1825 GCA_031379405.1 Betaproteobacteria bacterium | reverse complement strand
GTCGATGGCTGCCTCGTCATCGCCATCCGAGATCAGGACTTCCGCAGCTTTGCACTGCAGTGTCCTCAGGTCAGCATCGAGGTAGCGCACCGCAGCCTGGTCCAGGAGAAACTCCCGGAACAACGGATGAAACTGATAGGCGGATTCCTTGCCGCCATGATGCGTGACGAAGAGATTCTTGCGCATGAGCTCACTTAACAGCGCGCCGCCCTTCTTGGTCCCGGTGAGCCGGGCGATGCGATGGACCGTCATCTTTGGAAGAAAGGCGATCTGCATCAGCAGCTCGCGGCAGTCGACGTCGAGCCCCCTGAACACCTCGCCCACGAAATAGTCGAACAGGGGCTCTTCCTGCCCATCGCGCAGGGAGAGACTCAATTTCTTGCCAGTGTTGTCACGACGAGCGCGCTCGATCACCAGCATCAAACCCATCATCCACCCGGCGCTTCGCGTCTGCAGGTCCAATGCGGCGGCCCCGGAAGATATTTTTATTCCCTTCGATTCGGCAATGCAGCGCGTCTCGTCGGGCGTTAAAACCAGATCGTCCGGGCCGATGATTGTCACGGCATCGCTAAAGCGCTTTCTGAAAAGGGCTTTGGGGCAAGCATGGCGGCTAACGATGACAAGGTGACAGTGCTCGAGTATCTCCTCGCAGGCGACCCGGACTACATCGTGCAAAGGCGAGTCCTCCGCCAACTCCTGATAATTTTCCAGCACCACGACCAGCGGTGTATCCCGGCCGGCATAAAACGCGCGAAAGTATTGGCGGCTGAACCTGATGAGGTCGGATACGTTTCCCGGCTCGAATTCAGGCAGCGCAAGGGCGTTGGGTGCAAAGTGATTCTTCGCTGCCTGGGTAAAGTAGTGGAAGAACGTGGCGACATCCTCGTCGCCTGAATCGATCTGATACCAGAGGCAGCGCAGGTTCCGCAATTCGAGATAACTGGAAACAAGGGTGGTTTTTCCTGCCCCAGGCGGCCCGCTTACGAGCGTGACTGAATGCTGCCTGCGTGCGTTATCGAGCCGATCGAACAGGCCGGACCGCTGGTAGACCGCGGAGAGACGGGGGCGGCTTGTCTTCGCTAGCATGGGATGACGCCGCCGCGAAGTAAGGCGATCATCGCTTCGCTGGCTCCGACGAAGTGGGGAACAGTTGCGTGGGGCACATGGGCGAAGTGGGGAGGATCGGCGAAGTGGGGAAGATCGGCACAGTGAGGAAGCTCGGCACCGTGGGAAAGTTTGGCGCAGGCAGGAACGCATGCCTGAAGTACTTCACCTGGCTTCTTGTTGCGCTGGCGGCGGCCAGAATAAAACGAATGTTCGTCTCGACGCTGATTGGCGGATAACGAACGAGCAGCAAACGGCGAACTCATCTTCCCTCCCTGAACTGCTCGCCGCGCTTGCCGCGTTGCGATCAGTTCGCGTGCGAAATATGTTCTGCCGCACCCTCCCCTTCTGGCGTTTCCATCTCCCCCCGCCTCATTGCTTCTGCTGTACTGGTTGTGCCTGGCCTCGCCGTGTCGTTAATCGGAGACAAGAATTGGTCGCTCAGATTTTAAGAAAGTTCAGGAGAAAAAATATCGCCTTGAATCAGACTTAAAATATTACTCAAGTAATTGAACAATCGAGCTTAAAGAGCCTCCCGAACCTCTTCGGTTCGGGACCGGCGCAATACCTCACCTGCTGGTCTCAGGTCCTTTGTTTGCCAATCTTGTCTCTGATTAACGACACGACGAGGCCAAATTACCGTGACAACAGGTCTGGCAAAACCGTGTCATGTGTGTCAGTGATAGTCCGATTGGACCCCTGCCGGGGAGGCCGGTAGAGA
>JANNFC010000564.1:0-2192 GCA_031379405.1 Betaproteobacteria bacterium | reverse complement strand
CGATGTGGACGGTGGGTGGACCGACAAACGTGCGCTCGGCCATTGCCGACGGCATCACGATCACACCAAGAAAAGCGATTCCGCTCCGAGCGGTAAGTCTTGGACCGACGGAAAACAACTTGAATACCATGGAAATCCTTCGCAAAAATTGCGCGCGCCAGAGCGGCGTGGACATGCTGTAGGTCCGATGCAACGTGGCGTGCTTGCAAGCACGAACCACCCTGAATCTTCAGGGTCACGCTGAAAGCACTCGGAAACTAGCTTGCGAAGTGGTTGCGAGGAGGGCGAAGCGGCGAGTCGGCGACGGACTCGGACATGAAGGAGGGTACGACTGCGATGAGAACTTGCGTGTTCGCGAAAACCATGAGCAATCTTGTTTCGCTTAGGACGGCGCCCAGGGTGTGGCTCATCGCGTGCAGAACGGAATGGGTACCTGCATCCGGGCTGTCTCCGCTGTCATCAGTGCCATCAGAAGTGCCCCGATGATGCTCACCCAGATGCAAAGCCGGGTCTAGCGAGAGTACCAAGCGCTCGTGATCGAGCTCATGTGCAATCGCTACGCCGCTAAATACCCAGGCAAACCCATTCGCTAAGAGAGCGATGATTAGCACGAAGATAATGGATTGCTTTCGGGACACCGTCATGCTCGCTAATTTAGCATAGTTCGTTGATGGCCATGACTGAAGGGATATTCAATCAAAAGACAGAAGGGGTCAGGTCTATACTTAATAGTAAGTATAGACCTGACCGTTGGCAGTAACAACAGTGTGTCTAGCGGGTGTCTAGCGGGTTGAAGTCTCGTCCAAGGAGTTGTCCGTGCGCCTTGGTAGCGTGCAGAAGCGGCGTACTCTGAGTGTCAGCTTTGTATCCTCAAACCAGCGCCACGTTTGTGCCAACACCACGTATCGCACAAATGTGGTCGACCACATTTCGTGCGGGAAACCTGCATGCACGGTTTGATGAGGGAGGGCAGGCGCAAGTCTGCCCTCTACCCTACCCCTGAGTTTGAGTGCGACCTCTGAGTGCTACATTTTCGACCGAGCCGAAGTGCTCGGGAAACCTCGGGTGGTATTTCATCGTCTAAAATTGGCTCTCTGAGAACGGACTGGCGTCCGAGGCGTGTGTTCGGCTGTGCGTCTTGGTGACACCGGGATCAGAGAGGGGGAAGGTCACCGCAACTGTCAGGAAAAGCCGAAATCAGCCCGAATCTGATCCGAACTAGACGAAGTCCCCGAACTGATTGAAGCACTGTCACCTCTCACAAACTGGCCCGCGACACTTGGTTTTGGGCCAGTGCCTTTTGGGGAAAGTAGCTAAGCAAGCGCAGCCCGTTCAACACCACCAGCAAGCTCGCCCCCATGTCGGCGAATACGGCCATCCACAGTGTGGCGTAGCCGGTTAACGCCAACCCGAGGAAGACGAGCTTAATGCCCAGCGCCAGACCGATGTTCTGTTTCAGCACCGAGCCTGTACGCCGACTCAGGCCGATGAAATCAGCGATCTTGCGAGGATCGTCATCCATGATCGCGACATCAGCGGTTTCCAGGGCCGTAGCCGTGCCTGCCGCGCCCATTGCGAAGCCGATGTCAGCTCGCGCCAGCGCCGGCGCATCGTTCACTCCATCCCCCACCATGCCGACTACGCCATGACGTTTGTTGAGATCGGCGACGGCGCTTTGTTTGTCTTCCGGCATCAGATTGCCGCGTGCGTCCTGGATACCGAGTTGATCGGCAATCGCCCGTGCCGTGGCCGGGTTGTCACCCGTCAACATCACCGGTTCGACTTGCAGCGCCTTAAGGGCCGTTACTGCCGCCAAACTCTCGGGCCTAACCGTATCCGCAACAGCAAACACTGCCACAGGGCCGGCGGCCGCGCACAGGACGATGGCGGTCTTGCCGGCAGTTTCCAGCACAGCTAGCCGCGCTTCGAGTGCTGGCGAGCAAACGCCCAGTTCTTCGGCTAAGCGATGATTGCCCAGATGCCATAGCTGACCACCGATGCGGCCTTGGACGCCACGGCCATTGAGCACGCCGAAGTCTTCAACCGGCACTGTCGCGACACCCGGCTGTCGTTCTCGCCATCCGTTTACCAACGCTCGCGCAACCGGATGGGTACTTTGTTCGTCAAGGCTGGCCGCGATCACCAAGGCTTTGTCGAGCGACATGTTGTCAAATGGCGCCGCGTCGGTGAGC
>JANNFC010000521.1:0-10630 GCA_031379405.1 Betaproteobacteria bacterium | reverse complement strand
CGCCCCTACCTATTTCGACATCCCCACCCCCCCTACCCCCTCGCCTTCCTCACCATCTTCCGATCCCGGCACATGAAAAAAATCTGCATCCTCGGTGTCAATGGCTTTATTGGACATCACCTGTCGACGCGCATCATCCAGAGCACCGACTGGGAGGTCTACGGCATGGACATGCAAACCGATCGCCTCGGCCACGTCATGGATGACAAGCGCTTTCACTTCTTCGAAGGTGACATCACCATCAATCGCGAGTGGATTGCCTACCACATCAAGAAGTGCGACACGTTGCTGCCTCTGGTGGCCATCGCCACACCGGCCACCTATGTGAAGGACCCGCTGCGAGTGTTCGAGCTGGACTTCGAAGCCAACTTGCCTATGGTGCGTTCATGTGTCGAGTACGGCCGGCGCATCATTTTTCCGTCCACCTCGGAGGTGTACGGAATGAGTCGCGATGCAGAGTTCGACTCGGAGACCTCCGAGCTGGTCTACGGGCCTATCAACAAACCGCGCTGGATCTACGCTTGCGCCAAGCAACTGATGGACCGGGTGATCGCCGCCTACGGCCAGCAGCGCGGTCTCAACTACACGCTGTTCCGGCCGTTTAACTGGATAGGACCCGGACTCGACTCCATCCATACCGCCAAGGAAGGCAGCTCCCGCGTAATCACGCAGTTCCTCGGTCATATCGTGCGAGGTGAGCCCATTCAATTGGTGGACGGCGGGCAGCAAAAGCGTGCCTTCACCTATGTGGACGACGGCATCGATGCTTTGATGAAGATCATCGAGAACAAGGACGACGTGGCCAAGGGAAAGATCTACAACGTGGGCAATCCTGCCAACAATTTCTCCGTGCGCGAGTTGGCCACCATGATGTTGGATCTGGCCGTACGCTATCCGGAATATCAGATCAACGCGCACAAAGTGACGTTGGTCGAAACATCCTCCGGCACCTACTACGGCAAGGGCTACCAAGACGTGCAGAATCGGGTCCCCAAAATCACTAACACCAAGGCCGATCTGCAGTGGGCACCAAAAATCGACATGCAGACCGCCCTGCGTAATATATTCGACGCCTACCGCAATCAGGTGGTCGAGGCCCGCCACTTGATTGACGACGAAAAACTTTAATACATGACGCAAGCACGCCTAGCTCTCAAGGTGGACGTCGATACCTTTCGCGGCACGCGCGAGGGTATCCCGAACCTGATAAGTCTGCTCAAGCGGCACAAGGCCAACGCAACATTTCTGTTCAGCCTGGGCCCAGATCACACCGGGCGCGCCATCAAGCGCGTGTTTCGACGCGGGTTCGTCGGTAAAGTACGGCGCACATCGGTGCTCAAACACTACGGTTTGAAAACGCTGCTCTATGGCACCTTGTTGCCCGGTCCCGATATCGGGAAGGAGTGCGCCGATATACTGCGTACGGTGCGCGATTCCGGGTTCGAGGTGGGCATCCATACCTACGATCACGTCAAGTGGCAGGACAACGTGAGCGAGCAAGAGGCGCCATGGACGCAACTCGAAATGGAGCGCGCCTGTGAACGCTTTCGCGAGATCTTCAAGACCGACCCCAAGATTCATGGCGCGGCGGGATGGCAGATGAATCGTCACGCCTTTCGGCTTACGCAACGGCTAGGCTTTGATTATTGTTCGGACACGCGCGGAACTCGGCCCTTCGTCCCGGTTCAAAACGCCGAGGTCATCGCCTGCCCGCAACTTCCGACGACCCTACCCACGCTGGATGAACTGCTGGGACTCGATGGCCTCGACGAGAGTACCGTGGTGAATCACATTTTGGATAAGACCAAGGCATCGCCCACCAACGGCCACGTGTATACCTTGCACGCAGAACTGGAAGGCATGCGCTTGGCGCCTGTGCTGGAGCGCCTCTTGGAAGGTTGGCAAGACCAAGGTTACGCAATGAGTTCCCTTAGCGAGTATTTCGAGTGGCTGCCCGAGAAAAATCTGCCGCGTCATGACGTCACGTCCGGTGAAATGCCAGGACGCGCAGGCCCCTTGATGCTGCAAGGTCGGGAGTTTCTCGCGCCGGTACCGCCTGAAACACTCGTCCGGCAGAAAATAACTTGAGGAGACCGACATGCTGGAGAATCTGAAAGTACCCGACTTCGTCGCATCGCAAACCGGTGGCGGCAGCTTCCGTCTGTCTGGGCGCTCCGGCACCCTGGTGTTGTATTTCTATCCTAAGGACAACACACCGGGATGCACCGACGAGGGCATCCAGTTTCGCGATCTGCACGACGAATTCACTAAGGCTCAATGCGCGATCTTTGGCGTCTCCCGCGACAGCTTGCGCTCTCATGAATCGTTCAAGGCCAAGATGTCATTTCCCTTCGATCTGATCAGCGACGAGGACGAGAAAATCTGCGAGATGTTCGGCGTAATGAAGATAAAGAACATGTATGGCAAGAAAGTACGCGGTATCGAGCGCAGCACCTTTGTCATCGACTCCCAGGATGTCGTGCGCAAGGAATGGCGCGGCGTCAAGGTGCCGGGGCATGCGCAGGAAGTACTGGAATTCGTAGGGTCACTCTAACTCGTATTCCCCGCGCTCTTGGCGCGGGGGCAAACTACGGGGGTTTCCAAAGGGGGCGAAGTGACTTGTACGTAGCCCCCTTTGGTCAAGGGCGGGGTCAATACCCCGCCCGCGAAGTCCCCTTTATTACCTAAACAACTCTCATCGCGTAATTTTTCCGAATGCCAAAAGCCACTCCCGTTGCCCTGGTCCAGACGAAGACCAAGCTCTTCATCCTTGACACCAATGTGCTGATGCACGATCCCACGAGCTTGTTCCGCTTTCAGGAACATGATTTGTATCTGCCCATGGCCACGCTGGAGGAATTGGATGCGCACAAGAAGGGCGTTTCCGAAGTCGCCCGCAACGCGCGCCAAGCCAGCCGCTTCCTCGACGAACTGGTGAATCGTACGGATGACAGCATCGATCAAGGCATCGTGCTCTCGCGCCCTGGCTCGACCGGGGTCAACGGCCGGCTGTACCTGCAAACCAATGCCATCGACAACGGACTGCCCAAGTATCTGGCTTCCGGCAAGAGCGACAACGAGATTCTCGCCGTACTCAAGCATCTGCAAGAGTCGCAACCGGCCCGGCTCGTCATACTGGTGTCGAAAGACATCAACATGCGTATCAAGGCGCGAGCCATGGGACTTGCCGCCGAGGATTATTTCAACGACAAGGTTCTCGAAGATACCGATCTGCTCTACACCGGCGTGCGCGCCTTGCCCGAGGATTTTTGGGATACGCATGGCAAGGATGTCGAATCCTGGCAGGAAGGCGGACGCAGTTACTACCGCATCACTGGGCCGTTGTGCGCAAGCCTTCTGGTAAATGAGTTTGTCTATCAAGAAGGCGCGCGGCCGCTCTATGCGCAAGTGCGCGCGGTCAACGCTAGCACTGCGGTGTTGCGGACGCTCGTGGATCGCACCCATACCAAGAACGCCGCGTGGGGCATCGTCGGCCGCAATCGGGAGCAGAACTTCGCGCTCAATCTGTTGATGGACCCTGAGATCGATTTCGTCACTATCCTGGGCCAGGCCGGGACAGGCAAGACTTTGCTCACGCTTGCCGCCGGACTGGCACAAACGTTGGACGACAAGATCTACTCGGAAATCATCGTCACCCGCGTGACCATTCCCTTGGGCGAAGACATCGGCTTTCTGCCCGGCACGGAAGTCGAAAAGATGACACCGTGGATGGGGGCCTTCGAAGACAACCTCGAAGTGCTCAACCGCACCGATGAGGACGCCGGCGAATGGGGCCGCGCCGCCACCCGCGATCTGATTCAAGCGCGCGTCAAAATCAAGTCTCTCAACTTCATGCGCGGCCGCACCTTCATCGATAAATTCCTGATCATCGACGAAGCGCAGAACCTCACTTCGAAGCAGATGAAAACCCTCATCACGCGCGCCGGCCCCGGCACCAAAGTGGTGTGCCTGGGCAACATCGCTCAGATCGACACACCCTACCTCACCGAAGGCAGTTCAGGCCTCACCTATGTGGTGGATCGCTTCAAAGGATGGCGCTACGGCGGGCACGTGACTTTGCAACGCGGCGAGCGCTCTCGCCTGGCAGATTTTGCGAGCGAAACCCTATAGCGCAAAATACAGCATCACGTAGGGCGGAAAAGCGAAGCGCCTTCCGTCGTAAAGCATTCGCGTAAGAGCATGGAGCAGTGGATTCAAAAAACCTTAGCGCGATGGCGATGCTCAAGGATCCGGAAACTTGGTCTTACCAAAATACGCCTCAATGCCAAAAGTAATGGAAGGGACGGTGTCGAAGTCCCTCTCCCTTGGAAAACTCAACTGCGGTCGGATTTCCATCAGTACCCAATCCCGATACAGCCGCTTCCGATAGCGCAGCGCGACGGTGTAGGCCGTGACTTGGAGTTCTGGCCTCGTATGTCCAAAGGCTCCCGCCTCGACGCTAATCAAAGAGTCATCGTCGAGCCGGTTAGAGTACGAGATAACTTGACTCAAATCGAACCGCTCCGGGCGGAATCGGAAGGTGGCATTGCTATTCACGCTCACTATCGATGACGGGGAAATCTCCCGCAAGAATGCCAATTCCGTGGCAGCCGACGTTGCGTCCAATCGGCGCCACAGCAAGGTCTCGGACAACGGAACCTTCCACTGACCTGCCTCGAATATGTGCTGCGCTCGCCCGCGAACAAAAGGATCCGGCGACAACCCGGAGAAGCGCAGGCCCGTGTCCGCCGTCAAATTAACCTTGAAGGTTTCCGCCACGATGGCGCGTAATCCAATAAAGAAGTCATCGTCTCTAGTCGTTTGGCCCAGCGCACGTTCGGCTTCGGTTTGCGACTCCGATCGAGTGAAAGTTTCAAGGCCGCGATCTACGATGACCTGAAGCTTATTATTGGTCTTGGGCAGTCGCACCTTGGCGCGCAGTAAGACACGAAAATCGTGCCCGCCGTGTTTTGGCAGATAGAAACTCGACGACAGGCCCAGCCGAAGATAACTCCCCGTGGGAGCATCGAGACTCTCTGAACCCGCAAACAGCGCATCGGCCCGGCTCAAGAAAGCCTCCAACCCACCTGAGACCATGGCATGGGATCGATCGATGATTCCCATGGGTGGCTTCTCAGCGGAGCCACTCCCCTCGGATTCGGCAGGAGCCTGCGCTCCAGCGTGACATGCAATGAAGGTTATTCCCATCGCGAAAAGGGTCCGCACGGAATTTACCGCAAGGTGATTGCACGTGTGTATTGTTATTTGTCGAATGGTTGATGCCACCAATGTTGGAAGAAAATTGAATAAACAGGGCGGACCTTGCGCGCTAATAGCGCCCAGGATCCGCCATGTTTTCAAATCGCGTGTATTCGCCTAGGAAGGTCAGGCGCACGGTACCGGTCGGACCGTTACGCTGCTTGCCGATGATGACCTCCGCGATGCCTTTGTCCGATGTATCGGGGTTGTACACTTCGTCCCGGTAGATGAACAGGATGATGTCTGCGTCCTGCTCGATTGCTCCAGATTCCCGCAAATCCGACATCACCGGCCGCTTATTGGGCCGCTGTTCAAGGCTTCGATTCAATTGCGACAAGGCCACGACAGGCGTATTAAGTTCCTTCGCAAGCGCCTTCAGGCCGCGCGAGATCTCCGAGATTTCGGTGGCGCGATTCTCTCCTTGAGACGACGCAGACATGAGTTGCAAGTAATCAACCACGATCAAGCCAAGCTGCTTGTACTGGCGATGTAACCGGCGGGCGCGAGCGCGCAGTTCCAATGCATTGAGCGCGGGCGTTTCATCGATGTGGATAGGCGCGTCGTTGAGTTTTCCGACGGCGTAGGTCAGCCGCTGCCAATCCTGGTCTTGCAAGCGCCCAGTGCGTAACTTGTGCTGGTCCAACTTTCCGGCTGATCCGATGAGGCGCATGACCAACTGTGTGGCTGCCATCTCCATACTAAATATACCAACAGGTAAACCTGCGCTCAACCCAACATGCTCGGCTATATTAAGCGCCAAGGCTGTGTTGTGCGTGACGATATCGTCGTCAGTAATGTAGGTTCGACTCGGGTGTGTCACCGCGATACATTGCGTTTGCGCAATTCGCGTGGGTGCGATGGAAACGAATACGGGACGCGACTTGCGAACCGGCTGTGACATCGCGCTGGTTCGCTTATGGTCCAGCAGGACTAAGAGCTTCGGATTGTCGTGGTAAATATTGCAGACGTACGCCGTGCCGCCGATTTTTGATGGCCCTTTGTACGTGTACTGGGTGCGCTTGGGAGTCATGGAGCACCAACCTCCCAATGATCGCACGAGCGCGACCATGTCCGCGGCCAAGCGCTCGCTGGTGGAGCAAAAGCGCATGCTCCCCCACTTCTCTACCCAGCCATCGATGTCGAGCAGGCCCCGCACAAGAGCAATGCGCGCCTCGCGTGCGGCGCTCATGTAGATCTCGGGAACAAACTTATCTTCGCTTCGGACGTTCCACAAGCCAAGATCGATCAGCGCTTCCTTGATCTCCTTCGGCGCAACACCCTGAATGCCCTTTCGACGATGCCCTGCGCTTTGAACCACTCGCCAATCGTAACCTCCGGCCGCGCGCAGCTCGAATTGCTCACAAAATCGCTGGTGCAGGCGCGCCAGCCTTTCGTCTTCCGCGGTGGAACACCCTGGGGCGCTTCCTGAAAGGCTAGCGTCGCCGAGAAAGCTGCCAAGCAGCCAAGGATCGATTGGCAGCACCTCATTGTGTCCGTGCATGCCGGTATGCGTGTCAATCCATAAGCGATGACGATAGCGCACGCGAGTCAGCATCTGCGCAACTTTCTCGGTGGAAAGAACGCGCGGCGCTTGCCAGTCCCTATCGTGGACTCGCCAGAGATGCTCCGCACAACATTCGGTGGCGCGGCCGTCCGAGAAGCGTACCCGGAAAACTTGCCGAGGTCCCTGGGGATACAGGCCGCTCACCAAGGATCGCTTTCCGTCCTCGGACGCGAGTTCTTCACCAAGCTTAAGTTCACCCATCGCCTTCCAGCCGGTGAGTGTTCTCACCTTCGCATCGAGCGGCTGCGCCTTGCCCATGCTAGGTCGTCCGGCCACGATGACCAAATCCCCCGGCTGCAATCCGGAAGTCATGCGATCCAAATCAAGAAAACCGGTGGGCACCCCGGTCACATCGGTCGGATTCTCGCGGTTATAGAGCATGTCGATACGCTCTACCACTTGCGTGAGCAGTGGCGGCATATCCTGAAAACCCTGCTTACCGCGCGCGCCCAGTTCGGCGATCTCGAAAATGCGCGATTCGGCCTCGTCGAGAATCTGCGACGCATCCTTTCCCATGGGGTTGTAAGCCATGTCCGAGATGCCTGTGGAAGTTTCCGCCAGGCGACGCAGGATGGCGCGTTCGCGCACGATTTCGGCATAACGACGAATGTTGGCGGCGCTGGGGATGTTTTGCGCCAAGCCGTTCAGGTAAGGAATGCCGCCGGCGGATTGCAACTCCTGCGTGCTCTCCAGGCTTTCCGCCACGGTAATCACATCGGCCGGTCGCGATTGCTCCATGAGCCGCGAGATGTGACGGTAGATCAACCGGTGATCGGCGCGATAGAAATCCGTCTCGGAGACCACATCGGCAATACGATCCCAGGCAGCGTTTTCCAACAACAGCCCGCCTAGTACGCTTTGCTCGGACTCTAGAGAATGGGGAGGAAGTCGGAGGGTATCGACTTCGCGATCGGAACGCAGGGGAAACGATGATTGAGCCATGCCACATTGTAGCGATGGCCAAAACAAATAGGGCTCGATAGAGCCCTATTTGTCTGCCACTACACTTGAAGCAAGCTTAGACTTCGGCGAACACCGCAACCTTGATGGTGGCTTTCACGTCTGCATGCAGGTCGAGAACGACGTCATGGTCGCCCACCTGCTTGAGCGGGCCTTGCGGCAATCGCACGGCAGCCTTGCTGATCTCATGCCCTTCGGTCTTGAGCGCGTCGGCAATATCCATGTTGGTCACGGAGCCGAACAGACGCCCGTCGACGCCTGCCTTTTGGGTGACTCGCAGCACTAGACCCTCCAGCTTGGCTGCGAATTCCTGTGCCTTGGTCAGGTTGTCGGACTGGGCATTTTCCAGAGCCGCGCGACGCTTTTCGAATTCCGCCATGTTCTCCGCGGTGGCACGGCGCGCTTTGCCCTTGGGGATCAGAAAATTGCGCGCGTATCCGGGTTTGACCTTGACCACTTCGCCCAACTGGCCGAGGTTGATAACTTTTTCCAGAAGAATGATTTGCATGCTCCGTCTCCCCTTAGTGCAGGTCGGTGTAGTGCAGCAAGCCCAGGAAGCGAGCCCGGCGAATGGCAGTGCCCAACTGGCGTTGGAACTTTGCCTTGGTGCCGGTGATGCGTGCCGGAATGATCTTGCCGTTCTCGTTGATGAAATCCTTCAGCACATCGATGTCCTTGTAGTCGATTTCCTTGACGCCCTCGGCGGTGAAACGGCAGAACTTACGGCGCTTGAATAACGGACGATTGGTTTTGTCGTCCTTCTTTTTGTCTTTGTTTCTGTTGCGATTAAATGGTGGCATGTGCGCTCCTTAATCCGATGTTGTCTGGTTCACTAGTTCGTTCACGTGTAGCACAAGTCTTGAGCTTCGCTGAGTGCGCTTGGCCAGGAATCCTCTGAGGCTGACGGCTTCGCCTTCCGAGAGCGCGCTCAAACGCATCGCCATGTCGCCGAAGCCTTGTGCGTCAATCTCCAACTCCACTGACCGGGGTTTCTTGCCATCCATCTGAATCGAGGTGTGTTTGATCGCAATTTCGATGACGGGCACGCCGGCCGGGGTGTAGCGAAGCGCCTGTTTCGTGAGGAGGATTCCTTCCAAAGAGAGGCAGTTCTCCAGATGTTCCCCTACGTTGCCGGTTCCGTCGTGGGTTCCGAGTCAGCGCCGGCTTGCTCATCGGAGGCTGCCGGATGCAGCACGGACTTGGACTTCTCTTCCTTCATCATGGGCGAGGGTGCCGTCACCGGGCCGCTCATTTTGACGGTCAGGTGGCGCAGGACGGCATCGTTGAACTTGAAGGCGTGATCGAGTTCGTCCAGGGTTTCCTGGTCGCACTCGATATTCATCAGAACGTAGTGGGCTTTGTGGACCTTCTGAATAGGGAAGGTCATCTGGCGCCGACCCCAGTCTTCCAGCCGGTGGATCTTGCCGCCGCGGCCGCCTACCATGCCGCGGTAGCGCTCGATCATGGCGGGCACTTGCTCACTCTGATCGGGATGAACAATGAATACCATCTCGTAGTGTCGCATCGATTCTCCTTATGGGCAAATGCCTCCCGACAGCGGAGCGAGCGCTCCAGGGAACTGCGGTGAGGCAAGGATTTGCGAAGGGGGCGGATTATACATAGATTGCCGCCGGCGAATCAGCTCATCGCTCAGGGGTGGATCTGAATCAGCCCGCATTTGGCGAACCAGAGCAACCAGCGATAGGTGATCGGTCGCACCTCGGCCGGGTAGCGCTCGATGATTTGCTGGACCAACGAGGCGGACTCGTGAGGTATCCGTTGCAGAAGGTCGACGCCTTGCGAAGGCTGCGGCAATAACTCTTCGGCGAACCACGCCACCGGAATAGATCGAAGACGATTGAGCGCTTCACTCGGTTGCTTCACAAGGCGCTGGATTCGATCCTGGGGGCGAAGTGTGGCGCTCGGGTAGCAGGAAAAAATCTATAGGGATCATCCCGGCTCGGGTTGGGCTCCGCGCTCGCCGGTGGCACATGTGCCTTCCTGCGCTCGGCCAATTCGCTCCACAACTCGCCGTAGCGTTTGAGCACTTGCGTCCAGTCAAACACTTCGCTTGCGTATTGTTGTGCGGCGCGACCCATCTGCCGGCGCAGCGGCTCATCGCGGGCGAGGCGTTCATACGCCAGGGCTGCCGCCTGCACGTCCACCGCGACGAACAGACTCGTTCCGGCGATGTACCTGTCGTAGTTGTCTACCTCGTCTTCGTAGCGCGCAGCCAAGTCCGAGCCTAGTCCCGGGGCCGGCATATAGGTTGGTATGAGGAAGCCATCGGTGTCTCGTCGCACCGTGTCGCGGTAGCCATCCCAATCGCTTACCACACAGGGTAGTCCGGCTGCCATAGCCTCTACCGGCGTCAAGCCAAAAGTCTCCTGGATGTTATCCGATAGCGAGGTGAATACATCGGCGGCCTGCCACGACTGTTTCCTCAGGACCGCGTCGCGCCCGTCCAAAAAGACGGTGCGCACGGAAGGGCAAAGCGCATTGGCACTTTCTCGAAATGCCGATTCGATCTTGTCGTTGGCAAACCAGCCAACTTGAACCAGCGTCAGTCGCTTCTCACATTTTTTCGCGGCAATCTCAAGCGCCATGTACATCGGCAACGGATTCGCTTTGGCGTGGAAACTCAGTCGACCCACGAATAAGAACACGATTTCGTCTTGAGACAGCTCCATTGCCTGACGAGCGATTTTCTTCGTTCCCGCATCAGCAACAAAATCCTCCACGTGCACGCCCAACGGTATGCGCGCCAGCGTTGGCCGGACGATTCTGCTCGCGCCCAGGCGCTCCCGAAGATAGACCTCCTTGCGATCGAGGAGCTGTGACATCGAC
>JANNFC010000512.1:0-4719 GCA_031379405.1 Betaproteobacteria bacterium | reverse complement strand
AATCATCGAGAAGATGGTGGAGGGCAGCATGCAGAAATATCTGAAGGAAGTCACTCTGCTGGGGCAGATCTTCGTCAAGGACGATAAGCTCACCATCGCGGACTTACTCAAGAGCAAGGGCGCCACGGTGAGTTCCTTCGCGCTCTACAAAGTGGGCGAGGGGTTGGAGAAGAAGCAGTCCGACTTCGCCGCCGAAGTGGCGGCGCAGGCCGCGCAAGCGCGATAACCCTCACGACCGCGCACCGATAGCGGTAACATCCCGCCATGGAAAAAGCCGTCTACAAAAGAATCCTACTCAAGTTGAGCGGTGAGGCCCTCATGGGGGATGACCCCTACGGCATCAACCGCGAAACACTGGAGCGCATCGTCGGAGAAGTGGCCGAAGTCGTGCGCATGGGCGTCGAGACCGGAGTCGTTATTGGTGGCGGGAACATCTTACGGGGCGTGGCATTGGGCGCCAAGGGAATGGATCGCGCCACGGCGGATTACATGGGCATGTTGGCCACCGTCATGAATGCCTTGGCACTGCAAGACGCCATGCGCCACATGGGGATGAGCGCCAGAGTCATGTCGGCGCTCAACGTGGAGCAGGTGGCCGAGCCGTACATACGCGGCAAAGCCATGCGCTATCTGGAGGAGGGCAAGGTGGTGATATTCGCCGCCGGCACCGGCAATCCCTTTTTTACGACCGACACAGCGGCTGCCTTGCGAGGCATGGAGATGAACGTCGACATCGTACTCAAAGCCACCAAGGTCGATGGTATTTATACCGAAGATCCGAAACTCAATTCCAACGCCACGCGCTACGCGCGTCTGTCCTTCGACGAGGCCATCGCGCGCAATCTCAAAGTCATGGACGCGACGGCGTTTACCCTTTGCCGCGATCAGAAGCTGCCGATCAGCGTGTTCAGTATTTTCAAGACCGGTGCGCTGAAACGTCTAGTAATGGGGCACGATGAAGGTACGCTGGTTCATGGCTAGTCAAGAGGAGAGCGAACGATGATTGGCGAGGTGAAGAAATCCACCGAGCAGAAGATGCAAAAGACCCTGGAGACGCTCAAGACGGACCTGGGTAAGGTGCGAACCGGGCGTGCTCACACCGGTCTGCTCGATCACATCACGGTCGATTACTATGGCAACCAGACGCCCATCAATCAAGTGGCGAATATGAGCTTGCTGGATGCGCGCACCATCGGCGTTAGCCCGTACGAAAAGAAGATGGCCGCAGCCATAGAAAAGGCGATCCGCAGCTCCGATCTGGGGCTCAATCCGGCTACGGTCGGCGATTTAGTGCGGGTACCCATGCCGGCCCTGACCGAAGAGCGCCGCAAGGATTTGATCAAGGTGGTGCGGCACGAAGCCGAGAATGCGAGAGTGGCGGTGCGCAACGTGCGGCGCGACGCCAACCATCACCTCAAAGAACTGGTGAAGGACAAGAAAATTTCCGAGGATGACGAGCGGCGTGGCGAAACCGACGTGCAGAAATTCACCGATCACCACATCGCCGAGATCGACAAGTTATTGCACACCAAGGAAGCCGAGTTGATGGCAGTTTGAGGTCAACCCAAAGCAGGCCATCGTACGCAGGCAATGAAGCGCAGGGCATGATGCAAAGGTCCTGCACGTTGAATCCGGTAGGTAGACGAAGGGAGACGTTGGTGAAGAAAGGAGTTCGGTGAGTTTCTTCTCGAGTTCCACCGTGGCGGTCCCCGAAGTGCCCAATGTCCCGCGTCACATAGCGGTCATCATGGATGGTAACGGCCGCTGGGCTAAGCGCCGCATGATGCCGCGGGTGGCTGGCCACCGCAAAGGGCTGGAGGCGGTTCGCGCCATCGTACGCAGCTGTGTCGAGAACGGCGTGGAGTACCTCACGCTGTTCGCTTTCAGCAGTGAGAACTGGCGCCGCCCTGCCGACGAGGTGTCCTTTCTCATGCAGCTTTTCGTGCGCGCCTTGGAGCAGGAGGTCGCCGAGCTGCACGAGAACAAAATTCGTTTGAAGGTCATCGGCGATCTCACGGGCTTCGAGCCGCGCCTGGTGGCCGCGATTCAATCCGCGCAAGAGCTCACTGCGGCCAACACCAAGATGACTTTGACCATCGCGGCCAACTACGGCGGACGCTGGGACATTATGCAGGCGGTCAACCGCATGACGCGCGAAGCGCCCGCAACACTACATGGCTACACGGAGGCGGAACTGGCGCCCTACTTGGCGTTGAGCTACGCGCCGGAACCCGATTTGTTCATTCGCACCGGTGGTGAGCAAAGGGTGAGCAACTTCTGCTTGTGGCAATTGGCCTATTCGGAGTTGTATTTCACCAACGTGCTGTGGCCCGACTTCGACAGGAAAGCCTTTGCGGTGGCGATAGCGTCCTACGGCAAACGCGAGCGCCGGTTTGGCCGAACCAGCGAGCAGCTGGCGAAGGAGCCGGAAGCACAGGCGGTTGAGGCGGCATTGGCAGGGCAATCCGACTAGCCTCGCATGCTGAAGCAGCGACTTCTGACCGTTGCCGTCGTGTTGCCGCTCTTTCTGTTGGCATTGTTCGCCGCGCCGGCCATGCTTTGGGGCGCCATCGTGGGTACCGTATCGATCATTGCGGCATGGGAGTGGTCAAGGCTGGCGAAGATGAGCGCTCTGGCCTCCAGTATGTTTCTCGTCATTTTCTCCGCGGTCGGATGTGCTGCCTACCTCCTCGAAGTGAAGGGGGCAGGCGGGCTATTCGGTTCGCGTGCCGGAATTCTGGGCTATGCGCTGACGCTGGTGTTCTGGGCTATCTGGGTGCCCCTTTGGCTGCGCCGTCAGTGGCGCATCACCAATCCGTGGCTGCTCGGCTTGTTTGGCATCGCGGCGCTGATTCCTTTGTGGCACGCCATGTACATCCTGCAGCCTGAACCGTGGAAGCTCCTGGGATTGATGTC
This sequence comes from Betaproteobacteria bacterium, assembly GCA_031379405.1. Classification (GTDB taxonomy): domain Bacteria; phylum Pseudomonadota; class Gammaproteobacteria; order Burkholderiales; family SHXO01; genus SHXO01. Next base: position 1,803 of record JANNFC010000512.1, on the reverse strand, counting down.
GGTAGTGTGGGTGGCGGACACGGCGGCCTACGCTTTCGGCCGCATGTTCGGCCGGCGCAAGCTCGCGCCCGCCATCAGCCCCGGCAAAACCTGGGAAGGCGCGTTTGGCGCCATGGCCATGGTGCTGTTTTATGTCTTTTGCATGGCGACACTTTTCCCCGGCGCCTTCCTCGATGTGGTCCCTATGCTGGGTATTGGTGTCATGATGTTGCTCCTTAGCATTGAAGGGGATTTGTTGGAATCCTGGCTGAAGCGGGTCGCCGGCGTCAAGGACAGTGGCGGCCTCCTGCCCGGACACGGCGGTGTGCTCGATCGGATCGACGCACTGACCGGCGCTGTGCCGATCGCGGTGTTCGCGCTGTGGTGGTTCAAAGCTCAGCCTATGGCATAGTGCGATGTCATGAGCATTCGAAATCTTTGTGTTCTCGGCGCCACCGGGTCCATCGGCAGCAATACGCTGGCGGTGGTGGATCGCAATCCGGAACGCTATCGCGTGATGGCGGTCGCCGCCGCCACCAGCGTCGATCGTATGCGCGAGATCTGTCGCCGTTACCGTCCCGAGGTGGCGGTCATGGCGGATGAAAACAGTGCCCTCGCGTTGCGTGCGCAACTCGAGGCACTGCGATTGGCCTGCGAAGTGCGGGCTGGGTGCGATGCGCTGGAACACATTGTAAGTGCGCCGGAAATCGATACGGTGGTCGCGGGTATCGTGGGTGCCGCGGGATTGGCGGCTACGTGGGCTGCGGTGAGTGCTGGCAAGCGCGTGCTTCTCGCCAACAAAGAGGCTTTGGTGATGGCCGGGCGCTTGTTTATGCGGCAGGTGGCCGCTTCCGGGGCGCAGTTGCTTCCCATCGACAGCGAACACAACGCCATCCTGCAAGCGCTGCCTGGCAATTTTCAGGGCGCGGCCGCACCGTTGGGTGTGCGGCGCATCATCCTAACGGCCTCGGGTGGGCCGTTTCGCGCCAAGCCTGTTTCCGAACTAGATTCGGTGACACCGCAACAAGCCTGCGCCCATCCCAACTGGGTCATGGGACGCAAGATCTCGGTGGACTCGGCTACCATGCTGAACAAAGGGCTGGAAGTGATCGAAGCGCGTTGGCTGTTCGATGCCGATCCGGACATGATTGAAGTGGTGGTGCACCCGCAGAGCGTCATTCACTCCATGGTGGAATACCGGGACGGCTCCGTGTTGGCGCAGTTGAGTCATCCGGATATGCGCATTCCCATCGCGCACGCCCTGGCTTATCCGGAGCGTATCGAGTCAGGCGCCAAGTTCCTGGACGTGCTGAGTATGAGCCGCTTGGATTTCGAGCCGCCGGATCTGGATCGATTTCCCTGTCTGCGACTGGCGTTCGCGGCGTTACGTGCAACGGGCGATGCCGCCGTCGTACTGAATGCGGCCAACGAAGTGGCGGTAGAGGCCTTTCTCGGCGAAAGAATAGCATTCACCAAGATCTCGGCCATCGTTGAGGAAGTACTGGGTCAAGTAAGCCGCCCGGAACCAAATTCTCTCGCCGAAGTCATGGACATCGATCGCCATGCACGCGAAGTCGCGCACACGCTGGTAGCGCGATCTAGCCTCAAGCAGTCCGTGTTTTCGACTTCCTTTGCACCTTCGTCCTCGTCCTCTTTGGTTAGTTAGAACACACATGTCCTTACTCTTTACCATCGTCGCATTCATCGTCGCGCTGGGTTCCCTGATCGTGGTACACGAACTTGGACATTACATCGTGGCGCGCTGGTGTGGGGTAAAGGTGTTGCGCTTTTCCGTCGGCTTCGGCAATCCCTTGCGAACCTGGG
>JANNFC010000511.1:0-2142 GCA_031379405.1 Betaproteobacteria bacterium | reverse complement strand
GTGACACAAAACCCTGGATTTGAATTGACAGAAAAACCTAGAGACGGTATAGCGTAATAGCCTAGAAATCGTCAAGCGCAATAGCCTGGTTAGGAGTCAGCTCGTGGCAGCGCCCGCCGACAAACTCGCTGCATCTCTTGCCGTCTTGAAGGAGATTCAAGACGCCGGGCGGGTTGCGCTGCGCGCCGCGGACATGACCCGCACCCACCGCGAGCGACTGCTCAAGAACGGCTTCATCAGGGAAGTGATGAAGGGCTGGTATGTGCCCTCGCGTCCCCACGAACCGTCAGGCGAGAGTACTTCTTGGTACGCCTCCTTCTGGTCCTTCTGTGCGGAGTATCTGGAGTCCCGTTTTGGCGAGGACTGGAGCGTCAGCCCGGAGCAATCCGTCAGCCTGCACACTGGCAACTGGACGGTGCCAAGGCAGCTCCTGGTCCGTGCCCCCAAGGGTGGCAACAAACCGATTGGACTGATTCACGACACCTCCATCTTCGACGTGCGGCTCGACATGCCGCCCAAGGCGGACAGGGCCATCCTGAACGGGGTACGCCTTTACAGTCTTCCCGCTGCCTTGCTCGGCTGCACTCAAGGTCAGTTTGAGTCCCGGCCCACGGAACTGCGGGCCGCGCTCGCAATGGTGAGGGACCCATCAGAGGTTCTACGCCGCCTGCTTGATGGCGGGCACAGCACGATTGCCGGGCGGTTGGCTGGCGCGTTTCGCAATATCGGACGCCCTAAGTTTGCCGATGAAATCATCGGCGCGATGCAGGCCGCCGGGTACGCCGTCAGCGAAAGCGATCCTTTCGCGGAGGCTTCGCCCATCGCATTTGGTGCACGGGAGACTTCGCCTTACGTCAACCGGATGCGGATGGATTGGGCACGGATGCGTGAGGACGTACTGCGAATCTTCCCGAAGGCTCCCGGCATTCCGGCGGATGCAGCAGCGTACCTCAAGAACATCGAAAAGTTGTATGTCAACGATGCCTACAACTCACTCTCCATTGAGGGTTACAGGGTCAGCGCCGACGTCATCGAGAAGGTCCGATCGGGCAAATGGAATCCCGATGCAGATAAGGGGGACCGGGACCAGCGCGACGCGCTGGCCGCACGCGGTTACTGGCAGGCATTCCAGGCCGTAGAGGTAAGTATCAGGAACGTCCTGGGTGGGACCAACGCCGGGCAAGTCGCCGACCGGGATCATGCGAAGTGGTACCGGGAGCTGTTCGGCCCGAGCGTGACGGCGGGCATCGTGCAGCCAGCCGATCTCGCGGGATACCGCAGTGGCCAAGTGTATATCCGCCGTTCCATGTACACGCCGCCAAACATCGAAGCTGTCCGCGATCTCATGCCGATGTTCTTCGAGTTACTGCAACAGGAAGAACAGCCCGCCGTGCGGGTTGTGCTTGGGCACTTCTTCTTCGTCTACATACACCCGTATATGGACGGTAACGGGCGGATGGGGCGATTCCTGATGAACCTGATGATGGCCTCCGGCGGGTACCCGTGGACCATCGTTCCGCTGGAGCGCCGCAAGGGCTATATGTCCGCGCTGGAGAGCGCGAGCGTAGAGGGGGACATAAAGCTCTTAGCCAGGTTTCTTGCCGAGCTGATAGGTGGTGGCGCGAGAGCAAAGGGAAAGGGCAGGGGATGAGCAACACCGAAGCCGACACATGCCGTAAGTTCGTCGTGCCGAAGCTCCAAGCGGCAGGGTGGGACAATGATCCACGCTCTATCGCCGAGCAGCGCACAACTACCGATGGGCGCGTCATCCATGTGGGCAAGGGCTTGGTCCGGAAACCTCCCAGGAGGGTCGATTACCTTCTGCGCTATCCCCGCGACTTTCCGAAGGCCAACAAGCCATGAATCACGACTCATACACCACCGCTGGGGACACGAGTGGTTACGGTGCGGCGCAGGCGAAATTCTGGGCTTCGTCGGTGCTGCCCGACCCCTTGTACCTGGCCACCTGAGGATACGGGCACAGAGGCCGCGTACGATCCGGCTGCCCGTTGGTCGAGTGTGTCGCGACGATGCTGTCCGGCGCCTTGCCGGTCTCGAACCACCGGGCGACCACTTCCGTGCGATCGAATTCACTGGGGCCTTCGCCGCCCTGGCAATGGTTCATGCCCGGCACCATGAACA
>JANNFC010000476.1:0-2327 GCA_031379405.1 Betaproteobacteria bacterium | reverse complement strand
CTCCGGGTCGAGTTGTTGGGAGAGTTGCGTAGAGCCCACCAGATCGCAGAACAAGATCGTGAGTTGGCGTCGCTCGGCGTTGCTTGGGAAGGTCTCGCTTGCCGCTTGGATCGGGGCGTTTTGTTGCAACGCCTCGATGGCCTTCAGCAGGATCTTGCGATGACCCATGGCTTGGATGCCCAGCTCCTTGAGATCTTGCTCGGTGAGATCAGCGGCCAGCACCGGGGTGATGGCGTTGGACTCGAAGGCGTCGGCGTATTGAGCAAGGCCCAGTTGCGCGAGCCAGGAACGCACGGATTGTATGGGGGGCGGTGGGAGGGAGAGGAGAGAGGAGAGGGAAGAGGGGAATGAGAGTCGAGAGATTATAGGGTGCGCTTGCGCGCCGATGGTGTGTGGGTTTCCAATCACCCCTTACCCCACCCTAGTGGTTTTGGCATAACTTTACAGCGCGTCATTCACCGTCAGATGGAGCCATGGACTCTCGGCTAAATGAAGCCAGGTTGACGTGCTTACTTTGGGGTCTCGGGCAAGGCCATTTCCCGATCCTGTAGCAGCCGCCACTGGATCTTTCCGGTGGCGGACTTCGGGAGTGATTCCGCGAACTCTATCATACGCGGCACCTTATACGAGGCCATATGCTCACGGCACCAGGTGATGATTTCATCAGCGCTGCTTTGCTGCCCGGCTTTGAGTACCACCACCGCCTTCACGGTTTCGCCGCGATGCGCGTCGTGCGTGGCGATCACGCAGGCTTCGTGAATCTTCGCATGGCCGTACATGATTGCCTCCACCTCCGCTGGCCATACCTTGTAACCGGAGGCGTTGATCATGCGCTTCAAGCGGTCGACGATGAAGAAATAACCGTCCTCGTCGTATTGACCCAGATCGCCGGTGCGAAAGAAGCGTTTGCCGTCGAGTTGGATGAAGCACTCGTGCGTGGCCTGGCTATTTTTCCAGTAACCCTGAAAGATCTGCGGACCGTGGGAGACGATCTCGCCCACTTGATTGGGCCCCAGCACCTCCAGTGTGTCGGGGTTGATCACGCGTGCGTCCGTATCGCATACCGGAATGCCGAGGCACTGCTTCTTCGGTCGTTGTGTTGGGTTGATATGCGTGGGCGCGATGGTCTCGGTCAGTCCATAACCTTCGATATAGTCCAAGCCCATGCTGTTCTTCAATCGGGTGGCGATGGCTGCGGGCATGGCGGCGCCACCGCCTCCGATGGAATGCAAGCTGGACAGATCGTACTGACCCAGGTTCGGATTAGACAGGAAGTCGACGGCCATGGTGGAGATATTGGTCCAGCTATCCACCCGGTAACGCTCGATCAAGCGCGCCGCCGTGTCGCGATCCCAGCGCGTCATCACCACCACCGTGCAGCCGATGAAAATGGGCATGTTCATGCCGCTTTGCATACCCGTCACGTGAAAGTAGGGGAGCGTATTGAGTACCGTCGCTTCCGGACTGGCGCCACCGCTCCAGGCGTTGCCGATTACGACTGTGCTCATTACGCTGGCGTGGGTGTGCATGCAGCCCTTGGGCTTGCCGGTGGTGCCCGATGTATAGGGCATGACGCCCAGATCTTCGGGTTGCGCCAGATGAGCCGTGGGTAATGCTTTCTTGGCCAGCGCATCCGACCATAAGGTCACGCCGGAATCGACGATGGATTGCCTTGCTTGCGACACCGCTTCCGGTAATTTCAGGTCCGTGGGGTGGGTGACGTAGTCGGCATAGGCGGCGACGATGACTTTATCGAGAGCACCGCTGCCGATGAGGGGCTTCACTTGGGCGTAGAGTTCCTGGCCGATGAAGGCAGTGGTGGCGCCGCTGTCCTGCACGTAGTGGCGCAACTCCTCGGTAAGATTCATCGGGTTCACCGGTACCACCACCGCATCGGCGCGCAAGATGGCGTAGAAGGACAGGATGAACTGCGGACTGTTTTGCATGAACAGCAATACTCTATCGCCACGCTTCACGCCGCAGTGCTGCTGCAAATATCCCGAGAGGGACTCCACTTCCTGTCGCGCGCGCCCGTAGGTCAGAACACTGTCGTAGTAGATCAACAGCGCCTTCTCCGAATAGCGCGTGGCCGACACTTGTAGATTGAAGTACAGGCTGGTTTTTGGGTAGTACAGTTGCTTTGGTAGATGCCTGGGCCAATGTGGGTAGTGGCGTGGTTGCATGGGTGTCGTGAGGATTTTCTAGACAGGGCGGGATTTCAGTATGGCGCAGTGTATGGCATAACCGATAGAGACTTCCTTTGCGTGCATTGCCTCTTTGCGTTGGGAGTTGTTGGCGGAAGGCACTGCGCTTTTCCGCCCTACGTG
>JANNFC010000457.1:0-1854 GCA_031379405.1 Betaproteobacteria bacterium | reverse complement strand
CACGTAGTTCAATGAAGAGTGTATTCGAGTGCCGTTATAGAAGGGAATGTAGTCACGCACCGCTGATTCGATCTCGTCGTCCTGGGTGAAGGTCAGGCCATGCACGATCTCCGACTTCATCGAGTGGAAGAACGACTCGATAAATGCGTTGTCGGTAACCTTGCCGGGCCGGTTCATGCTCTGAGTGATGCCCAACTCGGCCAACCGCTCCTTGAACGCGCCGGCGGCGTACTCGATGCCCCGATCGGTATGGAAGATCAGTCCGCGCTGCGGCTTGCGGCTACGTACCGCGCGGTTCAATGCCTTGAGCGTAAGCGGTACATCCTTCCTCTTGCCGTAGGCCCAGCCCAGCACCCGGCGCGAGTACTTGTCCATCACCACCGCGAGATACCGGTAGATCCCGCCCACCTTCAGGTAGGTGATGTCTCCGACCCAGACCTGATCGATCTTGTTCAAATCAAGCTCCAACTGCTCGTTCCTCGCACCGGCAAAGAACCGCTTCAATGCCGGGTTGGTATAGCGGATCGTCGCCACACGCGCCTTGATCCGGTGCGCCCGCATCACTCGCGCCACCCGGTTCTCGCTCGCCCCGCAGCCCTGCTTGCGCAGCGCCTGGTACACCCGTGGGCTGCCGTAGTACCCGCGGCTCGCCTGATGCACCTGTCGGATGCGCCCCACCAGCTCGTCGTTCTGGCGCTCACGCTCGCTACGCTCGCGCGAGCGCCAGGCATAGAACCCGGCGCACGTCACCTCGTAGACACGGCACATCACTCTGACTTTGTGCTGCCCCCGGTTTGCTTCGATGAACTCGAACACTTCCGCTTTCGATCGGAAGCAAACCGGATGGCTTTTTTTAGCAGCGTGTGCTCCTCCTTCAGCACCTTGTATTGCCGCTCAAGCTCCTTCAGTCGCTTGAGCTCCGCCTTCGTCTGAACATCCAGCTTCGCACTCTTGGCCACGATCACCCCGTCTCGAACCTCTTTGCGCCACAGTGACAGCATGAACGGGTGGATGTCCAGCGCCTCAGCCACATCCTTGATCAATACGCCCGGCAGACTGCTCAGCTTCACCGCGGTCGCCTTGAATTGATCGCCGTATCTCGAAACCTTTCTGGGTCCTGCTCTTGCCATAAAACACCTCCGGGCTGTTAGCCCAAGGTGTCAACTAATTCGGGGGAACTTTGGCGTCTGGTGCACTGCGTGGTTAGGTTTCACTTCGGCTGGACCTTGGCGAGGCGATCAGCCATGCGCGTTTGCCAGCCAGGTCCCGTTTTCCGCCAACGTTGAATCACGTTTTCGGGTAACCGAATCGAGATGAGCTTTCGCGGATTCGCAGAGCGTGGCCGGCCACCCTTGTTTATTGTGCCTCGGGCAAGCATGTCCTCGGTAAGCTCGGGCAGTTCGTCGTACTCGCGCCGACGGATTACATGCGCGTCAACGCGCGCAAGATCAGAGCCCGAGGAACGGTGCGATGCGCGCTTTCTCGCGGTCATTGGCTTTCCTCATACTAAAGACGTGGCGATCCGCGCCACGCGGGGTGTAGCCAACAACAACGATCCGTCCGTGGAGAACACCAAAGCAGATGATTCGCGGTTCGCCGTAGTTCCGACGGACATCCTCGACTTCGAACGTAGAACCAGCAAAGACAAGTGAAGCATCGTCAAAGTCCAGACCGCGCTCAGCAAGGGTGGCTGCTCGTTTCCTCGGATCGAAGGTGACTACCACAGGTTATTGTAGCTACAACAACCGGGCTGCGCAACAGGCCAGACGATGATCGGAGGTGAAACCTAACGTCAATAATCAACGGCCGCCGAAGGCGGTCCGTTGCATTTAAAGTTAGCTTGCGGATTTGTCC
>JANNFC010000420.1:0-3072 GCA_031379405.1 Betaproteobacteria bacterium | reverse complement strand
AAGAGCGGGGTCAATACCCCGCCCGCGAAGTCCCTTTTAATTCGTCCAGCAACGCCTTCGCCGCCTTTAAGTCCCTCGTGTCGAAGCCTTCGGTGAACCAGTTGTAGAGCGGGGAGAGTAGATTGAATGCTTCCTTGCGCTTGCCTTGGCTTTGCCACAGTGTCGCGAGGCTGGTCGCGGTGCGCAATTCCCAGGACTTGGCCTGCTGTTTGCGGGCGAAGTCGATGGCGAAATAGAAGTACCTTTCAGCCTCCTCGCGCCTGGCCATCTGTTGCAGGATCCAGCCCTTGATACGCAGCAACTCCGCATAGTGAGCGTGTCCTTGCCAGTCAGGAGCCTCGACCTGCGCAATCGCCTCGTCAATGAGGCGCAGCGATCTGTCGTGGTCTCCCGTGGCTGAGATGGCTTCGGCGAGGATGGTTACCAAGTACGGGCGCATGTCTCGAGTGGTCATCGGGGGATCGACGTACTTCAAGAGCTGTGCGATGCCTTGTTTCAACTGGCCGGCGCGAATGAGCGCGACTGCCCGGGTGCGAGGAGCCTGTACATCGAAGAAAAAAGACAAGCTGTTCTCCCGCCCGATGCGTTCGCACTCGTCGGCGCGCGCGAAGAGGACCTCCGGTTCGCCGCGGTATTCGAACAGCCATGAGCCGAGACCGCCCAGCGCGAACGCCAGATTCCAGGGGTTTGCGAATTCACGCGCGCTCTGATCGTTTTCCTCGCATAGGCGCACCGCTTGGTCCGGAAAGCCGAACATCCAAGTCCATTGCGAGGCGCAGCATCCCCAACTGGTCCTGCTTGCGAAAACCCAGTCCGATGCCGTAAAGCCCGTCTGTGTTCCGGCGGCGAATGCCAGCAACTTTTCACCGTGCTCGCGGGCTTTGGTGAGCCGACCCAGCCAGAAATAGGAAACCACCGCATGGGAATGTGCACTGATATCGAACCGCTTGTCGCCTGTGGTGTTCGCCGCGGCGAACATCTTCTCTATCCACTCCAAGGCCTCGGCGACGCGGCCCTGGTTTTGCAGAATGGTGCACACCCCGGATAGGATTTTTAAGAGAGCGTCGTTGCGTCCCAGCGAAGTCGCGAATGCCAGGGCCGGGTAAAGATAGGTCCATATTTCAGGCGTGCTCCATCCCCGTAGCGCCATCCACGCCATGCCAAGCGGTGTGCGCAACTCCAACTCGTGGGTGTCGCGCTTTGGCGATGGCGGCAGCATGGCGATCAGTTCCAGGCCCTTGGTGAGATGCGAGATGGCTCCGGTCAGTGCCAAGCGCTTCAATGCCAGATCGCCGGCTTCGCGCCAGTACGGGATCGCTTCTTCGTAACGCCCCGCCGCGGTTAGGTGATGGGCGAGCAGTTCCGGTTCGTTGTCTTTGGTTTTTGGGGAACGCTCCTCGATCACCCGTGCGATCTTGGCATGCAGATCTTGTCTGCTGCTCTTGAGCAGCGAGTCGTAGGCGGCGTCCTGCACCAATGCATGCTTGAAGGTGTAGGTCGCATCTGGCGGGCTGCCTCTGCGAAAGGCCAGCCCCGATCCCGTGAGCTGCGCGAGGGCGCTATCGAGTGCGTCCTTTCCCATTGCCGCGACCGCTGCGACGATCTCATAGCTAAATTCCCGCCCGATGGCCGCCCCGATCTGCGCGATCTCCTTGGCGGCGCCGAGACGGTCGAGCCGCGCCATCAGAGAATCCCTCAGGCTGGCCGGAATGGTGATGGTACTGGCGTCCCCAACGTACTCATAGCGATCGCCTGCGTCCTTCAAGTTACCGGATTCAAGAATGGACTTGGTGAGCTCTTCGACAAACAGCGGGACGCCATCGGTCTTGGTCAGAATCCGTTCAAGTAGGTAGGCTGGAAGTGATTTGTCGCTGGCGAGCTTGGATATGATCGCGCTGCTTTGTGCGCGCGTGAGTTTGGACAGATTCAACGCCACCACGTGTCCGTGCCCAGTCCATCTGGGCTGGAATTCGGGCCGGTGGGTAAGCAGCACGAGTAGGGGGATATTGCTTACACGGTCGATCAACAAATCGAGCACTTCAAGACTGGTGGGATCGGCCCAGTGCGCATCCTCGAACAGCATTACCGTGGGTTGTTTCCTGGCGGCGGCTTCCGTGAGATCGACCAGCGACCGAAGCGTCTCATCCTTGAAGCGCTGCGGAGTCATCGTGATCGGACCGTATCTCGCCTCGGTGGGAATCGAAAGCACGGCGGCGATGAAGGGCACGTCGGACTGCGGCCTGCCGTAGTGGGTGACCATCAGCGCTTCGAGCTTGTCGAGCTTTGCATCCGGAATTTCGTCTCGGGTGAATTTGAGTGCCCGTGCAAAGTTGTCGATACTCGGAAAAAAGGCGCTGTTGGTGTGGTACGGCGAGCATTGAAAAGCCAGGGTGTCGGCCCCTTGGACTTGCAAGCGCTCTCGCAACGCCCGCAGGACCCGGCTCTTGCCGATACCTGGCTCGCCTGAGAGCAGCACGACCTGACCTTCTCCCTCCTGGGAAAGATGCCAGCGCTCCATGAGCAGCGCCAACTCCTGCTCCCGGCCCACCAGCGTGGTGAATCCTTCCAGCGTGGCGGCTTCGAAGCGGCTGGAGAGGCTGCTTACCCCCAACACCCGGAAGGCGCGCGCCGCCTGTGCCAAGCCCTTCAAGGCTAGCGGACCCAGATCCTCGTATACAAACCGACCGCCGGCTAGCCGTTGAACCCGCTCGCTTACCACCATGCCGTTCACCGGTGCGATGCCCTGCAGGCGAGAAGCGAGGTTCATGGTCTCGCCCACCGCGCCCTTCTCAACGGAGGACACCACCACAAGCCCGGTGGCGATGCCGATGCGCACCGACAGGTGTCCCACCTCGCGCACTTCGCGCGTGGACAAGGCTTCGATGATGGCTAGCCCGGCATGTACGGCGCGCTCGGCCTCGCCTTCATGGGCCAGCGGGTAGCCGAAGAAGGCAACGATGCCATCGCCTAGGCGCTGGAACACGTAACCCTCGTAGCGCGTGATGCACACCGCACAGATGTCTTCGTAGGCGCGGATGATCCGCTGCAGCACCTCCGGATCCACTCGTGAGG
>JANNFC010000361.1:0-10038 GCA_031379405.1 Betaproteobacteria bacterium | reverse complement strand
GCGGCGCTTCGCGGACGCGGTCAATGAGAAGGTCCAGGACTTCCAAGGAGGTGGGGTCCGCCCAGTGTGCGTCCTCGAACACCATCAGGGTGGCTTCACGCCGAATCATGATCTCAATCAGGTCTACCAGGCCGCGTAAGGATCTGTAATGCTCACCAGGTCTGCACCGAGGTACATGCTGGATACGAACACCTGCTTCTATTCTCGCGCCAAGCGGCCACCCTGTGTCCTTGAACGGTTCCGGACCCTAGACTCAGGTTCTGTTGTGATGTCAGTGATGACTTTCGGGGGATTGTGTTACGGCATGGCCCTGTGAGAAACGCAGGCTAAGCGCCAGCGCCCTAAGCCAGGCGTGGATAGGTAAAACCCAGAAAGTGCACCGCGTTGACCGAGAAGTGCACCAGAATTGAAGACTCGATGCGTTGCGTGCGAATGAAGGCATAGCCGTAGCCTAGGCCCGCTAAGGTAGCAAGCACCACGTATCCGAGCCCACCTCCCGTATGCACGATACCGAATAGAATCGATGTGCACATCAGGGCAACGGCACCGCCACGCGCGACGTTCTTGGTTTCAAGGAATCGCATCAAGCGGGGTTGCAGCAACCCACGGAATAGTGCCTCCTCCGCGACGCAGGTGAAGAATAAGTTGGTCACCAAGTAAATCGGCGTATGCGCGGGGAATTTGAAGTCCGGTCTTGAATAGCCCATCAGAAGTCCTGTCGAGATGACGACCGCGCAAGTGATCAGCGCCACGGGCAGCGTTCTAATGAATAACCCTCGCCACTGGGAAAGGCCGTGAGCACGGGTGCAGTAAAACACTAAAACGATGAGTCCCGCGGCCGCCTTGTCGAAATTTGCATAGTGAGAGTAGGGTACGGCGTCGGGAGAAAACTTAAAATTGTCGAGCAGCAGGGGGTTGTGAAACCCCGGCATCTTATGCATCGCTAGAACACTGGCAATCAGCACCACTGCTGCCGTGGCAAGGGCTCGGTAGGTGGGATGACCCGCCTCACGCGTCCCCACGTGGGCACTTAGCCCGAAAATGCCCAGCACGACGAGGGCGGGCCACGTGAGGTATCCAGCGGAAAGTCCACTCACGATCGCCAACAACAGGAAGGGCATCCAAAGCGAAACCGCGTACACCCTGCCTATGGCAATTGGCTTGATCCAAGCCGCACAGATCGACAAGACAAGAACAGAGAAAGTAATGAATACCGGCGTTATTGTTGTGTTCATTTTGTACGATGATAATTGTGTGACCGTACAATGAAAGAATACCATTCGAACACTTGGAGGAGAAAATGCAGATCGATTTTGAAGGAACTAGAGTCGTCGTTTGCGGCGGAAGCCGCGGCATTGGCCGGTCCATAGCCCTGGGATTCGCGCAGGCGGGCGCGGCGGTTTCAGTGTGCGCTCGCGGAGCGGAGGCACTCGCGGCGGTGCGAGACGATCTCGCGCGTCATGGCGGGAAGGTGCATGCATCACCTTGTGATCTGGCAAAGGAAGCCGAGATCGCTCGCTATATTCCGGCGGCGGCCGAGGCGCTGGGCGGAATAGATGTGCTGATCAACAACGCGTCGGGCTTCGGCATGGGCAACGATGAGGCGGCATGGCGTGCCGGACTCGATGTGGATCTCATGGCAACCGTGAGGGCGTCCGCCGCGGCGGAGTCTTTTCTCATCGCCTCGAAAGCCGGGGCCATCGTCAATGTTTCTTCGATATCCGGGTTTCGGCCATCGGCCCGCACGCCGGCTTACGCTGCGGTGAAAGCCGCCATCATTCACTACACCACGTCGCAAGCCGCCCTGTTGGCACGCAAGGGTGTGCGGGTAAATTGCGTGGCACCCGGGTCGATCGAGTTTCCCGGCGGTCTGTGGGAGCAGCGAAAAACCTCTGCGCCAGACCTCTATAACAACATCATGCAGGGCATTCCGTTCGGACGTATGGGCAGACCGGAGGAGGTGGCGAATCTAGTTCTCTTCTTTGCGTCGCCGCTGGCTTGTTGGATTACGGGCCAGACCATCAGTGTCGATGGCGGACAATTGCTCGGCGTGTAACGCTTGATGTGAACAGAAATACTCTCGCGACGCGATGCGAAGTTCCGCGTGAGTGTCTCGACGAACCACTTTTTCTTTGCTGAACTTGAAGCCGGAGACCAACTACTTGCACACCATCCGCTTGATCACCGAAGCCCCGGACGGATAGGTCGTATTGCGATCAAATACCACGTCGCAGCGAGTGCTACCCGGAGGCAATGGCATGGATATCAGCGCTGCGGTGCGTTCGTACCCACACTGGAGGTAAATGCTGCGTGGTGTTTCCGGCAGTATCCAAACCACTCGTGTTTCGCTTCCCGACTGCTGTCGCTTGTTGAACTTAAGGGTGTGACGATTGGCCGGTTGTCCGTCGTACAAGGTGACGCTGGCCAGGCGCGGTGGGGTCTCGCCCAGCGTGACGGTCCAGCCGGCGGGGACTTCGGCGCGTTGCTGAACGGCTAGCGAATCGGGGCAGGTCACTTCCGCCCTCGCTGGTGTGGCGACCAGGACGGCCAGCAAGGTGACGCAAAACGTCATGGAACTCGCTGCCTGGGCGGATCTGGATTTATCCTTCATGGGCGCTACCTCTCGTAGGTGAGCCACAGGAATCCGGTGGAGTTGCCGCCATCCACTCGCGAAGTTTGCTCGCTTAGGAAGGTGGCGGCCGCTGAGGAGAGGAAGGGTGCCGCCCTCAACCAGTCCTGCGCGCCGCACCTAACGTAGCTTTGGGCGTGTGGCCTTCGCCCTTAGCGTGCTGGCATTCACGCGAATTTCGTGCTCACCCCGGCGCCGTTGACCTTGGGATCGACCCATGGAACTGCTAGTCTGCCAGTCAACAAGCAGTTGAGTCCCAATGTTCTCAAGATCGAGGACGAAGTTAGCGTCTTGGAAGCTCCCTGAAGTTTGTCCCCGGGCCAAAGGTGCGGGGAATAGGAGTTCAAAGGCAACGCCCAAACAAGGAGCGAGGAAGCAAAAATGAGCAAGACTATCGACTATTTCATTTCACCCGTTTCCCCCTGGACTTATCTGGGCCATCCGCGCCTGACTGCCACGGTGGCTTTGCACAAGGCGCAAGTTCACCTCAAGCCCATCGACATTGGCAAAGTGTTCGCGGCATCGGGCGGATTGCCGGTCAAGCAGCGCCCCGCGCAACGGCAGGCCTATCGCATGTTGGAACTCAAACGGTGGCGCGACTACCTCCAGGTTCCCCTGACCTTGGAGCCGAAATTTTTCCCCTATGCGCCAGACCCTGCGTCGCACCTCATCATCGCCGCTGACAAAGTCGTGGGGACGGCGGTGGCCATGCGACTGGCTTTCGGTTTTCTAAGAGGCTGCTGGGCGGAGGAGAAGAATTGCGCCGATTCCGACACTGTCGCCGGGATCGTGAAAGCGGAGGGCCTCGATTTGGGCCAACTGCAATCTCGTCTTGATGAAGCTAAAGCGCTTTATGAAAGCTACACCCAGGAAGCGATAGCGAAGGGCGTGTTCGGTGTTCCGACCTATGTGATGGGGGACGATTTACTTTGGGGACAGGATCGCCTGGAATTTGTGGAGCGCACTTTGGCGAGATAGGTAGCATACGGTTCATGCATTTTTCCTCTCCCCGCGCGCGTGGTGAAGGAGTACCTGGGTGGTGCCCTTTACAAACTGTATATCACTTATTCACCGGCGATTCCGGATCCAGCAGGAACGCCACCGCATCGGCGATTTCCTTGGGCGTGAGCCAGTGATTGTGGCCGAAGCGGGGCATCATGGAACAAGGGAAGAAAGCCTGCGTGTTGTAGATTTTGTCGTAGGTGTATTTGATGGACTCGGGCGAGGTGCCGCGTCGCGTGCCGAATCCGGTCAGGGCGGGCCCGAGATTGCCGGCGGCGATCTCCTTCTTGGCCAAGGCGTGGCAGGCGTAGCAGTTGCCACCTTTGCGCGTACCAGGACGATCGGGTTGGATTTTTCCGATGTGACCACCGGTTCCGATGGAGGCGAGTTTCTCGCCTTCTTTCCAGTCGCCTAGCAGCTTGCCATCTTCCGGATAATGCACTGTACCTTGTTGCGCGTCGAGGATGCGCTGGGCGACATCAGCTGGAGGCTGATTGCGAAAGCGCGAACACAAGGCTTGGGTTTCATCTTGTTGCAGTCGCGTGCTCCACTCCTCGGCGTTGGCACCCGAAAAGGATTCACGCACGATGGTTTCGGCGCGCACACGCACGGATTCGTCGGCGTGCACGGGCGCGCACAAGCTGATCAAAATTGGCATTGCGAAGCGGTTCACTTGTTGGCTCAGCGTTTGATGCCCGGGGCTTCCATGACGCCGCCGCGAGCTTGTTGTTGCAGATAGGATTGCAGGGCGATCACCGTATCCGAAAGGTAATCGGCGTCCGGGTAGCGCATTTGCCGTAGGCAGTCGATGAGCCGGCGCTCCATCGTCCACACCGCGCTTTGCGAAACGCGGTAGGCGGGCCAGGTGATCATGGAGGATTGAGCGCTCTTGTTGTCACCGAAATTCGGCAGCTCTTGCAGACGTATGCGTCGGTCCGGCTGCGAGTGGCACGTGGCGCAGGAAAAATCCAAAGGGCCCGCGCGGCGATAGAAAATTTCTTCGCCCACGGCCGCCATTTCCTTTTCCTTGTCGTGCCCCAGTGGCAGCGCTATTGCCCGTCCCTTAGATTGCGTGGCCACGTAGGTGACAAGCGCTTCCATATCCGAATTGGGTTTGAACCAGTTCTGCGTGGCTTGCTCGACGCTCAGGCCCTGCAATGAGGTAACGCAGTACGCCAAGCGCGATTCCACGTCTTGCACTTTCCCGGTATCGGCAAAATAACGCGGAAGCTGCGCATAGGCGCCAGCCAATTGGCCGGCACCCAAACCGAGATCACATTGCTCCAAGGTCGCGTTCTGCGGGCCACGTGGCGTGGTCCAAAGTTCCTCGCCGCGAAGCTCCATCAATTCAGCTGGATTACCTTCCTGCAGCATCTGCCGGTACTTCTGGATCTCGTTGGTGACGTGCTCGTCGTTGCCGATGGAATGTGCTGGCAAGAACAGAACTACGATGGCGATGCAAGCTTGAATTGTCGAGCGCATCATGCGATGACCGTTTCGTCCGTGCGAGTGTCGCCCTTGTTATCCACCCACGCAATCTTCACCCTGTCCCCTCTGGCGCCGCCTTTGAACTTGAAGGAGATGAAGGGATTGGCGGAAATCGCCGGTCCCCATTGCGCGGAGAGCACGACCTTATCCTTGTGGGTTGCGGTGATCTGTTGAATGTAGTGCGCCGGAATGAGGTCGCCTTGCTGATTCTTGCGCAGCCCGGTTTCCATGATATGCGCCATGAGCACTTTGACTTGCACCAAGTCTCCATCGAGCTTGGCGCGGATTTTCATTGGACTTCCCATGTTTTCCAGTGCTTTCTAAGTTATCCGCCGCAACCGCCGAGGGTGATCTTGATTTCCTTGGAGGCGTAATAGAACTTCCCATTCGCCTTGACCAGGGCGTACACGTCCGACGTTTGCGCCATCTTTACGCGCGTGTCAATGTCGGCCAACGTGCCTTCGGCGATGGTGAAGTTGGCGGCGAGCAAATTGGGATTCTTCTCAATCACATAGGCAATGTTCTGCGTATTGTCGTGTTTGCTGATGATCTGAATCGGCACCACCGCGCCATTCTCCGCGATGTCGGAAGCAATGATGGATATCTCGCTGCTTGGCTTGGCGCCGGCGCCGCCCAAAACCTTGAGCAGATCGTCCATTTTTTTGGCTTCGAAGGCGGCTTTGTTCCAGTCCCCTGCCATGGCTTCCTCGGGTCGCAGGAAACCGCTTGCCACCAGCGTCGCCAAAAGGCCGCCACTGCTCTTAAGGAATTGTCTTCGAGGGTGTTGCATCGCGTCTCCTTTGTCCTGTGTTGCCTTAGTCGGTTTGCCTCTATTCTAGTTCGTCCGACTGCGCTAACTGCCAGACAACCCTTTGCAGTCGTTCTTGAACTACAGGTCTTCTCCCACCTAAATCGATGAGCGGGCCAAATATACGTCGCTCTCAAACTACGAATCGGAAGCAGTTGTCTACCCTAGGGGTCCGTCGAGAAACAAGTAACCGATTAATTGTGCATGAGTTTTTCCAGTGGGCAAAGAAATTGCCATGTCCACTTCGCACCCATCCGGCAGGTACTACAAATAAGTGCTCGCGCTTCGACGAGCACATCTGCCGGAGATATTAGATGGAGACCTGTGCATGGCTTGGACTCGTGAAGACGCCGCGCATCTGTTGCGGCGCGCCGGCTTTGGTGGAAGCACCCAGCAGGTCGAAAATCTATACGCGAAGGGTCGCACGGCGGCGGTGGACAGTCTACTGAGCTTCGACGCCATGTCCGATCGCGCGTGGGACGACCCCAATCCCCTCGGATTGACCAGTCCGGCGACAGACAAGGCAGAGGCAACCCTCACCTTGCTCTATCGCTTTCTCTCGAGCACTCGTCCGTTACAAACTCGGCTGACCTGGTTTTGGCACGGACACTTCACTTCCGCCATGCAAGTGGCGGGGGCGACATTGATGACGCGACAGGTGGACACCCGGCGTCAGTACGCTGCCGGCAGCTTCAAGGCATTTCTGTTCGCCATGTACAAGGACGGCGCCATGTCGCGATTGCTTGACGGTGATCCGAGTAGCAAGGAGCGGCCGAAGGAGAACTTCTCGCGCGAGAAAATGGAGCTCTTCACCAATGGGAGTGGACGCTATACAGGGCGCGACGTGCGCGCAGGCGCGCGCGCGTTTCCCGGGCGGAAAGTGGGCTATCCGGAGCCGGTGGTTCCGCTCAATGTCGATGCGCATGATTCAGGCACCCATACAATCCTGGGACGCACCGGCAACTTCAATGGCGATGACGTCATACGCATCCTGTTCGAGCGCCCTGAGACCAAGCGCCATATCTGCAGCAAGCTGTATCGCCATTTTGTCAGCGAAAGACTCAACTTGATCGAACTCGAGCACTTGATGGCGGTGTTGAAGCAAAGCGGCGGCAACCTGAAATCCGTGATGAATGCGTTGCTGAGATCGAATTCGTTCTGGGATGCGCGGGTGCGTGGCACCTTGATGAAAAGCGCGTTGGAGTATGTCGCGGGGTTGCTGCAGCGATTCGCACACCCGCTGAATCAAGACATCATCCGAAATGTCGCCTGGCGGCTTCCGCAGATGGGGCAGGCGCCTTTCGATCCACCGAATCCCGCAGGGTACGCCAATGGGCTGCGACTCCCTGGCGCCAGCGTGCTGCTATCGCGCTATCAGTTTGCTTATTACGCCATCTACGAAATCGACCCCAATCGCGTGCTGTCGCAGATGACTCAGGGCACGCCGAACAGGGCGTTACCCAATGAGTTTATTACTCTCCTTGCGCAACGCCTGGGATTAGTTTCCCTGACCAGCGCAACGCGCAATGCGGTGTATGAATACCTCGGCACCCATACCATTACCGATGACGTCAAGCGCGACAAGGCGCTCGGTGCACTGTACCTGTTGGCCTGTTCCCCAGAATATCAAGTGAGCTGAGACGATCCACGCAGAACAAGGAATGCACCCGACGCAAGTTTCTGCGGGCGCCACCTCACCGCGCACTTGCGCGTACGGGACAACAGCAGAACTCAGCGCCTTAGCGGTGAGATCCCATCAAGACTGGCGTAACGGCGTCAAAGTAAGTTCCACTCGCCGATTCTGAGCGCGTCCGCCGTCGTTGTCGTTGCTCGCCACCGGATGTGTTTCGCCCGCGCCCACCGGGATCATTCTTTCGCTCTTGACACCTCTGCTGGCCAGATATTGCGCGACGCTATCGGCGCGGCGCTGCGACAATGAATGATTGTGCTCCGAAGTGCCGCGGCTGTCGGTGTGGCCCGCGATTTCGATCAAAGTCTTGTTGTATTCCTTGAGCACCAGTGCCACCGAATCCAGCACTTCGTAGAACCCGCCGTTGAGATCCGCGCTGTTGCTGGCGAAGGTGATGTTGCCCGGCATGTTGAGCGTGATGTCGTCGCCTTTGCGTGTGACGCTTACACCGGTTTTCTGCAGCCTGTCGCGCAACTTCTTCTCCTGCACGTCCATGTAAACGCCGATGGCGCCACCGCCCAAGGCGCCGACACCGGCACCGATCAGCGCGCGGCGCTTGCTTTCCTTGGTGTCCTTACCGCTAATCCACCCAACGGCCGCCCCAGCCCCAGCCCCGATGCTGGCACCGATAGCGGCTTTGCTGACCTGCTTTTCGCCGGTATAGGGATTGGTGGTGCACGCCGCGCCAAGGAGCGCTACCACTGCGATGGAGACTCGCACAAGCGAGTAATGTTGTTTGATCATGGGACCTCGTAAAGTTGAATGAAAGGATGATGGAACAAACCCTATGCCCTCGATAGGCGCCGTCAACGATTAGGGCAGCAGTTGCCGCTCACGCAGTGCAGCGCGAAGAGAATCCGGGCTCTTGAAGTGAATGCAGTTGAATCCCAACGCTTTGGCCGATTCGATGTTGGCCGCGCTGTCATCGATGAACAAACTGTGCGAGGGTTCGATGCTCCAGCGCCGGCAGGCGAGATCAAAGATCGCGCGATCGGGTTTGAGCATGCGGTGTTCGCCGGAAACTAGCACATCTTCAAAGTACGTCAAGAACTCGAAGCGCTTCCTCGCGATCGGGAAAGTTTCCGCCGACCAATTGGTCAGCGCCACCAGGCGGCCTCCTCGCTGCCCGAGGGCGCGCAGAATCGACACAGTGCCTTCAATGGGGCCGCGTAGCGTTTTGTCCCAATCGCTGAGCCACAGCGCCAGGGAAGATGCGTATCCGGGAAAACGTTGCATGCGCTCACTGACCGCTTGCACGACACTCTTTCCGGCATCCATCTCGCGAATCCATTCGAGCGTACAGACTTCAGCGAGAAAGCGCTCCATACGGGCATCGTCTTGAAACACATCGCGATAGAGATAACGCGGATCCCAATCGACTAGCACGCCGCCCAGATCGAAGATGATAGTGGTAATTGAACTGCTCATGAATCTTGTGAAAATTACAAACGAGGTGCGACTATACCAGAGGGGTTTCGGAATGAATTGGCCGCCGAGAAACGCTAGATTGCGAATGTCGTTTTAAAGCAATGCGTAGGGTGCGTTGCACGCACCGAGGCTGTGTGTCACCACTCGCCTCCGTGTGAAATACACGCAGGACAGCGCAACGCGGCCGGGTGCCGCTTCAACCATGCCAGTGCGAGTGTTGTGCCGCAATCGTCGCAAATGTCGTAGACGCCTCGCTCCAGGCGCCGTTGCGCTTTGCGAATGTGTTCGAGCGCATCTAGCGCTGCTTTGCGCAAGTGCGGCGAGTACAGCGTGCGAAACACCTTCAAAGCCAACCCAGCTTCAAGGTGCTCCACCCATTGGGCGGTACGCACATCCTCCGGGTGGCCGCTGCGTTCGACCTCCTTGCACAGATGGTGTAGGACGGCGCGCTGATGGCGGGCGAGCAACGGAGCGAAATCCGCCAAGGCGGGCGAGGGCGGCATAGCTACCTCCGAGAGAATGTTACGTAATGTCTATCGGCTGGGGCCCTCTGCGCTTTAGCCGCAAATTCAACTTTCGTCATTCGCAATTCGCGAATAGAATAGCCCCATGCTTATCCAGTGCGCACCGCCGCTACCATGACGCTCAAACCCCAAGATATCCTCATCTTGCTGAAGATGGTGGCCTTGGGGCGCGAGCCTTGGTCCTATAACCAACTGGCTTATGAATTGGGGATGTCTGCATCAGAGGTTCATGCGGGCGTGAAGCGGGCGGTACAGGTGGGCCTCATGCAAGTGGAAGAGGGCTGGGGTTACCCCGATGTCTCGGCGCTGGTGGAGTTCCTGGTGCACGGCGTGCGCTACGCCTTCGCCCCCGAGCATGGAGGCATGGTGCAGGGTTTGCCCACCGCCTATTCCGCCGCGCCCCTCAAGGAGCAGGTGGACAGCGCCGATGAACCGCCCACGGTGTGGCCCGAGGAGGGCGGCCCCGTGC
>JANNFC010000323.1:0-2999 GCA_031379405.1 Betaproteobacteria bacterium | reverse complement strand
CGGACCCGATTTTGACGGAACCTTTCCAACTCAAGGACGGTCACCTCATCGTGCCTGACAAACCTGGTCATGGCATTGAGTGGGACGAGAAGGCCGTCGTTAAGTTTGCGATGGGATAGAAATGGCGCGCAGCCTGTAAGCAGGGGGAGATTTGGACGTGCACCGGAATCTCGATTGATCTCATCTCGCGTCCTGACGAGAAATGCAGGCTCGCCAGACTTCCGTTATGCGCGCGTCTGGTTTGCGTTCCGCGTTTTCTTTTTCAATGCGCGCAGATCGATCACTCCAGGTTGCTTCCGAGGATCGACGCCGGCCGGGAAAATATTCACCTTCTGGATTTTCTGAGAGCTGGTGGTAGGCAAGCTATCCACGAACAATACATACCCCGGCGCCTTGAAGTAGGCAAGGCGCTCGCAACAATAATCGAATAGCTCACGCGCCAGCTTTTCGTTGGCGTGTTCCGATGACTTAGGGATGACGAGCGCCATCACTTCTTCCTCGCGCAATTCATCGGGTACCGCAAGCACAGCTACCTGCCGCACCTTGTCGTGCGAGGTGATGCGCTCCTCGATCTCCGCGGCGGCGATATTCTCCCCCGCGCGGCGAATGATGTTCTTGCTGCGATCCATGAAAAAAAACATACCGCTGTCGTCGCGCGAGACCATATCGCCGGTGTGAAACCAACCGCCGCGCCAAGCCTGCTTGGTGGCCTCGGGATCCTTCAGGTAACCGGAAAAGAAGCCCTTACGTGGCGTTTGCGCACTGTGACGAACGACCAGTTCACCAAGATGGCCGACCGGCACGTCGTTGCCATTCGCGTCCACCGCGCGCAACTCCGTGCCCTCGCAAGAGCGCCCAAGGGCGCGGGTATGTATGAGTCGCGGCTCGATGTGATCCGTGGTCATGCGACCGGTCTCGGTCATTGCCCACATCTCCACCAGCGGAAAGCCGTAACGCTGTTCGAATTTCTCGTGCAGGCTGGGTTCGCAGCCGGCGCACAGCGCGAACTTCACCTGGTGCGCGCGCTCTTGCGCCACCTCGGGGAGCTTGAGCAGTATGGCGGGGATCACGCCTTGAAACTGCAGCGCGGTCACACGACAGTTGACGATGTCGTCCCAGAACGTGCTCGCGTGAAAGCGGTCCGGGAAAACCAAGCAGCCACCCGCCAACAGCATGGCCGGAAGCGAGATGGATAGACAATTTGCGTGATGCAAGGGCAGCGGATTGTACAAACGCTCCTCGCCATCCTTGAGCGCCAGGCGATGACCGCGCGAGAGGAACCAAGCTCCCCAATAGTGGAAGTACTCGTTCGTCAGTACGCAACCCTTGGGTCTGCCGGTGGTGCCGGAGGTGTAAAGCAGCCCTGCTTCCGTACTGCCATCGGGTTGCTCGTCACGAGCGGGAAAGGGAGGCTTCGGCAGCGCACTCGCCAAGTCGTCGAACCGCAAAACTGGAAGAGGCCTGGGCAATGCGCGCGCGGCCGCCTGCAAATCCGCGAGTCGTTCCTCGACGGCAAGCGCGACACAGACTTCCGAATGTTCCAGCAGATATACCAGTTCATCGTGTCGATAGTCAGGGTTCACCGTCACGGTACTGCACCCCAGCGCATTCAGCGCGAAGTGGTGAAAGACGAATTCCGGACGCTGTTCGAACAGAATCGCCACCCGATGTCCCGGTCCGTAACCCGCCTGACGGTAGTAACTGATGCGCGCCTGTACCGCGGCGAAGGTTTCGTTCCACGTGAACTCTTTGCCTTCGGGATAATAGGCGCGGCCTGGCATCGGCGGCACCGCATAGGCAGGCCGGTCGCCAAACTTCGCCACCGTGCGTTCCAGAGATCGATACAACGTGCCAAGTGCTAAGGGATCCATAAACTTTTCCTGATTCGATTAAGCCCGCGCGCGCGAGGCGCGGCTCGTCCTGCTGGGGGTCCGCTTCAGTTGCGGTTCGGTGAGACGCTTTTCCAAGCGGCCCGTCAAAACCTCTGATGCATGCGAGATGTGATGCCTGGCAAAACGTTCAGCCTTGGCGGCATCGCCGCCCTTGACGGCTTCCAATATGGCTTCGTGCTGGTTCCAGATATCGTCCGGCGTTTGTCCGCGCACCAGCACCTCGCCCATGACCCGGCGCAAGTAACTCCAGTGCGGCGTGCAGATCTCTCCGATGAAGGGGTTGCCAGACAGGTTGTAGAGAAAGAAATGGAAGTCCATGTCCGCCGCCGTCATCTGCGCGATGGAGCGGCTCTTCACGGCCGCGCGTCCACGCGTGATATAGGCAGGACCTTCCTTCTTGGCGACATCGGCCGCCACCTGCGCCACCTTCGCGCTGGCAAGACCATCGAGCACGCCGCGTACTTCAAACAAATCGCGCACATAGTCCGGATCAAGCGGCGCGACCATCAAGCCTCGCCCAGGTGCGTCGCGCAGTAGCCCATGACTTCGCAACAGCAGCAATGCCTGTTGTACCGGTTGGCGCGAAACGCCGAGAGACTCGGCCAGCTCCTCTTGAATAATCCGGCTATCCGGTCCGAATTTGCCCTCGGAAATTTCTGCGAGGATCGATTCGTAAACCTGGTCGACCAGAGTGGGTTGCGGTGTCAGGGTGCGCATGCGAGGCGACGGGGCGATGGTCCCAACTTGGAAGTGCATTGAGCTGAAGTGCGTATATTAGCATTCCGAATTCAGAATTCAAACAACGCGAAACTAGACCACCAGAAGACTGGCAGCATGATCTGAACGTGACTTGCGATGATGCCACAGGGGAGTTGCCGTCGAAGTTCCCATCCTTGAGTGACCAGGGGAAGCTTGAGTCCCCGGCATCGAGCATATCGGCATCGGCCGGATTTCCACCGGCCTGGGTACGCCCCATATCGAATCCAATCCGGACTTCCTTGGCCTGCGTGCGTCGTTTCTGACCGCATCCGGCCAGCGCGTGGATTTTCTCGCCTTCGATAATCCCACGTCGCCTTCCGACAATCATCTGGACTTGATGCACGTACT
>JANNFC010000315.1:0-14434 GCA_031379405.1 Betaproteobacteria bacterium | reverse complement strand
AGCGACCAGGGATTGCCTCCCCCACCACTGCGCCCCAGGTTTGACGGATATCGGCCTCTGCACTGCAGCTGCCTCGACACTTAGCATGCGTTTGAACCCATCCGGGGGCATATCCGTGATTTGCGCGCACTTCTCCACCCACGGATTCCAAATCACCAGATCCGGAAAATTGATGGTGAAGATGTTCACGCTGCGATTGGGTTCCCGCAGCATCACGTCTCGCGGCGCCGTAAAGTAGATGCGATCGATTTCCTCGGAAAACTCGAGGGCTGATTCGCTCTCCACGCGTTCAATGTTAGCCGAGGTTTGGTCGCGGTAGGTACAGCCTTGCAACCCCATCAGCTGCGTTGTTTCGATATGCTCGACGCGCAAATAGGTGTGCAGTGCGCCGGTGAAGGAGAACGCTGCATCACCCCGATTCTCCACACTGAACTCCACGTCTAGCCGGTTACGCGCGACGGAAAGCGTCAGCTCGGCGCGAAAGGCAAAGGGCCAGATTTGGCGGCTCTCTGGCGAATCGGAGAGCGAAAGGGTGGCTCCGGTGAATTCGCCGCTGTTATGCACCTGATCAAGTTGCCACAGCGCAGTGCGGGCAAAGCCGTGGCGTGGCAGCTCGCCATAGGTGGAGAACTGAGGAAAGATCAGCGGTATCCCACCTCGAATCGCCTGGCCCGGCGCAAACGCAGAGCGCTCGCTCAAGTACAACCGTTCATAGCCATCGTTGGTGGTCCACGAAACGATATGCGCCCCGTGCAACGTGACCATAGCGCAGGCGCCGTCGGGGGCGACCAGGCGCACGGCGGGCAGGCCCTTGAAATCGATAGTTTCGTGTTTGGTCACGGTGTCAGCCTACGGGTGTTGCGCGTGAAAGTTTGGAACATCTGGCGTGGCGAAAGCAATTCGTCGTGTGATCGTTCACCATACCCACGGCCTGCATATAGGCGTACATGATGGTGGAACCCACGAACTTGAAGCCACGTTTGGCCAGGTCCTTGGACAGCACATCGGATTCCGTCGTCTTCGCCGGCACCACGCTCATGCTAGGCCAAGCGTTGCGTCGTGGTTTTCCATCCACGAACTGCCACACGTACCGATCAAAACTTCCGTGCGAATCTTGCACCGCAAGAAAGGCTCGGGCATTGGTACGAGTGGAGGCGATTTTGAGGCGATTGCGGATGAGACCGGGATTGACCAGTAGTGTCTCGAGTTTACAGTCGGTGTAACGCGCGATGCGCGCAGGATCGAATTCGTCCAAGGCTTCGCGATAGTGATGGCGTTTGCGCAGTACCGTGATCCAAGACAGACCGGCTTGTGCCCCTTCGAGGATCAGGAATTCGAACAGCGCGCGCTCGTCGTGTACCGGCACTCCCCATTCCTCGTCGTGATAGCGCACGTACAGCGGATCTTCCCCGCACCAGCTGCAACGCGTGAGCGACGCCATCGGAATGTCTACGAAGCCTTCCGCGGCTTGAACGTATCGGTGGGATGGCGCGTCGCGAGAATGTCCTGCATGCGCACTTCGATGGCGCCCTTTATCTTCTCGTGCGTCAAAATGTAGAAGCGATCATCGCGCACGGCTTCGAATACCATCTCGGCCACTTGATCGGCCGAGATGCGTCCCGATTGCACGGCATGTCGCAGTTTTTCCTTGTGCGCGACTTCATCGGCTGAACTCTGGCGCGGCGGATTCTTCAGATTCTCGGGCCGATTGCGCTCCGAGTCGGAAATGCCCGTGGGCACGTAAGCGGGACATAGTACGGACACGCCGATGGGCGCATCCTTGCCCTGCAAATCTTGATACAGACACTCACTCAGGGTCACTACCGCATGCTTCGAGACGCAGTAGATGCCCATCCCGGGAGGCGAGAGCAGCCCGGCCACGGAGGCAGTATTGACGATATGCCCGGCATCGCCTTGCGCCAGCATGCGCGGTACGAAGCTGCGCAGGCCATGAATCACTCCCCAGACGTTCACGCCCAAACACCACTCCCAGTCCGCCACCGTGCTTTCCCATACCAAGCCCCCGGGAGCGACGCCGGCGTTGTTGCATAGCACGTGGACTGCGCCGTAGGCGCCGAATGCGCGTGCGGCCAATGCCTCGACTTCGACGGCCTTCGAAACATCGGTCGTGACGCCGATGGTGGGCGTGCCATCCCACACAAACTCCCCCACCACCTTCTGCAGCGGCGTGTCTTCGATGTCGGCCAGTACCAACTTCATGCCTTGCTTGGCGAAGCGCCGCGCCATGGCCAATCCTAAGCCGCTGGCGGCGCCAGTGATGACTGCAACTTTATTCTCGAAGATGTTCACAGGGGGTGGCCAAGCGTGAGGTAGGGGAATCGATTCTAATGGTAATCTCCGCGCGCTTCTGTTCAAAAACGAACCACGCTATGCATGACCAATTTATCGGAACCACCGAGGTGCAAGAGCGGCACCGCTTCGACATCGAGAGCCTCGAGCGCTACCTGCAATCCCATGTAGAGGGCTTTCGCGGGCCGCTCAGCGTCGAGCAGTTCAAGGGCGGCCAATCCAACCCCACTTTTTTGTTGCGCTCGGCCAATGAGCGCTACGTGCTGCGTCGCAAGCCGCCGGGCAAGCTGTTGCCCTCGGCGCACGCCGTAGACCGGGAATTTAAGGTGATCTCCGCCTTAAATGGGACACCTGTCCCAGTGGCGAAGACCTATTGCCTATGCCAGGACGACAGCGTGATCGGCACCGCCTTCTACATCATGAGTTACGTGGAAGGTCGCGTCATCTGGGATGGCGCTATGCCCGGATCTAATCCGGCCGAGCGCGCCGCCGTATACAACGAACTCAATCGCGTCATGGCCGCGCTGCATCAGGTGGACTACGCCAAGGTAGGTCTCGCCGAGTACGGCAAACCGAGCAACTACATCGAGCGTCAGATCGGGCGCTGGACCAAGCAATACCGTGCCTCGGAAACCGAGCGCATCGAGGCCATGGAAAACCTGATGCAATGGTTGCCACAGAATATTCCGGCGGGCGAGGAGACCACCATCGTGCACGGTGACTATCGCATCGACAACACCATCTTCCATCCCAGCGAGCCGCGCATGCTGGCGGTACTGGATTGGGAGTTGTCAACTTTGGGCCATCCGCTGGCGGATTTCGCTTACCACTGCATGTACTGGCGCCTGAAGCCCGGTGAGTTTCGCGGTATCGCCGGACTCGATCTCAAGTCTCTGGGCATTCCAACGGAAGAAGAATACGTCGAAGCCTATTGCCGTCGCAGCGGGCGGGGCGCTATCGCGAACTGGGACTTCTACATGGCCTATAACATGTTCCGCCTGGCGGCCATTCTTCAGGGCATCATGGGGCGGGTGGTCGACGGTACCGCTTCCAGTGAGCACGCTGTCGAGCAAGGCAAGCGCGCGCGCCCCATGGGCGAGGCAGGTTGGCGGCAGGTCGAGAAGATATTGAAAGGTTGAATTGCGGGAGGTTGAATTGAGAGAGGTTAAATCGCCGTGAAAGCTGTTCTTTGCAAAGAGTTGGGTCTGCCCGAAAAATTAGTGGTGGAAAACATCGCATCACTGAAGCCCGCCAAGGGTCAGGTGGTGGTGAGCGTGAAAGCGGCGGGCGTGAATTTCCCTGACGTGCTCATCATTCAAGGCAAGTATCAGTTCAAGCCCGAATTGCCGTTCTCGCCCGGTGGCGAGGTGGCCGGTGTGGTGAAAGAATTGGGGGAGGGCGTCGACGGCGTCAAGGTCGGCGATCGCGTGATTGCCGCGGCTACTTGGGGCGGCTTCGCTCAGGAGATGGTGGCGGACGCCGATCGCATCATTCCCATGCCCGACGCCATGGACTTCGCCTCCGCATCGGCGTTTGTGCTGACCTATGGCACGTCCTATCACGCTCTGAAGGATCGTGCGCAGCTGCAATCGGGCGAAACCTTGCTCGTGCTCGGTGCGTCTGGCGGTGTAGGTTTCGCCGCTGTGCAATTGGGCAAGGCCATGGGTGCGCGCGTGATCGCGGCGGCATCCAGTGACGCCAAGCTCGCGGTGTGCAGGCAAGCGGGTGCGCACGAGACCATCAACTATGCCACCGAAGATCTGCGCGCACGCGTAAAAGCCATCACGGGCGGGCGCGGTGTCGATGTGGTGTATGACCCGGTGGGTGGGCCGTATTCGGAACTCGCGATTCGAGACATGGCGTGGAACGGCCGGTTTCTGGTGGTGGGCTTCGCCGCCGGCGACATTCCGAAGATTCCACTCAATCTTGCCCTACTCAAGGGATGTTCCATCGTCGGCGTGTTCTGGGGTGCCTTCACGCGCCAGGAAGCGCCGCGCAATCGCCGCAACAATGAAGAATTGATGCAGCTGTTTCTGGCGGGCAAGGTCAAGCCCCATATTCATGCCACCTATCCGTTGGAGCGTGTGACCGAAGCGCTCAATGAAATGCTGCAAAAGCGCGTCAGCGGCAAAGTCGTCCTCACTACGGAGTAATCACTTTCATGATCACACTTTACGAACATCCGCTGTCTTCCTATGCCATGAAGGTGAAGATCGCGTTGGCGGAAAAAGGCATCGAATTCGAAGCCATCGTGCCCGTCGGCATGATGGACGGCAAGACCGAAGGTGCTTTTGTGCAAGCCAGTCCGCGCGCGGAGATCCCCGCCTTGATCGATGGCGACACCAAGGTTTTCGACTCCACCATCATCATGGAGTATCTCGAGGACAAGTGGCCCGATCCGGCGTTGTTGCCGAAAGCCCCCGCCGAACGCGCGCGCGTGCGCATGATCGAGGACGTGATGGATTCGCTGTACGAGCCCAACAACTGGGGACTGGGAGAGGTGCTGCGATTCAGGCGCGCAAGCGGTCCGCTGGCCGATAAGCTGGTGGCGTACTCGCGAGCAAGCGTTACGCAACTGCAGGGTTGGCTCGAACGGCAGCTTGGCGCTAGGCCCTGGTTCAACGGCGACAATTTCGGATGGGGTGATGTCGCGTGCGCACCCTACGTCGCGCGCTCCGCGGTTTCGGGTCACGCGCCTCCCGCCGGGTCCGCGCTTGCGGCGTGGTTGGAACGCACCAGCGCGCGTCCTAGCGTCGCCAAAGCCGTCGAGCAGATGAAACAAGTCATCGCCAACTTTCCCGATGTGGCCGGCATGCTGGCGAACGGACAGATCAGGCGCCAGTATCGCGATCACCGCTTGGAGTGGATGATCGCTGCTGGGGGCATCAGCGTTATTCAAGAAGGAATTGAAAAAGGCAGCATTCGGTTCAGTCGGTTGCCGGGCTAGCGTAGTAGGAGAACAGTATGCTGTCCACCATGATGTCGGTGCCGCTGAGCGTAAATCACTTTCTAGAGCGCGCAGGAAAGTTATTCGGCGAGCAGGAGATCGTGTCGCGCATGCCGGACAAGTCCTTGCATCGGTACAAGTACAAGGACTTCTACCGGAGAGCGCGAGCACTGGCCGAGGCGCTACAGCGCGCGGGTCTGAAGAAAGGCGACCGAGTGGCCACCTTCATGTGGAATCACTACGCGCATTACGAAAGTTATTTTGGTGTTATCGCGGCGGGGGGCGTGCTGCACACACTGAATTTGCGCCTCGCCGCCGAGGACATTGCCTTCATCGCCAATCATGCCTCGGATCGCTTTCTCATCGTGGACGACGTGCTGCTGCCGTTGTTCGAGCAGTGGCGCGGCAAAGTGAATCTGGAACGAGTCATCGTGGTTGCGCTCACCGACAAGGGTGTACCGCAAGGGATGGACGATTACGAGGCATTCTTGCAGACGGCGACGGGCGATTTCGATTATCCGGCGATGGATGAGAACGAAGCCTGCGCCATGTGCTACACCTCCGGGACCACCGGCAAGCCTAAGGGCGTGGTCTATTCGCATCGCTCGCAGGTGTTGCACTCCATGGGGCAGGCCATGCCCGATGCAATCGGAATATCCGGTCGCGACGTGATACTGCCAGTGGTGCCGATGTTTCACGCCAACGCATGGGGTGTGCCGTACACAGCCGCCATGCTCGGCGTGAAGATGGTCTTCCCCGGGCAGCATTTGCATCCCGCCGATTTGCTGCCGCTGATGGAATCGGAAAAGGTCACCATCGCCTGCGGCGTGCCTTCCATCTGGTTGCCGATGGTGCAATTGCTGGAGCAAAACCGCGGCAAGTGGCATCTGAATCCCAAGCTGCGCTTGACCGTAGGCGGCGCGGCCGTACCGGAAGCGATGATTCGCGCCTATGCCAAATTGGGAATCGACGTCATGCAAGGGTGGGGTATGACCGAGACCTCGCCGCTGGCAACGCTTTCAAAAATAACCGCACTGCAAGATCACCTGAGCGATGAAGAGCGTTTCGCCACGCTGGCCAAGCAGGGTTATCCCATTCCTCTCGTGGACATCCGCACCATGGGCGATGATGGCGAATGCGCATGGGACGGCACCAGCGTAGGGGAAATCCAGGTACGCGGGCCCTGGATAACCGGCAGTTATTTCAATGTGCCTGAGTCCGCCGACAGCTTCGCCGCCGATGGCTGGTTGCGCACGGGCGATGTGGCTTCGATCGATCCTGTTGGCGTGGTCAAGATTACCGATCGCACGAAGGATCTCATCAAATCCGGCGGCGAGTGGATCAGCTCGGTGGATTTGGAAAACGCCATCATGGGGCACCCCGCCGTGCAGGAAGCCGCGGTGATCGCGGTGCCGCATCCGAAATGGTCCGAGCGCCCTCTGGCAGTCATCGTATTGAAGCCCGGCGCGGCGGCGACGCAGGAGGAAATCAAGACGCATGTGTCCGGACACTTCGCCAAGTGGGCGCTACCCGACGGCTATGTGTTTGTCGATTGCTTGCCCAAGACATCCACCGGAAAGTTCCTAAAGACCAAACTGCGCGAGGACTATCGCGATTGGAAGTGGTAGCTTCGCACCGGCTGCCCAACGCGCCGCCTCATATCATTGTTTTCGGAGACCGCCATGCCTGAAGCCGTCATCATCGATGCCGTACGCACACCTTTCGCGCGCCGCGGTGGTGCCTTGCGCGAAATTCGACCGGATAGCTTGCTTGCCCATACCTTGAAGGGGTTGGTGCAGCGCATCGGGATTGATCCAGCCAAAATTGAGGACGTGATCGACGGCACCGTCACCTTGTGCGGAGAGCAAGGCGCCAATCCCGCCCGGCTCGGTGTATTGCTCGCTGGTTTTCCGACGCACATCGCCGGCGTGTCGCTCAATCGCATGTGCGGTTCGAGCCAGCAGGCGGTGCATTTCGCCGCGCAAGCGGTGGCGGCGGGCGACATGAACTACGCCATCGGTTCGGGCGTGGAAAGCATGACGCGCACCCCCATGTTTCTCGACATCACCTTGGGACGCGAAGGCGCAGCCGGATTCGAGGGACTGAATCCCGAACTGTTCAAGCAGCATGAATTGATTCATCAAGGCGAAAGCGCCGAGCGGGTGGCGGAGAAGTGGGGCATTTCACGCTCGGATGTGGACGAGTTTTCCAAAGAGAGTCATCGCCGGGCCTATCGTGCGCAACTGTGCGCCTCGAATAAAGAGATCCTGCCGGTTGAAGGTGTGGGTCCCGATGCACAAAAGATCACACTCGCGCACGACGACGGCGTGCGCGGCGTGCTCGATGAACAGAAAATGGCCAACCTGAAGCCCGCCTTTCGGCTGCAGGGCAAAGGCGTGGTCACGGCGGCGAACTCGAGCCAGATATCCGATGGTGCTTGCGCCGTCCTGATCGCGAATGCCGAGGTCGCGAAAGCCGACGGCCTCAAACCCAGAGCCAAGTTCCGTGCGCGTGTGGTGGTTGGCTCCGACCCTACTCTGCAACTGACCGGCGTGATTCCTGCCACGCAGATAGCCCTCAAGCGCGCCGGACTCACTATCAAGGACATAGATTGGTTCGAGATCAACGAGGCCTTTGCGACCGTGGTCCTGAGCTGGGCGAAAGAGTTCGGACCGGACATGGACAAGGTCAACCCCTGGGGTGGCGCCATCGCTCACGGCCACCCCTTGGGCGCCACCGGAGGCGGGCTGTTGTCGAAAATGCTCTCGGGTCTGGATGCGGTGGACGGACAGTTCGGCTTGCAAGTAATGTGCATCGGCCATGGCCAGGCCACGGCAACAATCATTGAACGTTTGTAGACGGCGCTGGCGCGGGTATGTAAAACGCATGCGAACACGACAAGAACTCCGGGGACCGCGCGATGTTTCGCACTATCCGTATTACCGTCCTGCTGTTAATTCTGGCCTATGTCGCCATCGGCTCCTGGGTCACGCGCGCTCAGACCACCGCCTGGGAAAAACCGCTGCAAATGGTCGTCTACCCCATTAACGCCGATGGTTCCGTCCGCTCCGCTGCCTACATCCGAACCCTGAACCGCGAGACCTTTGCGCCCGTCGCTGAATTTCTGCAGCGCGAGGCGCAGCGCTACGGAATCGGGGTAAGCCAACCGGTGATCGTGCATTTGGCCAAGGAAATCGATGCCATTCCCCCGCCTGCGCCCAGAAGCGGGAATCCCTTCGAGGCCATGTATTGGAGCTTGCAGTTTCGCTTGTGGGCATGGTTGCATGACGATATCGAGGGTGTCACACCGCAGGTGCGGATGTTCGTGGCGTTTCATGACCCCTTTGCAGAAGAATTCGTGGCGCATTCCGTGGGATTGCAGAAGGGCTTGATCGGATTGGTGCAGGCCTTCGCCGACCCCCAGCAGACGGATCAGAACAATGTGATCATCGCCCACGAAGTGCTGCACACCGTGGGCGCTTCGGACAAATATGATCCCCGCACCAACCATCCGTACTTCCCCGACGGTTTCGCCGATCCGCACCTGCAGCCGTTGCTCCCCCAGAAAGTGGCGGAAATCATGGGCGGACGCATTCCTCATACGGATCGCGCCGCCGTCATCCCCGATAGCCTGGCGCAGGTGGTGATCGGGGACAAGACGGCTCGGGAGATTAACTGGCTACGTCACTAGCCGTGCCCTTGTATTTCTAATCCAGCCCCTGCAAACTCGGCGCAATCGAACTCTTCGCCGCCACGCCGATGTCCAAAGACGATCCCAAAGGTTTACGCCGCAACCTTACCCACTACGGCGATCGCGACTTCGCCCTCTATCTGCGCCGGTCATTTGCACGCTCCATGGGTTACTCGCTCGACCTTCTCGATCGGCCGGTAGTCGGCATCACGCAGACCGCCAGCGATTTCAATAACTGCCATCGCAACGTTCCCGAACTGATTCAGGCGGTCAAGCGCGGGGTTCTCAAAGCCGGCGGACTTCCCCTGGAATTTCCTACTATCTCCCTGGGGGAAGTGTTTCTCAGTCCCACCAGCCTCATGTATCGCAACCTCATGTCCATGGACGTGGAGGAGATGATCCGGGCGCAGCCGATGGATAGCGTGGTGTTGGTGGGCGGGTGCGACAAGACGGTCCCGGCCCTGTTAATGGGAGCGGCCTCCGCCGATGTTCCTGCCGTGCAATTGGTAACCGGTCCGATGTTGGCGCTACCCTTTCGCGGCGAGCGCCTGGGTGCCTGCACGGATTGCCGACGCTTCTGGGCGAAATACCGAGCGGGCGAAGTGGACGATGCCGGCATTCACGAGATCGAGGGCAACCTCGCCACCACCGCCGGCACTTGCGCGGTGATGGGAACCGCGAGCACGATGGCATGCATCGCGGAAGCCCTGGGGATGGCGCTTGCGGATAGCGCCACCATACCCGCCGTGCACTCCGATCGCATTCGCGCGGCCGAGGCAAGTGGCGAATTGGCCGTGCGCATGGCGGGCAATGGATTGAAGCCCAGTCAAATCATCACGGCGAAATCCGTGGAGAACGCACTGCGCGTGTTGTTGGCCATAGGCGGCTCCACCAATGCCATCGTTCATCTCACCGCCATTGCGGGACGGGCAGGTGTGGAGATCTCGCTGCATCGGTTGAATCAACTCTCCGATGAAACGCCGGTGTTGGTGGACTTGAAACCCACGGGCCAGCACTACATGCAGGATTTACATGCCGCCGGCGGGCTGAAAGCGGTGCTTTGGGAGTTGCGTGAGATGCTGCATCTGGACTGCCTGAATGTCAGCGGCGATACCTTGGGCGCGCGACTGGCGTGCGCGCCAAGCTATGTCGATCGCAACGTCGTGCGCCCTCGCAGCGAGCCCTTTCAGGCGATGGGAGGGTTGGTCGCGCTATTCGGCAGCCTCGCACCCAAGGGCGCCATCCTGAAGCGTTCCGCTGCCGACGCAAGCTTGTTCGAACGCGAGGCGAGGGCCGTGGTATTCCAATCGTTGGAGGATCTCGCCGATCGCATCGACGATCCCGCGCTTGATGTCACCAAGGATGATTTTCTGGTGCTCAAAAATGCCGGACCGACAAGTGCGAGCGGCATGCCGGAGGCCGGCTACATTCCCATTCCAAAGAAACTGGCGCAAGCGGGCGTAAAGGACATGGTGCGCATGTCCGACGCTCGCATGAGCGGCACCGCATTCGGCACCGTCGTATTACACATTACGCCTGATGCGGCCAGTGGTGGTCCGTTAGCTTTCGTGGAAAGCGGAGATCGCATCCGACTCAGTGTCAAGCAACGCCGCCTCGATCTGATAGTCTCCGAGGATGTGATGGCGCCGCGCAGGCAACACTTCAAACAGCGCGCGATGCCATCACGCGGCTACGCCAGGCTCTACGCGCAACACATCACGCAGGCGGATCAAGGGTGCGACTTCGATTTTCTGCAGGGCTGAGCAGGGCTTCCTTCAACTCCACCATGTTGTCCTCGGGATCGTAAGCGTAAATCGAGGTACTCTCGCCCTGGGCGCCGAAGCGTGGGCGAATCTCACCGATTCGAACGCGATGCGCGCTCAAATGCGCAAGGATGTTATCGACATTGAAGGGCTGCACACGCAAGCAAACGTGATCCATATTGCGCGCCTCTTTACCGGGCGCTGCTCCGCCTTTCTTGCCTAACTCACCCCCCACGGGTACCAGATCGATCATCGCATTGCCCGCCCGCAAATGCACCAACCCGATATCGGGCCGCCGCCATTCGAGCGTGCAACCCATGACTTCGCAGTAGAACGCAATCATGCGCTCCAGATCGGACACGCGCAGCACGATGTGGTCGATATCCCGAATATGAAAGGGTGAAGCCATAGTAGTCACGTTCCAGAGCTTAGCGCCGCACCTGCCCTCGCGCCATAGAAAGCGCGATCCCGGCAACGCACAGTGCAGCCGCAACGAAGAAGCTTACTCGGATTGTCTGCGCCAGGAGGTCGAAGTGCGCGGGTTCGATGGGCAGGCGACCCATGACCAATGCTGTTACCAAGGTGATGACGCCCATGCTCAGCATCTGGCCTAACACACGCACCGTAGCGGCGGAACCGCCGGCGGTGCCGTACAGGCGCGGTTCCACGGAACCCATGATGGCATTCATGTTGGGTGAGGAAAACAGCGCGAAGCCGGTGCCCACGACAATAAGGTTGATGACCAAATAAGCGATCGACGCATCGCGCCCTGCATTGGCCAACAACAGCAGCCCCAAGGCGCACAGTCCCATGCCGGTCGAGGCCAGGACTCGAGGTTCAATGCGATCGGACAACTTGCCCGCCAACGGGGACAATAGCGCCTGCATGATGGGCTGAGAGATCATAATGAGCCCTGCGGACTGGGCATTCATTCCCTTCAAGTTCTGCAGGTACAAACTCATCAGAAAAGTATTGGCAAAGGTAGCTGCGTACATCGACAGGGAGGCCAGACAGGAGAACGTGAACACACGATTGGTGAAGAACAAGGTCACATCGAATACCGGATGCTTGGCTCGTCGTTCGACGCGGAAGAATGCGACCAATCCGACGGCCCCGGCGACAACGCCCAGTAACCCGAGCGTTGAAGGCAGTTTCGACACCCCGAACATCAGTGCGACAATGGCAGTGGCGTAGATCAGCGTGCCGGGAACGTCGAAGCCCTCGTTCTGCGCTCCTTTCCACTCTCCTTTCAACTGCGTTACACCTAAGAGGAGCGCTGCCGCCAGCAGCGGTACCGGCATCACGAAAACCATCCTCCAACCGAACTGATGGGTAACCCAACCGCCGAGGAGAGGTCCGGCCGTCAATCCAAAATACACCGCCGAGGTGGTGATGCCGATGACAGCGCCGCGCCTCTCCTTGGGAAACACGGATGACAGCAACACCATGGCGGTGGCGTAGATCATTCCGGCGCCTAACCCTTGAACCAGTCGCCCCGCCACCAGCGCCGCAAAATTCGGTGCGAGGGCGCACACCAGGGAACTTAGCGCATTGATCGACAGTCCGGCGAAGAATACGCGCTTGCGCCCGTACCTATCCGCGAATTTGCCGAAGGGCAGAAGAAATACCGCGCTCGCCAGCAAGTACGCAGTCGAAACCCAGCCCACGGCGACGGCGTCCGCGCCCAAGTCTCGCGCGATAGCAGGAACCGACACATTGGGCGAGGACAGCATCAAGGGCGTGGCGAAGGATGCCATCGCCACTACCAGCAAGGTGACACGTTGAAGGGCGCGTTCGTCCATGGGGGCGGGATTTGTTGTGATTGGAAAAGTGCGAACT
The DNA here is from genome assembly GCA_031379405.1 of Betaproteobacteria bacterium. Taxonomy (GTDB): domain Bacteria; phylum Pseudomonadota; class Gammaproteobacteria; order Burkholderiales; family SHXO01; genus SHXO01. Next base: position 1,884 of record JANNFC010000315.1, on the reverse strand, counting down.
ATAGAGGATCCTGCCCTGCGACTTCGGCCAACGACACCGCCCCCTTCACGTTCGTTCGGCGCTTGTGGCGAAGGGGCTGTAGGAGTCAGAATGCGTGCCAATCAAAACTCGGAGATGTGTACCGGTGAGACACTCAAGTCTGGCTAGACGAGTTGGGATCGCACTATCAGTATTGGCGTTGGGGGTGGGTGTGGCCAGGGTAATGCCCGCGGAGGTGGCAACGTTTCTCGGGAAGGTCGTGGTTGAGTGGGATGACAGCGATGTGTTCAACCGCCACAAGATCAAACTGCTCAGCGATTTCGCATTCAAGGACGCCAGCGGGAAACAATGGACTGCGCGCCAGGGGACTGAGCTGGATGGCGCATCCTTCACCCCCTTGTTCGAACAGATGGTAGGGCTGCCTTTCGTCGGCGAACATCGTCGCGCGGGCGTGCTGCACGATTACTACTCAAAGCAGCTTACTGAGCATTGGAAGGATGCGCGCCGCATGTACTACGCCGCCCTCCTTACGGAAGGCCTGAGCGAGAACGAGGCTAAAACCGCCTACGCTGTGCTCTACGGCGCGGGACTGCGCTGGGAGGTAAAGGGCTCGACCTGCTACATCAACTGTCACTCCGCTTCCACAGTGCTGGCTTGGAAGCCGGACGTGACCGAGAGCGAGTTGGAATCCGCGCTGGAGATTCTGGGCGATGGCAACCCGAGCCTGGACCAGATCGATCGGGCTGTCGATGCAGTCATACCCAAGCCCGGTCCGCACCTGTTTAGCCAATTGCGCAGGGAACCCAAGGAGCCAGTGTCCGAAGACGAGGCGCAAACCAACTCGGAGGTATCCGAAATTCCTGCGGACAGCGCGATCGCGCCGGTTGGCGAAAGGGAACCTGAGGCTAGGGGAAAGTAGCGGGCCAGCGCCTCGTGGCGTTGTTTAAAACTCGTACTCCCCGCGCGTTTGGCGCGGGGCAAGCTTCGGGGAAGTCCCCTTTATTTCGATCACATGGCTCTCATCGACAAACCCTACTTCGTGGAACTGGGGGGCGCATCACGCACCTGCACTAAGAGATGGGTTTGACCCAGCAGCAATTGCCCGAGCAGTTACGCTTGTGCGGGGAACTTGCCGGAACGAAGATAAATGGGGATTGCCGAAGTACGGGTCCTATTGCAACGAGGTCTTTGATTGGATCAAAGGAATGATTTACGGAAAGATGTGGGTTTAGCGAAAAGATCCCACTATGACCAATCAATAACGTGTGGCCGTAGGCTTCGATACACATTCCCGTGAGAAATCTTACCGCGGGAGGCAAATTTGAACACCATTCGGCGGACATCGTCAGAAGCGGCAATCTGTTTTCCTCGGATGAAAAGACGGCCTAACGTTTGACATGAGCGGCCGACGGAGGCCGTAGGCCGGAAGAGATCCGCTCCATGGAAGGAACGGAGAACAGTCTGTGGTGATGCTCTCTCTGGAAGATTTCAAGGCGCTTGAGGAGACGGCGTACCTGCTGAGGAACCCAACCAACGCGAAGCGCCTGCTGGCTGCCGCCGGCCAACTGAATGCTGGCAAAGGCGTTGAGCGAAAGTTGGCCAAGTGAAGCTCGTCTTCGCTGATGAAGCAAGGGAAGACTACCTCTACTGGCAAAAGCAAGACAAGCGGATGGTCGAGCGGATCAACAAGCTGACGAGAAGGAAAGGGGTCAGGTCTATACTTAGTAGTAGTAAGTATAGACCTGACCCCTTTTTTTCTTTTTTTTGACCCCTTTTTTTCAGCCTTCACGACGCAGTCAATCGCGCGGCATACGGCTGCCTGCGAAGGGATATCTCAGGTGCAATTCATCGATGCGGCGCCTCACTTCTAAATCGCCTCTCGGCGGTAGTACGCCGTGGGGCGAG
>JANNFC010000285.1:0-8123 GCA_031379405.1 Betaproteobacteria bacterium | reverse complement strand
GTCACACACCAAGTCGGCCAAGCCGTCAATGAGATCCGCCAAGTCGCCGTGTTGGGTATCGACGAGCGCTTGAGTTTCGAACTGGCCTGCGACGTACTTTCCATTCTGGACCGGATGTACGCGCGCGATATTCACACGGATCTGGACTATTGGACGGCGCAACTGGCGCGGCGTTACGCCGTTTCGTCCCAATCCAGTGCGCTGATGGCCGACCTGATGAAGCAAAGCTCCGCCCTCACGGACATCGTGCGCGAGACCGCCGTGTCCATTCAAGCACTGGCCACCGAGGGTATGCAACTGCTGGTCGATGGCCGATACCGCGAGGCCGCTCTTCGACTTCTCGAATACGGCGAGGACACCTTCAACGCCCGCTTGCTGGCCATTGCATGCAACGCCGGCGCAAGATTCGCAACCGAGGCCCAGGACGAGAAGGTCGTCAAAGCCGCGGCGCGCGCCTACGAGTTGATCGAACGCTTCGGCGAGGGTGGATTGCATCTTCCTCAGGAACTTGCTGAGCGCGTCAGACATTATGGGGCCACACTCAAAGAGCAGTTCACCGCCCCCGTTACCGAGTTTGCCGAACCCTCTTGAGGCTATTGCCCTAACGCGAGGCACCCAGCACAATTCGTCCGATCGCCACCAAAACCCGGAGCATGCATTGAGCAGGGACGTATTTCAATTGGGGCCGCGCAAGATCAAGGTCTGGCCGGACAATCAGCGCGTGGAACGTTTGGCGGAACCCACCGTACTCATTACGGACTTTGCGGACACGGACAACTACCACGAGCGTTTACGAGATCGCATCTTGCAGTTGGAGCACGCTTCGGAATTTCGCGACAGCATTTTCAAAGCCGGGTGCGGCGTGAAAATACGCCATCCCGCGCGTTGGAGTTGCGTGCAAGCCGATCTGATTCACGCCCGCGCCATCGCGCTCTTCAAGCTGGTGCATCAAACCACCAACGCTGTCGTAGATGATTCCTGGGCGAGCGTGTATCACAAGGGCGATTACTGCGCGCCCCACAGTCACACGCGCGCCGTTTCCAGCGTGCTGTACTTTCTCGATCCGGGAGATCCGCCAGAACCCGATGATCCGGTGGCGGGCCGATTCTGCTTCGGCGATCCGCGCATGCGCGTGTGTTGTCCGGAACAAGAAGGCCGCATGACACGCCACCTCATGCCCGAACTCCTGCCCGGCAGCATGATGATCTTTCCGGCGGAGTTCCTGCATCACGTCAATCCCTACCAGGGCCACAAGCCGCGCATCACGATGTCGTGGAACATGACAAAAGAAGCCCTTGCCGGCAAGCCCGGGGCTCGAGAAAACTATTAATACATGAATCTCAATTCCATCCGCTACCAGATCACCCCTAAACACCCCGAAGCCCATCTCTTCGAAATCACTTGCACCGTCACGGATCCCGAACCTGCGGGTCAGCGCTTTGCACTTCCGGCATGGATTCCGGGCAGTTATCTGATTCGCGAGTTCGCTAAGAATATCGTTAGCATTCGCGCCACCAGTGGAAGCAAACCCATACCCATCGCCAAGATCGACAAACACACTTGGCAATGCGCACCCGCAAAGGGACCCCTTAGCGTGCTAACGCAGGTATACGGCCACGACCTATCGGTACGTGGCGCACATCTGGATACCACGCACGCATTCTTCAATGGCACCGCCGTGTTCCTCCGGGTGCTAGGCCAGGAAAAGCATCCCTGCGAAGTGGACATCCGTCCGCCGCCGGGCGCCCACTATCGACGCTGGCAAGTGGCTACGGCGTTGTCGCGCGCAAACGCCAAACCTTACGACTTCGGCACCTACGTCGCACAAGACTACGACGAGCTCATCGACCACCCGGTGGAGATGGGGACATTCACCCTGGCCACATTCAAAGCTGGCGGCGTCCCACACGACGTCGCAATCACCGGGCGGCACGGCGCGGACGTGGACCGCTTGGGCAAGGATTTGAAGCGTCTGTGCGAATGGCACATCGGATTTTTCGGTCGCCCTGCCCCCATGCGGCGCTATGTGTTTCTTGTCACTGCGCTGGGCGATGGTTACGGTGGGCTCGAGCATCGCGCTTCCACTGCACTGCTGTGCTCACGCGAGGACCTTCCGCAAGCAGGCGAGAAGGAAGTCACCGAAAACTATCGCCGCTTCCTCGGTCTGTGCAGTCACGAATACTTCCATACCTGGAACGTCAAGCGCATCAAGCCCGCCGCTTTCGTTCCCTATGATTTGGAGCGCGAGAATTACACCGGACTGCTGTGGGCAATGGAAGGCATCACCTCCTACTACGACGACCTCGCTCTGGTGCGCTGTGGATTAATCTCACAAGGGTCCTATAGAGAGCTTCTCGGACGCGCCATCACGACACATCTGCGCACCTTGGGTCGTCAAATACAAACGGTCGCGGACGCCAGTTGGGATGCGTGGATCAAGTACTACCGTCAAGACGAAAACTCCCTCAACGCACTGGTGAGCTACTATCTGAAAGGCAGCCTGGTCGCTCTCTGCCTGGATCTGGTCATCCGCGACAAAACCCGTGGCAGAAAATCCCTGGACGACGTGATGCAAGCGCTCTGGCAGCGTTACGGACTCACCGGAAAAGGCATTCCCGAGGACGCTGTGGAACGCATCGCGGAAGAACTCAGCGGGACGCGCCTGAAAGCATTCTTCGATCTCGCTCTTCGTTCCACAGCGGAATTGCCGCTCAAGGCCTTGCTCGCCACGGTGGGCATCGATCTCAACCTCAGAACTTCCGCCGGTGCCACGGACAAAGGCGGTGTGCCCGCCAACGCAGCGACGAAACCACGAGCCGTCCTGGGCGCGCGCACCAGCGATGATCCCGTCGGCGCCAAGCTCACACAGGTACTCGACGGCGGTGCAGCGCAAGCAGCCGGGCTTTCGCCCGGCGATGTGATCGTGGCATTGGATGGATTAAAAGTCAGCTCGAAGAATCTCGATCAGCGCCTTTCCAATCGCCCTATCGGCTCGACAGCCACGCTACATTTCTTTCGGCGCGACGAACTCTTCACCACCCATCTCCCGATTCGAATTGCGCCGGTGGACACCTGTTACCTTACCCTGGCCTCCGCCACGGCCAGCACGTCAAAGCGACGCGATAGCTGGCTTTCTCACCCCCACACACATTCCCTCTCCTCTGGCGCGGGGACAACACCGGGCTAAGCGTCTGGTTGCGGCGAAGGCTAACCCGACTTCCGCTAGTCGCCGTTTTTCGCGAGGCAACTTTCTGATTGCTCAACGGGTAAGATTCGAAACTCTTCACTAACGGCGCGCTTGCAGCGACCGACTCCGGTCCCCTATGGCGATCAATGACGCGGCGACACACTAAGCCAGACGAATGTCGCTCTCGCGCTAATGTAGTGTCTTATGGCGCCTTGCACACAGGCGGTGTGTCCATGGTGAAGGTGTGTCTCTGGTGGCCGTGTGTCTATAGCCGGGGACGGCGAGATGCCCAAGGGCGCGCCTCCTCGAAGGCCCGTGCCGCACGTAATACGTCCATATCGGCAAACCTACGCCCCACAATTTGCACGCCGACCGGCAGCCCCTCCGGGGTAAAACCGCAAGGACAGGTGGCCGCGGGCTGCCCTGTAAGATTGAATGGATAGCTAAATCCAGCCCAACGCAGCCAGTCCCACGGATGCTGTTCCCAATGCTCGGGGATGATGCGATTCGCAGGAAAGGCAGCCACCGACAACGACGGTGTGAGCAGCAGATCGTAGCGTTCGAAGAATGTACGCACTCGATCCCAGAACAGCAGTCGCTCGCCCTGCGCGCGGCCATAATCGGCTACGCTGTACTTCAAGCCAGCGCGCGTGAGAGCCACCAGCCCCGGGTCCATCTGGTCCTGCCACTGGTCGAGCAAGGGGCCCACCAAACCAGCATAGGCGCCGGCAAACAGACAATGTTCCATCGCGGTGGTGTCGCCCCAGTGCGGGTTCACCTCTTCCACCGAACAGCCTAATTCTTCGAAAGCTCGCGCTGCCTGCGCCACCGCGTCGCGTACCTCCGTATCCACGCGTAGGCATCCCAGGTCGGGGGAATAGGCGACCTTGAAGCCTTTGATGCCCTCGTCCAAGCGGGCGACGTAGTGATCGGGAGTTCCTTCCAGGCTCCAAGGGTCACGATCGTCAGGTCCAGCCATCGCTTGCAACATCAGCGCGCCATCGGCCACCGTACGAGTAATTGGGCCGACGTGTGAAATGAGTCCGTTGTTCGGCATCGGGTGATAGGGAACACGACCGAAGGAAGGCTTCATGCCGAACACGCCGCAAAACGCCGCCGGCATGCGCACCGAACCTGCCCCATCGGAGCCTTGATGAATGGGCCCGATGCCAGCGGCCGCGCACACACCCGCCCCTGCGCTCGATGCACCCGCGTTCATGCCGTGCTTCCATGGATTGTGCGTAACGCCGGTGACTGGAGAGTTGCTCACGCCGGACCACCCGAATTCGGAGACGGTAGTCTTGCCGACAGAAATGGCGCCCGCGGCACGCAAGCGCTCGACATGCAGATGATCGACGTCGGGGATACGATCACGATGAATGAACGATCCGGCCATGCTGCGCACACCCTTCGTCAGCGCAAGATCCTTGATGGTGGTGGGGATACCATGCAGCCACCCAAGGCGCTCTCCCCGCATCACAGCGGCCTCTGATTGGCGGGCCTGCTCCAAGGCGCTGTCGAACGTCTGCGTGCAGATGGCGTTCAAGCGCGGATTCAGCGATTGCGCGCGCTCGATGACCGTCTGCACAATCTCAACGGGGGACAGGGTCTTGGCACGGATCAATTTCGATAGTTCCGTGGCCGAGGTAAAGCAAAGGTCTTCCTGGTTCATGGTGAGCTCCCGCCCGCACTACAATGAGCGCCTTAAATAAAGGGGACTTCGTGGGCGGGGTATTAACCCCGCCCTTGACCAAATTGAGCAAATTGACCCAATTGACCAAAGGGGGGCCACGTGAACATTACTTCGCCCCCTTTGGAAACCCCCGAAGTTTGCCCCCGCGCCAAGCGCGCGGGGAATACGAGTTTAGCCAAGGATACAAACGATGCCGCGAATCATCAATGTAGCAAAAGAAAAGCTCCATCAGGGAACCCTTTCCATCGGCATGGGCGTGCGCACCGTGCGCGGCGTGGAGATCGCCCGCATCATGAAGACCGCGGGATTCGATTGGTTGTTCATCGATCTCGAACACGGCGCCACTTCCACCGAGACTGCCTTCCAGATCAGCGTCGCCGCCCTGGATGCGGGCATTGCCCCGCTGGTGCGCATTCCGAGCGGCGAACTTGCCATGGGCACACGCTGCCTGGATGGCGGCGCGCTCGGCATCGTGGTGCCCCATGTGGACACGCCGGAAGAAGCGCGCGCTATTGTCAATGCTTTCAAATTCGCGCCCTTGGGCAAGCGTTCCATTGGGGGCGGTTATCCTCAGTTCGGGTTCGCGCCCACACCCGCAAAAGAAGTGGTGAGCGAACTCAACGATGCAACTTTGGTGGTGGCGATGATGGAAACACCGAAAGCGATCGAAAATGCCGATGCCATCGCCGCCGTGCCAGGCATCGACGTGCTGTTGATGGGCACCAACGATCTGTGCCTGGAGATGGGCATCCCTGGACAGCTCGACAACGAAAAGGTGGTGGCTGCCATCGACAGCGTGATCGCAGCATGCAAGCAGCACGGTAAATGGCCCGGACTGGGTGGCGTCTACGGCAAAGAGTTACTAAAACGCTACGTGGCGCGCGGCATGCGATTCATCCTCTCCGGCAACGACACCAGTTTGCTGTTGGCCGCGGGCCAGGATCAAGCCAGTTTCGTTCGCAGTTGCGCGTGAAAAGTTTCGCGCGCCTTCTCGCCGTTTGTTTGCTGAGTTGGGCATTGCCGCTGGCAGCGCAGAACTACCCGTCGAAACCCATTCGAGTGATCTTGGGATATCCGCCGGGCGGCTCGGCGGATTTCATCGCGCGCACCATCATGGCCGACTTGGCCCACGAGTTGGGCCAAACGCTGGTGATCGACAATCGACCGGGGGCAGGAACCAACATTTCTTCCGAGATGGTGGCGCAAGCCGCGCCCGATGGATACACACTACTGCTCGGCAACAACAGCAGTCACGGCATCAACAAGGCGTTGTACAAAAAACTCAGCTTCGACCCCAGCAAGGATTTTATCCCCATCACCCGCGTGGGCCGGATGCCGTTGGTGATCGCCGTCAATCCATCGCTGGGCATTCGCTCCCTGCAGGACCTCATTACGCTGGTCAAATCCAAGCCCGGGGCGCTGAATTTCGCGTCCTCTGGTAATGGCTCGCCCAATCATCTGGCGGGGGTCCTGTTCAACACGCTCACGGGGGGCGATCTCGTACACGTGCCGTACAAAGGCGGCGCGCCCTCGGCAACCGCCACCGTAGCCGGTGATACACAGGTAATGTTCGGCACGCCGCCGGTAGTGATGTCGTACCTTCAGTCCGGCCGCCTCATCAGCCTGTCGACCACTACCAAGGAGCGCTCCCCCATTCTTCCCACATTGCCGAGCGCGGCAGAGGCCGGTTTGCGCAATTTCGACGTCGACACGTGGTTCGGACTATTCGCGCCGAAGGGTACGCCCACTGCCATCGTTACACGTTTGTTCGATGCCACCATCAAAGTTCTGGGAAAACCCGACGTCAAAAAACGCCTGGCTGCGGGCGGGGTCGAAGCGAAACCTTCGGCAAGCCCCGCAGCCTTCGACAGCGCACTGAGAGAGGAGTCGCCATTCTGGGAAAAACTCGTCAAGCAGTCCGGCGCGACGGTGGATTGAAGTCGCCTCGGGTCTCAAGGGTTTTATCCTGTTCATCGTGTTTGAGTTGAATCGTCGGTACTATACAGAGATTGGTTTGTGCACCACTCTCCCCTCACCCCAGCCCTCCCCGCGAGCGAGGCGAGGGGGCGCGGTGGCGGGTTACTACGAAAATGCAGTCGCCAGCAGGCGGGAGATGACTCGTGGATGAATCCAGAGAGGCGCTGTTGCAGCGCCTGGAGAAACAGGCCCGGCAAGTGCGGCGCGATGTGTGGCGCGCGCTGCGGGCCGGGGGTAGCGGGCATGCTGGAGGCTCGTGCTCGGCGGCAGATATTCTGGCGGTGCTTTACTTCCATCGCCTGCGCGTCCGTCCCAAGGAACCCGAATGGCCGGAGCGTGACCGGTTTGTTTTGTCCAAAGGCCACGCCAATGCGGCCCTGGGTGCGGTGTTGGCGCAGGCGGGCTTCATCGAGGATTCAGTGCTCGATCGCTTTTACGGATTCGAGTCCCCCTTCGGCATGCATCCGGACATCAAGGTCGCGGGCGTCGAGATGTGTACCGGCGCCCTCGGACACGGACTCGCCGTGGCCATGGGCATGGCGCTCGGTGCGCGCATCCAGAAGCAAGTTTTCCATACCTTCGTGATGATCGGCGACGGCGAATTGCATGAGGGCTCCAATTGGGAAGCGGCCATGGCGGCATCGCACTACAAGTTGGCGAATCTCACGGCCATTGTCGACTACAACAAGATCGCCCAAAGCGGCCCCATCGCAGACCTGATCGAGGTCGGACCGCTGGCGGACAAGTGGCGCGCCTTCGGATGGGAAGTGCGCGAGATCGACGGTCACGATATGGCGCAAGTGGTCGATACGCTCGATGCGCTTCCGCTCAAGGCATCACGTCCGTCCGCCGTCATCGCACACACCATCAAAGGCAAAGGTGTGAGTTTCGCGGAGAACACTTATGTTTGGCACAGCAACAACGTCGATGACGAAATCTATGCGCGTGCCCTCGCCGAATTGGGGGAACCATGAGCGCGCCGCAGATCTCCGATTGGCGAACCCGCGCCGCCAATCAAACGCGCCTGGCCTACGGTCAGGCACTGCTTGAACTAGGCGCGCGCGAACCGCGCACCGTCGTCGTTTCTGCCGACACACAGGACCTTCTGGGCATCCGCCCCTACATCGAACGCTTTCGTGAACGCTTCGTCGAAATGGGAATCGCCGAGCAGAACGCCATCGGTGCCGCCGCCGGTTTGGCAACCACTGGACTGCGGCCCTATGTCTGTGCGTACGCGCCGTTCATCACCGCGCGCAGCATGGAACA
>JANNFC010000241.1:0-7551 GCA_031379405.1 Betaproteobacteria bacterium | reverse complement strand
ATCGATAAGCAGGGCGTCATCCGCTTCAAGCAAATCGGGCCGGTGGATCCGGGCGTGCTGAGAAACAAGATTGCCCCCTTGGTGAAGCAACTTAGCCAGAGACAAAGCTGATGGCGCGTGCGCTGGCATTGCTGCTCATGGTCGCGGGCGCCTGCTGCGCGCAAGACAACGCTCAGACCGAGGCGCGCTTGAGAGTGTTGTCCGCCGAGTTGCGTTGTCTGGTTTGTCAGAATCAGTCGCTCGCCGATTCCAATGCCGATCTCGCCATCGACTTGCGCAACCAGGTGCGCCATCAGATCGTGGCGGGCAAGAGCGATGCGCAAATCAAGGACTATCTCGTGCAACGCTACGGTGACTTTGTGTTGTACCGGCCGCCGGTCAAGAACACCACCTTGCTACTTTGGGTTGGGCCCTTTTTGCTGCTGGTGCTAGGCGCGGGGGCCATGTTTGTCTACCTCAGGCGCAGGCAGTCACGTACCGAGGAGTCGCCCTTGACTGAGGATGAGCGGGTGCGTGCACGCGCCCTTCTCGAGGGCGACCAGGCATCCGGTGGAGCGCAGCGCCCATGATCTTGTTCTGGATTGCGGCTGTGGTTCTCGCGATCGCCGCTGGCGTGCTGATCGCAATGCCACTGTGGCGTCCGCGCTCGGTCATCGCACCGAGCGCGGCTGAGGTCAATTTGTCGGTTCATCGGGATCAATTGCAAGAATTGGATGCGGATCTGAAAGGCGGCTCCATCACGCAGATCCAGTACGACGCGGCGCGCAAGGAACTGGAGAAGCGCGTGCTCAAGGACGCGACGGGGGACGAAGGGGCGTCAGGGATGCCTCACCCCTCATCGCGCGCATTTGCCATGGTCCTTTTCGTACTAGTGCCGATAGCAGCATTGAGTTTGTATGGGCTCCTTGGCAATCCTAAAGCGATCGATACTTCGAAGCACGCCGGCGCCGATATTTCGTCCATGACACCGGAGCACTTCGCCGCCTTGACGGAGAAGCTGGCCGCGAAGCTAGCGCAAGATCCTTCCGATGCCACCGCTTGGCTCATGCTGGCGAAGGCCTATAAAGTTCTCGATCGTGCGAAGGACGCCGCGGCAGCGTTAGAGAAGGGTGTGCAGCTCAAACCCGATGATCCCGAGATGCTCACCGAATACGCGGAAGTCGTCGCCGTGGCGCAAGGAGGTAACTTCGCCGGTAAGCCGGAGCAAGCCATCGTGCAGGTGTTGAAACTCGCGCCGAATCACCCTAAGGCACTCACGATGGCGGGCGCGGTCGCATTTGAAAAGAAAAATTATTCCGCCGCCATCGCGCATTGGCAAAAGCTCCATAAGCTGGTGAAGAACGATGTGGAATTGCAGAAGGCGCTGCTTGCGGGTATCGCGGAGGCGAGCCGTCTGCGCACGGTGGCGAACACGCCGGCGCAAGCCATCACGGGCCGCGTGCAACTGCACGCCTCGTTGACAGAAGCGGTCGATCCGGCGGACACGGTGTTCGTCTTTGCGCGCGCCGCCGAAGGTCCCGGTATGCCGGTGGCGGCGCTACGTAAACAGGCGCGAGATCTTCCATTCACCTTTCGGTTAGACGATACCTATGCCTTGAATCCGTCTGCTCGGTTGGGCAGCTTACCCAGCATCGTGGTGGGTGTACGCATCTCCAAATCAGGCGATGCCATGCCCCAGCCGGGGGACCTTCAGGCATACAGTAGTCCAGTGAAACTGGGCGCCAGCGCGGTCGTTCTGACTATTAAAGACGTAGTGCAGAAAGACGTAGTGCAGAAGGATGAAGTGCAGAAAGACGGCGCGCAGAAAGATGAAGTGCAGAAGGACGGCGTTCAGTGAACTGGCGTGCGATGCTCGTGTCGGCAACATTTGGCTTCGCATCTCTGGTTTTCGCACAAGTGCCGGCGCCCATGCGCGCCGATGTGGCGTTTTTTATATCCAATATGGTGGAACGTCACGCAATGGATGCCGATGTCTTGCGCGCGATGTTCTCCGAATTGAAGCCTGTAAGCGCTATCGTGAAGGCGGTGTCCGCGCCCTCGACCAATCGACCGTGGCATGAGTATCGTCCGTTGTTTGTCGACACGGGCCGCATCGACGGCGGTGTGAGGTTCTGGAACGAGAATCAAGCAGCGCTTGCGCGTGCCGCTGAAACTTATGGCGTGCCCGAATCCATCATCGTATCGATCATCGGGGTGGAGACTCGCTTCGGCAAAGTCGTCGGGAATCATCGTGTGCTGGACGCGCTCTATACCTTGGGGTTTGACTTGCCTGGGCGCAATGAATATTTCAAGAGTGAGATGGAAGCCTTCCTGTTGTTGACGCGTGAGCAGGGTTGGTCTCCGGCTTCCATCAAGGGCTCTTACGCCGGCGCCATGGGCATGCCTCAATTCATGCCCACTAGCTACCGCAAGTACGCGGTGGATTTCAACACGGACGGCACGATCGATCTGTGGAAAGACACCAGCGACGTCATCGGCAGCGTGGCGAATTTCCTCTACAGCTTCGGGTGGCGCAGGCACGAACCGATCGCCGTGCCGACGCGTTACGAGGGCAATGATGTGCAGGCGGTCTTGTCCCTGGGTATCAAACCTCACACCGCGCTGCATCAACTCAAGGCACAAGGTGTTGTGCCCTCGGTCGAGGTGGACGAGCAATTGTGGGCGAGTGTATTGACTCTGGACGGTCCTGAAGGACCGGACTATTGGTTGTGCTTCGCAAATTTCAACGCAATCTTGCAGTACAACCGCAGCCGCAATTACGCCATGTCCGTGCACCAGTTAGCGTTGGAGATTGCGCGCGAACGACAATTGCTGGCGAAGGTGGAATCGTCGCCAGCATCGCCGGCGCGCCGTTAGGTTTTGATGGTGCCTATTGGGGCGCGAGACGGAATACGCGCGCGGCGTCGGGGTCAACCACTATCTGCGTCCACGCCACGCTGGGCGGGCCATGCACTTCGAGTCGCGTAAGGTTGGTCAAAGAGCGTGGAACGCCGCGCGCGCGCAGGGGTTGATCGAAGCGAAATCGGTGGCCGTCACCATGGATCAAAAGCACTGGCTTTGCGAAGGCGCTCACCTCTTGCAGCAGATGTCGAATGATCTCTGCGAATCCGTCCCGGCGGGGGTCGATGGCGGACACTTCAAACATCGGGTCGGCATGCAACGCTACGACAACCGCTTGCGCGCCACGCGTTTTCGCGTTTGCGAAGGACTGTCCGAGCCACGCCAGGTTCGCCGTGTTGCGGACGGCATGTTCCGCCGGTTGTCGAATATTGTTGTCACTGCCGACCACATGCAAGGTGAAAAACAGTACATTTTGATGCGACCAGCGCATGTTCTCCGAGAACGCCTCGAAGGGGGCTTTGGCACTCTGACGTTCGATGGGCAGGCGTTGTTGTCCCACGCTGAAGTCGTCTCGATAAAACGTCCTTCTAAACATTTCCAATCTGTTCTGCGGATCATAGCGGCCACTGGATCGGCGGTGGCAGTCGGACCAATCGTTATCGCCGGGTATGAGGATAAATGGCAGCTTCGATAGGTTGAACATCGCCAGCCGGGATTCGTACACGGAATCGTCGCAACGATCACCCCCTCCCTTGATATCTCCCACGTGCAGGACGAACGCCAGGTCGCGCTGGTCAATCTGCTGAATGAGCCGTTGCAGCGCAACCTCGTCGGAAGGCGAATAGGGGACATCGCCCATGGCTGCAAAGCTGAAGCGTTCAGCCAGAGCCGGTTCGACACTGAGCGCGAAGGCAAGCAAAGCGCGCAGTAGTCTTTGCATTAGCGCTGTGCCGAAAGCTTGAGGTTGTACAGAGCGTCGAGCGCTGCGCGCGGCGACAGCGTGTCGGGATCGATACTTTCCAGCAACGTTTCCACGGGAGACGTCGCGGGTGCGCTCGGAGGTTGCGTGAACAGATCGCCTTGTACGCTCGCTGCGGCGTTGCGCGCTTCCAGTTCCGTCAGCTTGCGCTTGGCAGCTCGAATCGCACTGGCCGGGATGCCGGCCAACTGCGCCACTTGGATGCCGTAGCTTTGGTTCGCGGGTCCTTCCTGCACACTATGCAAGAACACGATGCGATCTTTATGTTCCACGGCATGAACGTGCACATTGGCGGTGTCGTCGTATAGCGTCGCCAGTTGGATCAATTCGAAGTAGTGGGTGGCAAATAAAGACAGTGCGCGATTCTTTTCGACAAGATGCACGGCGATGGACCAAGCCAGCGCCAGTCCGTCGAAGGTCGATGTGCCGCGACCGACCTCGTCCATCAATACCAAGCTGCGCGCTGTTGCGTTATGCAGAATTTCGGCGGCTTCCGTCATCTCCACCATGAATGTAGAGCGACCACCGGCCAGATCATCCGAGGCGCCGATGCGGGTAAAGATTGCGTCGATGGGGCCCAGTAGCGCGCGCCGTGCAGGTACAAAGGAACCGCAGTGTGCCAACAAAGCGATGATGGCGATCTGCCGCATGAAGGTCGACTTACCGCCCATATTGGGACCGGTGATCAACAGCAGCTTGCGACGATGCCCGAGGCGCACATCATTGGCCACGAAATCGTCGATCTCTCGCTCCACCACGGGGTGACGGCCTGCCTCAATCACGATCTCGTCCAACTCGGAGAACTCGGGTCGCGCAAAATCCAAGGACAGCGCGCGCTCGGCGAAGCAGCCAAGCACGTCGAGTTCGGCAATGGCGAGAGCCACGTGTTGTAACCAGGCAATGTGCGGGGCAAGCGCATCGAGCAATCCGTCGTAGAGAAGCTTCTCGCGTGCAAGCGCCCGGTCTTGCGCTGACAGCGCCTTGTCTTCGAAGCTTTTCAGTTCCGGGGTAATGTAGCGCTCCGCGTGTTTCAGCGTTTGGCGTCTGCGGTAGTCTTCAGGTACGGCGTCGGTTTGTGAGCGATTAACCTCGATATAAAAGCCGTGCACTCGGTTGTATTCGACCTTTAGGTTTGGGATGCCAGAGCGGCTGCGCTCACGTGTCTCCAGGTCCAGTAGAAAAGCACCGCAGTCGTTCTGGATGGCGCGCAGTTCATCCAGTTCGGTGTCGAATCCGTCGGCGATCACGCCGCCTTCGCGCACCACCACGCCGGGTTCGGTCTTGAGCGCGCACACCAGTAAACTCAACGCGGCGGATTCACCTTGCAAGGTCTTCCTCAGTGCGGTCAATTTCAGGCTTTGGCATGCCTCCAATTCGAGTCGCAATTCAGGCAGTATCCGCAACGTCTCCCGCAGGCTGGCCAATTCCCTCGGACGCGCGGATTTGAGCGCGATCCTGGTGGCAATGCGCTCGACGTCGGCGCACTGGCTCAAGTGTCGCGCGAGCGGACCACGCCCCGGACCCCTGGCGCCGCTCACAAGTTCGGAAACGGCATCCAAGCGTGCATGCAGCTCGCTGCGATCGCGCACAGGGTGATGAAGCCAGCGGCGCAAGGTGCGGCTTCCCATGGTGGTGGCACAGCTGTCGAACAGCGAAAGTAGGGTAGGTGAGCTTTCTCCGCGGAGGGTTTCCGAAATTTCCAGGTTGCGTCTGGTTTGCGCGTCCAGCCGCACATACTGGTTGTCTTGCTCCACGATCACCGACCGAACATGGGCCAGGGATTGGGTTTGTGTGCCCTTGCAGTAGTCGAGTAAAGCGCCCGCTGCGCCCAGCGCGAGACTCAAGCCCTGCGCGCCGAAGCCTGTTAGGTCAAGGGTGCCGAACTGCTCGCACAAAGTGCGATGGCCTCTTTCCTGGTCAAATTTCCAATCCGCCAGTGCTTTGTGCGCGCTGAGTGTGCCGAGTACCGCGTCACCTTGCACAGATTCCGGGAACAGCAGCTCGGCGGGCTTGAGTCTTTCCAGCTCCGAATACAGCCGCGTACGGGTGGTCTCGTGCACCCGGAACGCGCCGGACGCGAAGCTAATCCAGGCCAATCCGATCTTGTCTTGATGGAGCACAATGGCGGCGATGGGGAGGTCCTGCCGTTCATCCAGTAACCCCGCGTCTACCAGAGTGCCCGGGGTAATGACTCGGATGACCTGGCGCTCGACCGGGCCTTTGGACGTATTGGGATCGCCAATTTGCTCGCAGATGGCGACGGATTGTCCCAGTTTGACTAGCTTTGCGAGATACTGGTCCACGGAATGGAAGGGGACGCCTGCCATTTTGATCGGTGTGCCAGCCGATTGGCCGCGCGTCGTAAGGGTGATGTCCAGCAATCGCGAGGCGCGTTCGGCGTCGTCGTAAAACAATTCATAGAAGTCTCCCATGCGATAGAACAGCAAAGTGTCGGTGTATTTGGCTTTGATGCTCAAGTACTGCTGCATCATCGGGGTGTGGCCGGAAATTTCAGGCGCGCCGAGCCCCTTGCCTGGCTTGCCGTTTTGCGCTATAACATCTTGTCTATGCAAGAGAAATAAACCTTGATCGATGATTTTTCTGTTCAAGACCGGGCAAGACTTTGCAAGTCCGTGTCCGCGGACTCAGTGTAGGTGCCGGTATAGGTCGATCTTTTGAGGGATGGATGGCGCGCAAATCTACACTGAAAAAACCGCAGCCCCTGACCGCCGCGATTATCGCGTACATGCAGGCCGGCGAGGAGCGCGGCGACGCCCAGTGTGCCGGATTGCGCGTGCGCTGTCTGGCTTCGGGGCTGAAGGTCTTCTTCTATCGCTGCCGCGCCCACGATGGCGCCCTGGGCGAGATCAGGCTGGGGGAGGTCGGGCCGCTCACGCTTTCGAAGGCGCGTGACGCTGTCCCAAGGAAGCGGCTGGAGCGCGAGCAGGGCAAAGACCCCCAGCTCGAGAAGCGGAAGGAGCGGGAGCAGGCGACGCTCGGCTGCCCGTGCGTCGTGCAGGACCGCGTCCTCAACCACGTCGATATTGGTAAGCGCTATCTACGACCAGCACCGCTATAGCGCCGAGGCGCGGGACTGGCTGCAGAAGTGGGCGGACTATCTCGAAGCGCTGACCGCGCACAACGTGGTGCCGCTGCGCGCGGCCTGAGCCTTCGGATTTGCCTAATTTATTAGGCATTATCCATCTTAGCGCCCAATTTTATAGGCATCTTGCAAAAATAAAAGTTGACTTATTCTCGTTAATTGCCTAATATACTAGGCATTATCTTACTTAACGCCTAAAATTATGGGCATCAATAGCACTCTCCCTAATCAGGCTGCGGAGCGCATTAAAGAGCTTGGCTACCGGGTACGCCTAGCCAGGACTCGCCGCGGAATGTCGATCGTGGAAGTTGCGGACAAGGTCGGCATCAATCGCAACACTCTCAACGCGCTTGAACTCGGGAAGCATGGTGTCGCGATGGGGGCTTACGTCACCGTCCTGTGGGCGCTCGGCCTCGACAAGACCCTGGACGGCGTTGCTCACCCCGACGCCGATACCCACGGTAAGACGCTGGAGGCGTCGCGCCGGCCGGCGCGCGTCCGCAAATCGCAGAAGTCGAAGAACGAATATGACTTCTGAGCGCCAGGCTTACGTGTACGTTCAGTTGCCCGGCACGCTCGACACAGTGCCGGCGGCTTTGCTCAAGGTCGATAAGCTGCCCGACGGAAC
>JANNFC010000219.1:0-2335 GCA_031379405.1 Betaproteobacteria bacterium | reverse complement strand
CGCGGTGTGGCGTTTAGAACCTGCAAGGACACCGTCGTGTTCGAGAAGGACGAGGTGCTCACGCGCTCGGGGCAGCCCTTCTCCGTCTTTACCCCCTATAAGAACGCTTGGCTGAAGAAGCTGACTGCCACGCCATTTGCGCCGCTCACGCCGATTCGGCCGCAGGCGGCTTGGAAGCGACTGGCGAAACCGGCGAGGGAAACCCTCGTTCCAGAACTGGAAACGCTGGGCTTCGCGCGAACGAACCTCAAAGCGCTGGGCATCGAGCCTGGCATGTCAGGTGCCGCTCGGCTGATTGACGACTTCACTGGACGCGTGGATCGATACCAGGATGCGCGCAATTACCCGGATGTACGCGGCGTTTCCTACCTTTCGGTGCACAACCGTTTCGGCACCTGTTCCATCCGGGATCTCGTGCGAGTAGCGATGCAACGCCAGACCCAGAGCGCCGCGACATGGCTATCCGAGTTGATCTGGCGCGACTTCTACTTCCAGATTCTCTGGCATCACCCGCGGGTCGTCACGTCTGCCTTCAAACCGAAGTACGACGATATTCCCTGGCAAAACGATGAAGGGTGCTTTCGTGCGTGGTGCGAAGCCCGGACGGGCTATCCCATCATCGACGCTGCCATGCGACAACTGAATCAGACCGGTTACATGCACAATCGCTTGCGCATGATCGTGGCATCGTTTCTGACCAAGGATCTGCTGATCGATTGGAGATGGGGGGAGCGCTACTTCGCGGAGCACCTGAACGACCACGATTTGTCGGCCAATAACGGGGGCTGGCAGTGGGCGGCCTCCACCGGCTGTGACGCACAGCCCTACTTCCGCATCTTCAATCCGGTCAGTCAATCGGAGCGCTTCGATCCCAAGGGCGCATTCATCCGACGCTATCTGCCGGAACTCGCAGTGATCCCCGACAGGTTTATCCATGCGCCGTGGCGGCTTTCGCAAGCGGAGCGCAAGCACCTCGGACTCGACCTCGGGAAGGACTACCCCTCGCCCATCGTGGATCACGCGACGCAGCGCGCAATCGCCTTGCACTACTACGACGAGGCCGGCGGATAAGACGATTCGTCGACTTCCGAGCGCCAAGTCTTCAGCACGGGTAGCACCTCCCTGGCAAACAATCTCAATCCTCGCTCGGCGAACTCATAAGGCACGCCACCGAACCGGAATGCGACGTTCAGCTCGAAGTCCCCGATGGTTTGCCGGCGCGTTTCCAACTCGCGTAGGATACGCTCTGGGGTGCCCCACACCGCAGCCTTCATGAAGCCTTCGGTCGCGCCTTCCAGCCCGCCTTTGCGCGCCATCTCCGCTTTCTGCGCATAGGCGTCATAGCCTTTGACCTGAGTGAAATGCTCGCCGAGTAGTTCGTAGTGGTGGAAATTGCTCTCGACAAATTTGCCCATGTGGCGCTTGGCGTCCTGCTCGGTCTGCGCCGGGTCCGGTCCGCACACGCAGAAATCGGTGATCATCATCGGTGGCGCTTCTTTGCCGTGGAACTGACGATGCAATTCCCGATTGCGCTGGATTGCCGGTAATCGCATGGACCACGGGCGATCCGAAAACATCACCATGTGGGCCCCTAAGCGCGCAGCCGACTCCACCGAGTCTTCGCTGGAAGCGACGGCGTAGATACGGTCGTCAAAGCTGTATTTCGGGCGCGGCCGAATTTCCACGCGCGGCTGTTTGTAGTGCTTGCCATCGCCTTCCATAAAACCGCTGCGCAATGCCTCCACGATCATGGGCGCCGCTTCGTCGAAGCGTTCGCGTGATTCATTCATGGTGCCCCGAAAGCCGGTGAACTCCCGCCGCGCTAGGCCGCGACCCAGACCAAGACGCAGGCGACCTTTGCACAAATAGTCCAGCACCGCAGCTTGCTCCGCCACGCGCAGCGGGTCGTGCCAAGGGACGATGACGGCGGCGGCGCCCAACGCCACGTTCCCACATAGGGCTGCGAGGTAGGTCAACAACTGCACATTGTCCGGACAAAAGGAGTAGTCGAAAAAATGGTGCTCGGCAGACCAGAGCACGTCGAATCCGGAATCGGCCGCGATGCGCGCCAGTTTGATCTCCTCGTCCCATACTTCATCGTCGCCGATACTCTCCCAGCCGTAGCTGGTGAACAGCATCATCATGCCGACATCCATCGTCTCCTCCCTTGTCTTGCCGACTGCAATGGTTGATAGTACGAAAGCGTTCTCGAATCTGCGTTGGTGTCGTTCGATTATCGCTGAACTTTTCCTGACGGGGTGAGCTTCACCGCCAGATTCGCCGGAATGCGATATTGTTGCGCGAGCGCGAGTTAGGAAGGTCAGTGGATCCGACG
>JANNFC010000186.1:0-6828 GCA_031379405.1 Betaproteobacteria bacterium | reverse complement strand
CGCCGATCACGGGATCGATGAGAACGTGGATGCGTTGTTCGGCCTGGGCGCAAGCAAGCGAGATCCGTTTCCTCCCGGACATCCGCTGGGCGAATCCGCGCTAACCGAGACTCGAGAGGAGTCGAGTCAGCTAGCGTCGTGGGGCCTGGGCAGTGAGCCCGCTCCGCCCCCCACGCACCCGGACCACACACCGGAATGGCAGCATGCGTTTCCAGGATTCAATCGACCTAGCCGGGCGACCGAAGCACAGCGCGTTGTGCCCGAACCTCAACGCGATGCACGCGTAGAGCCCCCCGTGGAAGCGTCGCCGCCCAAGTCGCAAAGCGATGTGCCTTCGCCCAAAGCACCACAGCCAGCGCCGCCTCCGGGCAACGTTGACACCAACGAATTGCTGGCCGCGTTTCTCGAAGGCTTAGGCACACCGAAGCTTCAGCTTCCCCAAGGCATGACGCCGGAACTCATGCGCACGATTGGAACGTTCATGCGCGAAGCCATTCAAGGGACCATCGATCTATTGCTTGCGCGCACGACCACCAAGCGTGAGCTGCGCGCCGACCTCACCATTGTCACCAGCCGAGATACCAACCCGCTCAAGTTCTCGCCCAACGTCAATATTGCGATCGCCAACCTGCTCAATCCGCCCGCGACCGGCTTCATGGAACCGATTCCTGCGATACGCGACGCATACGACGACTTGCGCTCGCACACTTTCGGCTTTGTGGCGGGCATGCGCGCGGCGCTCGAGGAGGCATTGGCTCGCTTCGACCCGGCCGCACTGGAGGGACGGCTTACACAAAAGACCGTCCTCGATACGCTGTTGCCCAGGAACCGCCGCGCGAAACTGTGGGACCTGTTCGAGCAAATGTACGGCGAAATCTCAGAGGAAGCCAAGGAGGATTTCCATTCGCTGTTCGGCAAAGAGTTTCTGCGCGCCTATCAAGCCCAAGTCGATCGCTTGGAAAAAGGCAACCGGTAGTGCTCGCCGCTGTGCCTTCGGTCCTCAAACTCGATCACGCCATCATCAGCGAGCAAGGTGGGCGCGATAACAATGAAGACGCGTGCGGCATGTGGACTTCGCACACGCTGGGTTGTTGGGTGTTGGCGGATGGATTGGGCGGATATGAAGGGGGCGAGATCGCGTCGCAACTGACGGTGCGTGCGATCCTCTCCGATATCGCCAACGATCCCTGTTTTTCCTCGGCGACCATCAATGAACTTATGCATCTCGCCAATGAAGCCATTTCTGCACGCAAGGTGCAGGACTACGGTCTGAGCAGAATGGCTTCGACGGCGGTAGTCCTGCTTATCGACCGAGTGAATGCGACCGCTTTGTGGGGACACGTCGGCGACTCTCGTCTGTATCTTGTGCGAGACAATCAGATCCTCATGCGCACCCGCGATCATAGCCTGCTTCAGCGTGCCGCGGACATGGGCGCCATCGAGCCGAGCGCAGCTTTCCATCCTCGACTGCGCAGCATTCTGACCCACGCGCTGGGTGGCGACGTATTTTCTAGCTCAATCGAGGAAGCGCAAGTCGTATTGCTACCGGGCGATGCTTTCCTGCTGTGCAGCGATGGGTGGTGGGAACTGTTGAATGAACACGATATGATCGATGCGCTCAACCGCAACGACAGCGCCGAACGCTGGCTCGCTTGCCTGGAACAACTGGTATTGGAACGCGCGCAGCCGCGTCACGACAACTACTCCGCCGTGGCGGTTCGAATTGTGGGTCAGTGAATAGCGGACGGATCCTTGGGCGGTTCTAGAAGCTGCACAAACTGGCTGGCGCTAGGCAAGCCTAGACAAAACAGAAGATCCGTTTGGTCATGATCGGGGGATTGCGACCACCACAAGGTCACGCCGCGCGCATTGCTCGCCAACATTCGTCCTCCCGCGCTCGCCAGTACGGCCGCGACGGACTCGTCCTTGAGCAGCTGTAAACGAAGGTAGCCGTGCGGATCTTTCTTGAACGCCGCCAACAAGTGCTCCGCAATGGCGTCGATGGGTTTTGGCATCTCATCGAAAGACGCGTGCTGCAAAGAAAGCGCTTCATCGAGATCATCCGGCGTATGCGAAGGATTAAGCACCGAGAGCGCGGCTTGTTCGATCTTCTCATGCCACGAGCCCAGAGCCCGCCAGTCGGCGTCGCTTGATGCGAAGTGCAAAATCTCGCTGGCAATGGTCAGCGGAAAGTAGCGTCCCACACGATCCACGCTCGGCATGAGCACGCCGCACCAGGTGCCGTTGCCGCACACCCCGGGCATTAGAAGAAAACGCCACAAGGGACTGGTCAGATAGACGTTGAGCCACGCTTCGCCCAACGCAGCGCGGCTCGCCGCCAGTCCCTGTTGCAACCAATCATCCCAGGGGACGATAAAGCGAGACGGCAAGCGGCGGGACGCGAAATCCCCCAGGGCCGGCAACTTGCCGTACCAACCGGGAATTTGTGCGGGGGTATCCATCTTCAGAGACGGCTAGGGCAGTGGAATTGTTCCAGTTCCTTCAGGCGAAATGGGTTTTGCACGCTGCTGGTGGTGACGTCGAACACCGCCTTGCGACCATCGAAGTTGAAGGTTACCGTGAAGCGCTCCGGTTGGCTGCTCGCTGCGATTTCCGCGCGATCGAACAGACGAAACAACGCCCATGGTCCTTCCAGCGGCGGCGGACCGCCACCGGTGAGGGGCTGTACCTGAAGTCTCACCTGCGTGCTTCCTCCTGGGCCCGGCCATTGAATAGTCTGCGGCTCCTGCGGACCATGGCGATACTTGACCAGCTGACCATCCACGTCAAGAATAATCTGGCTGAAGGAAGCATCCAACTCCATCGGCTTGAAAGTGAGCCGCATGCCGGCACTCCTGTCGCCGCTGCTGAAGAACACGCGTCGAATGATGGCCGCACGCTGAAACTCGGTCAGATTGCTGGAGTGAGCCATGGTTGAATCGCCCATCTGCTTGAAGGTCCATGGTTTAGCGGCAGTGTCGACGTAGGGCTCCAGATTTTTCTTGAAGAAGTCGTCGAGCTGTCCACCGGGCCCGAATATGCGAGCGAAGTCTTCTTGAAGTACATCGCGAGCGCTGGAGCGCACAAACGGATAGCGACCGGTGATTGCTTGCGCGCAATCCGAACCGATGTCGGCACTCATCTGTTGCGATATGTTCCAGCGGGTGACGCTCAGTGCCTGCGCTTCGCCACTGGTGGATAAAGTCATCATCATCGATTGCACCGGCTCGGGCTGACGCTTGGACTCCGCCTTGATCTTGGTGGGAATTTCGCTCTTGGGCGGTGCCGCGCCGCCCTTGGTCACCGTATCGGCGTTGACCAGAAAGCCGTACAACTCATTGATCAGCGCTAAAGAACCATCCAGAGGCGTGGGCTGTCCCGGCGCGACCGGCTTTACCATACGTCGTATTCCTTCGAACCGGTCATCGACAATGCTTTCGAGTTTTGCGCTGGGGGGCTTCACGGCAATTTTTTGCGCACCAGGGATAAGTTTCTGCAATTGCGTTCTAATCTCGGTGGCCTTGTCCGAAGCCTGGTCGACGAGATCTTTTTCATTGTCCTGCTTACTTCCCAGCGTCGTCTCGCGCTCGATCGCCTTCATCAGCAAGGGAAGTGGAGAATCCGGGGCGGACAGGGTGCGAGCCAGTTCGATTGCCTTGGGCAGGCTGCCTGGCGTAATCACCTTGATATCGGCGACAAATTGCTGCCAGATGCGTGCGTAATCCTCCAGATAGAGTCGTCGCACATTGTCCCCGACGGCTTGCAGCGATGTGAGATCCATTTTGGCGCGATGGGACGCCTCGATACCGAGGACCCAACCTTCCTCCGCGGCGAGTTGCTTGGCCAAAGATTGGGATGCCGGAATGAACGCCTTGTGATATCCGTTGAAGGTGTAGAGACCCGCCACACCTTCGGTGAGCGGCTTGCCGCTGGCTCGGCGAAATACCAATGATGCCGAGGGTCCCGCCGCGGCCGTGATCTTGAACTCGTGTTGATCGCTGCCTATCCCTTGCCGTTTCAGGCGACTATAGACGCGCTCTGGCAACGCTAGCGAGGCGAGACGGGTACGCAATGCTTGCACCAATTCCTTGTCCATGGGCCGGGAGGGGGTGAGCGGTCCGCGTTCGAAAAGCGTATCGAAATGTTCCGTCAATGCTCGGCGTTGCTGAACACTCAATTCCTGCCCGAAGGACTGGTCCCAATCGAGGTTCACCCAGGCCTTGAGTGCGTCCTTGCTGAAGTGCTCGGCGTCGTAATACATCACGTAGGCTTTGAGCGCTTCGTACAAAAACTCCAGATTGTCGCGCGGTGTGGTGCGAAGCTGTTGCTCGGCACGCCCGACGAGTCGCTGCAAAAAAGCTTCCCGCAGCATGGTGCGATAGGCACTCTGGGCAGCGGCTTGTAATTTGTTTCCCTGGTACAGACCGAAGCGCATGCCAAGGGGTCGGCCCTCGACGACGGCGGGCGTCACGGCTACGTCCTTTGTCGTCGCCAGTACAGGAAGTAAGGACACAAGATCAGAAGAATTGTCCGGGGGCAGTTTCTCGACGGCGCGCTGGGTTTCAACCAACTGCGCCTCGACGTCTTCCACATAGTTGGCGTTGTTGTGATAGCTCAAGGCCCAGGCCGACAGTATGGCCATACACGCCAACCCTAGCGCGGCGTAGCTGCCCATCCGCCCCAGGTGCCGCCTACGCTCCCATTTGTGATTGATCCCCGCCAGGTTTTCTTCGCTGAATACCACTTCCTTCAGCAAGCGCGTCAGAAAGTAGCTGCGCCCGCTCAAAGCATGCGGTGGGATCATCTTGCGTTCGAGTCCGAGCGCGCGTGACATGCCGCCGATGATGCGGTCGATGGGGCTGCCTTCCTGAGTGCCACTGGTAAAATAGACACCTCGCAGCATGGGCGATTCATGAAAGCGCGAGGCCTGGAACACGTTTTCCAGGAAGTTACCTAGCGGCTCCTCGATGGCGCCGAATTGTTGTGGAAACGCATACAGCAGACTGCGGCGCGCAAGCTCGGTTTCCTTCTGCAGGCGATCGATCAAACGATCGTTGATGCGCGCTTCCAACTGCGCGAACTCAGGAGAAAACCTCCGGACGATTTCCTCCGCCTTGGCGTGCTCGTCGTAAGGGAAGGTCACGCCCCACACCTGCGCGCGCTCGTCTCTGCCGAACTCGGAAAAGTATTCGGTGAATCCGGCCAGCAGATCGCACTTGCTCACTATCACATAAACCGGAAAGCGAATGCCCAGCGATTCTTGCAATTCGTTCAAGCGCGCGCGCAGCGCGGCGGCATGGGTTTCCCGCTGCTTTCCACTTTGCTGCAATAGATCCGCCACGCTGACGGTCAACAGGATGCCATTGATGGGGCGTTTCGGACGGTATTTCTTAAGCAGATCGAGAAAGCCCTTCCAGGCGCCGGCATCGACTTCCTTGTTGCTCTCCTGCGTGGTGTAGCGCCCCGCGGTGTCGAGTAGCACGGCCTCGTTGCTAAACCACCAATCGCAGTTGCGAGTGCCGCCCACGCCTTTGACGGCGCTCGGGCCGGTGTCCTTCACCAGCGGAAAAGTCAGTCCCGAATTGATCAGCGCCGTCGTCTTACCGGAGCCCGGCGCCCCAATGAACATGTACCAAGGAAGCTCGTAGAGGTAACGTTTCCGCGCCAGCAGGCCACTCAGTCCGCGTAATTTATCGGGGCTGCCTAAACGCGCATGTTTTAGCTTCTCGACTTCTTCCCGGAAAATTTTCTGCAGGGCGTCCACTTCCTCGCTGGCAGGCGACGCGGTCTTCTCCGCGACCGGGACGAGGCCTTTGAGCAAACTGGCGTTGAGGCGTTTGGCGCGCCACCAGTTGGCGGTTTTGCGCAGCAGGTAGATGCCGACAAACAATCCGATCAACAGCCAGCGCGCCCATTCCGGCTCAAGGGGACGGAATTCCTCCTTGATGGACAACCACGGCCCAACGATCCAAATGAACAACGACAGCAGAATCAACCCAATGACGGCGAGGAGGACAGGATGCAGCAGGACGCGAAGAATTTTCTTGAACATGGCGCGATCAGGACGGTTTGTTCGCCGCGAACAAGGTGATTTCGACGCGCCGGTTCTTCGCTCGTCCGATGGCGCTGTCGTTGGGTGCGATGGGCGCGGCGGCGGCCTTGCCTTCCGCGCTGATTCGCGCCGATGCAACAGACGTACTTAGCAGGCGCATGACGACGAGGGCACGTTCCTCGGAGAGTTGCCAGTTCGATCCGAAGCGCCCAGAACGCATGCGTTGGTTGTCGGTATGGCCCGTTATCAACACTTGTCCCGGCACGGAGTTCAGTGCGTGCCCGATGCGTTTCAGGAGCGGTTCCGCGTCGGGCGCGACGGCGGCGCTGCCGGGCGCGAACAGTCCATCACCTTGGATAGTGATGACACTGCGATCGTAGCGATCGTGCACGGCCACCAGGCCGGCACTGATTTCGGGTTGCAGAAATGTCGCCAGACGGGCCGGAGCAGGCTCCGCTTGCGCTTGTGGGATAGGCGCCATCGCCAGTTTGATTCCTTGAATCTCGGCGAAGGTGGGATCGGACCGGTTGTTGAGTATCCAGGAAAAACCAAGGTAGACGACTAACAGCAACAAAGCCGCGGCGGTTCCTACGATCCACATGGGCAGCGATTCAACGATGGTGCGTTTACCGGAGTGATCAGCGCGCCATAGATGCGAGAGCTCGCGTTCATAGTCGCCGCGTTGTTGGCGAAGGGTCTGAGCCAGGCGCTCGCGCAAGGTCTGCAGTCGCTCGGCGCCGTTGGGCTCCACACGGAAGCGGCCTTCGAAGCCGTTG
>JANNFC010000180.1:0-2000 GCA_031379405.1 Betaproteobacteria bacterium | reverse complement strand
CACGTCAGAGGCTCCAAAACTTGAGAAAGTGGAGCCATGACAAACCCGGGGCGGTTCAGAATTGGCACCGACCTGGAGTTTGTGGCGAAGGCGCATCAAGAGTTTCTATTTTTTGTGTAGCACACTAAGAAGATTTGCGAGGTGGTTGGCTGCCTCGTCAGTGAGCGACTCGTCTTGGTCCAATAGTTGCACCCCAGACCGTGCGCTTTCTTTCCAGATTAATTTGCAGGGAAACGTGTCGATGCCGTCCATGCAAATCCAAAACCTGGAGTCAATAGAGAGGGGAATATTACCGGAGAGACCAAATCCGCCATCGGAAGCATCAACAATCGTTACAGCCCATTTTTCCAGCTCATCGATGAAGCACATTGCGCTCCAGTTAACAGATTGACGCTCGTGTTGGCGTCGATTGCCGGTGTGCTGGTTGGTATCACCCAGTTGCTCTACAATGATTGCGGGACTTAAAGGTTCTGTCGCCATTTCAAATCCCACGAATTTGAGATGAGAGCCAATGTTGCGCCACATGCGGTGTCGAAGGAGTTGCGAATTGCCGGCTTATCGCGGAACCGGAACGTTGTGACCTAGGAACCGTTCGACTTTGACTGGCGCGTGAACCCGATTTTGCAGGGTAACGATCACTCGGCGAGATTGTGAGTGTCGAGGTCATCGGGTTTTTTGGTTTCAGCAGTCTCGCTGCTCTGTAGTTCAAGAAATTGCCGCGTACTTTAAGACGAGTTACTTTTGTTTCCGGCAATACATTGGTGCCATGGATTGTCGCGCACGCTGCGATGATGTTCGCCCGCGGTTCGACAACTCCTGTTGTCAAACGTGTTGTTGCGTGAGGGCTGTTGGAACGTCGATGACTTTGTGACATGTGACGGCTCTATAAGGCACAACGCCAATCTTGATGACTGAACATGGTGCATATGACCGTCTCTCGTCATGAGAGTGAGTGCAATATCTAGATGTTGGTCTAGGGCCTACTAATCCCCTGATCTTATCAATGAGTTGTGAATGACCTGTTAATTGAAGATGTCTGCGATCGTTGCCTTGCAGGATCGCATTTATCTGGTTCTCATTGACCCGCTCCCCGCGCGTCGCTGAGTTGGAACCAGAGTTTCGGGCCTGCTCCGGTCTGCTTAGGCTGATCGTTAGATGAGCAGTAACTGGCGGTATGTTGCCCGTCGGGCTGCGGGGACGAACCCTATTCTACGCGCTGCGCAGAGCCTCGCGTGTGTCGCTACGCGATGAGCCCCTCCCGGATTGCTTTCGCGACGGCGGCAATCCGGCACGTGACCCGCATTTTTGTCATGATTCCACGCATGAGATAGCTGATGGTCATGCGCTCGAGGCCCAACAAGTCACCAATCTCCGTATCGTTCTTGCCGTCCGAAGCCAAAGCAAGGATTTCTCGTTCTCTAGATGTCAGTTCTGGAATTTGATGAATGAACGTCTGCAAGTGCCGTACTCACTCACTTAATTCGTCGAACAATAGGAAGACAAACTCGGTGACTTGGGCGGACCGAACTGAACTGTACTATCCTGCTCAGCCTGGATAGCTTCACCAAGTTTGCACAAGCCTTCGATAAGGACGTGGGGCTCGATCGTCAGCGGCGGCATTATCTTGAGCACCTCGCCGAAGGGGCCGCACGTTTCAATAAGGACTCCCAGTTTGAATGCTCTTTTCGCAATCCTTGTGACCATGGCGGGATTTGAAAAGGAGAGTCCTTGCATTAATCCAATGCCACGCGGTGAAATTTCATGCGGGTATTCTGCTACGGTTTTCTGGATCCAATTATTGATGGTGGCCGCCCGGTCCTCAATTCCGGACTTAAACGAGGGACTGCGCCAAAAATCGAGCGCGGCCGCAGCCGTGACAAAAGAAAATTTATTGCCCCGTTTTGTGCCGGTGTGCTCGCCAGTTTTCATGGAATCGATATTAGGGTCTTTGATGACAAGCTACATTGGTAGGCCAAAACCACTTATTGATTTTGACAAAC
>JANNFC010000178.1:0-5597 GCA_031379405.1 Betaproteobacteria bacterium | reverse complement strand
CTAAGTCGGGAACGGCGCGCATCAGTTCCAAGGAGTAGGTAGCCACGCCTCTTAGTAGGAGCGGGTGGAACGAAGGTACCATCCACAATCCTTGCTGTGCCGCGACGGCCAGAGCGTGTTCTTTGGCAGCTTGAAAGTCTTCACCGTGCTCGATAAGTGTTACGCCGAGCGCGCGCATCGCTTCGTTCTTCTCGGTACTATTCCCGTTTGGCACCACGATCGTCGTAGAAAAGCCATGTCGGCGGGCAGCGTACCCAACGGATTGTCCGTGATTGCCCCGAGTTGCACTTATGACCCCGGAAGGTCGCACTGGATTACGAGAGAGGTCGTCGAAATAGACTAGTCCGCCCCGAATCTTGAATGCACCAATGGGTGTGTGATTTTCGTGTTTGACCCAGATGTCGAGGCCCAACTCTTGGCTCAGTCTAGGCCAATTGTATTGCGGCGTGGGCGGCATTGCGGCGTAGACAATGCGGGCCGCTTCATCCAATTCGTCGAGCGTAGGCAGATACTCGGATTGAATCATTGCCCTACGGCGCGGTTGCCCACGAAAGGATTGTGGGCACGCTCCTCCCCGAAGGTGGACATGGGACCGTGTCCGGGGACGAAGGCGATATCATCGCCTAATGGAAAGAGCTTCTCGCGAATGGATCGAATCAGTGCCGCGTGATCGCCTCGCGGAAAGTCAGTGCGTCCAATGGATCCTTGAAACAAGACGTCGCCCACGATCGCGAGGCGCTCCTGGGGCGAGAAAAACACGATGTGCCCTGGCGTATGACCAGGGCAGAATTTCACGTCCAGCGTGACATTGCCGAAGTTCACACTATCTCCCTCCTCCAACCAACGGTCGGGTGTGAATGCCTCCAACTGAGGGAATCCAAACATTCGTCCTTGTTCGGGTAACTGATCGATCCAAAAGCGCTCTTCTATTTGTGGACCTTCCACCTGGACCTTGAGCACTCGCCGCAGTTCCGCAGTGCCACCGCAATGATCGATGTGCCCGTGGGTCAAGAAAATTTTCTCGACATCCATCTCCATCTTTTTCGCGGTGGCAAGGATTCGATCGAGATCGCCACCCGGATCGATGATCGCCCCTCTGCCGGTGGTTTCACAGCGCAGCAGGGAGCAGTTTTGTTGGAAAGGCGTCACCGGAAGGATCGAAAGTTTGAACAACGGGCGCACTAGACTTGTCCTCGACTTGCAAGTTCATCTTTGATGTAGGCGTAATAAATGGGCGCGGCCACTACGCCGGCAATGCCGAAAGTTGCCTCCATAGTGAGCATAGCAACGAGTATCTCCCACGCTCGGGCACGAATCTGGGTGCCCACGATTTTGGCGTTCACGAAATACTCCAATTTATGGATGATGACTAGAAACGCAAGTGAGCCCAATGCAACGTATACCGAGTGACCAAGACTGATGATAACGATTACGGTATTCGACATCAGATTGCCGATGACGGGCAGCAAACCCACCACGAAGGTGATGGCGATCATAGTCTTGGTCAACGGAAGATGCACACCGAACAGTGGCAACACAACCGCCAGATAAATTCCGGTCAGGGTTGTATTCAGGGCTGATATGCGAACTTGCGCAAACACGATTCGGCGAAAGGCATTGCCTAGCCGATCGACTCGTTCAGTAAGTGCGCGCGCGAGCGGTTTCTGTGCCTCCCTGGGACGCACTTCATGCAAAGCGACCATAGCACCGATGATCATGCCGATCAAGATGTGAATAAAGGCGCGACCGGCAATTGTGCCGACCTGCTGAATATCTCCTGTATGTTCGCGCAACCACTTCACTGAGATATTGCGCAACTCGTCCACATTGGCAGGCAGACTCGTCACTGCCCAACTGGGCAGGCTGACGCGAGCGCTGTCGATGATGCCGATGAGCTGTTTGAGTAGTGCTTCGGGGCTACCTGCATCGCGA
Source organism: Betaproteobacteria bacterium (assembly GCA_031379405.1). Lineage (GTDB taxonomy): Bacteria > Pseudomonadota > Gammaproteobacteria > Burkholderiales > SHXO01 > SHXO01. Next base: position 3,665 of record JANNFC010000178.1, on the reverse strand, counting down.
CGCAATACCGTCATCAGTCCGACGATGGCTAGAGTCAGAATCAATACGATAATCGTAGATAGCACAGCGACGGCGATGATCTTGCTCGAATCGTGACTCAGACGCCATAGACGTAGTCGAGGCGCGAGCATGTGCACCAGTTCATACACTAACAAGCCTGCCAACAGCGCAGGCAATAAATGGAGTACTAGCGTAGCGACCAGGGTTATTCCGGCAATTATCCAGGCTGCAATTTCGTGCTTGTTAGGTGGCGAAGAGAAGAAATCGGACATGGATTCCAGTCGGTTATCGGTGGTCGGTGCCCTGACGCGCGCGTTCGGCTTCCAGCGCGCGCTCGAATCGACCAAACCCTTGTTCCAGACGTTCCTGCGAGGTGGCAAAACACCAGCGCAGGAACCCTTCGCCTTCTGGTCCGAAGGCGATGCCGGGTGCGAGTCCCAGTCCGAAATCTCGCACCATGCGCTTGCAAAACGCCAAACTATCCCCGATCTCTTTGATACGAAAGAACGCATACATGGCACCGGAGGGAAGCGCTGCTTCCACTCCGGACACACCTTGCAACCTCTCGATCAGAGTGCCGCGGGCAATGCGTAATCGTGCGCGCGTGCGAGAGACTACTGGTTCGCCACCTCGAATGGCGGCGATTCCCGCGCGCTGGACGAAACCAGGCGCGCATGAAGTGTTGTATTCGATCAGTTTGCTCAACTGTTGCATGAGTGGGCGCGGCGCGACTATCCATCCAAGTCGCCATCCGGTCATAAGCCAGGATTTAGAGAACGTGTTGGTGCTCACTATGCGATCGTCTTGCGCGCGCACGTCCATGAAGGAGGGTGCCGCTACGCTTTCGTCATCGAAGTAGAGGCGCTCGTAAGCATCGTCGGTCAGAATCCAGATGCCATGATGGCGGCAATGACTGAGCAGCGCGTCGCGTTCTCCAAGGCTCAATGTCCAGCCGGTGGGATTATTTGGGGAGTTGACGTACAGGGCACGCGTATTTGGTGTAAGGGCAGCGATCAGCCGGTCCAATTCGAGGCTCCAGCCCGCTGGCCCGAAATTTAGGGATACCGTTACCACTTCTGCACCTAGTATCTTTGGAATCTCCACCAGATTCGGCCAAAGGGGAGTCACGATGACGACCCGATCTCCCGGCCCTACCAGCGCCTGAGTGGTCAACATTAGCGCAGAAATGCCGGAATTCGTTACCGCGATTTCTTCCTCGGAAACTGCGGTCCGAATGCCGCTCACATAAGAAGCAATAGTTTGGCGCAACTCGGGAATCCCTGAGTTTTGAGTGTAAAAAGTGTCGCCCGCATGCAAAGCATCTATACCTGCCTGGCGAATGAACTCGGGGGTCACCTCGTCCGGTTCCCCGAACCAAAAGGCAATTACATCGTCGCGACCCATACCGACATCAGCGACTTCGCGAATTCGCGAGGCGCGCAAATTCTGAACGGCGGTTCGCGCTGAGAGGGGATCGGAAAAAGGGGGCGTGCTCACGAAGTAGTCGAATCAGGATGCCATTCGAGATTCTCGCACGATAACCACAAAGATGGCCCCTGTGGAGTACAAGCACCTAAGCTGCTAGCATTTCGGGTTGATTTTTAAGGAGACCAAGCATGACGACTAAGCAACATTCCAACTACATCAACGGCCAATGGGTGGTGGGCGCGACCTGGACCAAGAACACCAATCCTTCCGATCTGGGTGACGTGATCGGCGAGTACGCTCAGGCTGATGCAACTCAGACCGAACAGGCCGTCGCCGCCGCCCGCGCCGCCGCGCCAGGCTGGGCGAATTTTAATGTTCAGGCGCGCGCCGATATGCTGGAAAAGATCGGCAATGAGATCCTGGCGCGCAAGGACGAATTGGGAACCCTGCTGTCGCGAGAAGAAGGCAAGACGCTACCGGAAGGGGTGGGCGAAACCATACGCGCGGCCAACGTCTTTAAGTTCTTTGCCGGCGAAGTTCTGCGGCGCAGCGGCGAACTGGTGCAGTCCGTACGTACGGGTGTAGATGTGGAAATTACGCGTGAGCCCGTTGGCGTGGTGGGAATCATTGCGCCGTGGAATTTTCCGATCGCTATTCCAGCATGGAAAATTGCTCCGGCGTTAGCTTATGGCAATTGCGTCGTGTTCAAGCCGGCGGATTTGGTGCCGGGCTGCTCTTGGGCATTAGCCGAGATCATCTCTCGCTCTGGAATTCCGGCCGGGGCCTTCAATCTCGTTATGGGTCGCGGCAGCTTAGTGGGTGAAGCCATCGTCAACGATGCCCGTGTCGACGCGATCAGCTTCACCGGTTCTGTCGACACCGGACGCAAACTAGCGCTCAAGGCGGTCGCCCAGATGAAAAAAATTCAATTGGAGATGGGCGGAAAGAATCCCTTGGTTGTGCTTGACGACGCGGACCTGAGCACAGCCGTCGAATGTGCAGTAAATGGCGCCTACTATTCCACCGGGCAGCGTTGCACAGCCTCTTCTCGCTTTGTGGTTACGAAAGGCATTCACAACAAATTTGTTGATGCACTCATCGAGCGATTGAAGAACGTCAAGGTGGACAACGCACTCAAACAAGGTACCCAAATCGGACCTGTCGTGGACAAGAATCAGCTCAATCAAGATCTTTACTATGTCGAGGAAGGCAAGAAGGAAGGCGCCAAGCTAGCCTTCGGTGGTAACTTGCTCACGCGCGAGACCGAAGGTTTCTATCTTGAACCGGCGTTATTCACAGAGACCTCCAGCAGCATGAAGATCAATCGTGAGGAAGTGTTCGGTCCCGTGGCCAGCGTACTGACTGCCAAGGACTATGATGAAGCGCTCGCACTTGCCAACGACACGGCCTTCGGATTGTCGTCCGGCATATGCACGACTTCACTAAAACACGCGTCTCACTTCCGGCGCAACGCCCAGGCCGGTATGGTCATGGTGAATCTGCCAACCGCTGGCGTGGATTACCACGTTCCCTTCGGCGGCCGCAAGGGATCGAGCTACGGGCCGCGAGAGCAGGGTCGCTACGCCGCTGAGTTCTACACCACGGTCAAGACGTCATACGTTCTAGCGTAGTTCCGCGCAGATCCGCGCATTGCTGGGGCCCCTCCCTCGTTCGCCGGGGACGCGCCCCGCTGCGTATCCCAGATATAGGGCCTCGCAGCCAGCGGTGGGGTATGGAACACTAATACCTAGAAACCTTTCGTAGTGAGCCAAAGGGAACGTGACGCAATAGGATTCATGACAAACGAATGCGTCCCATGGAGCGGATGTTGCTCCTTCGCACAATTTGGACTTCGCGAGCGGTCGCGCCCCAAGTGTCGCGGTTTGCTTACCGATTGGTTCGCCTGCTGCTGAGAAAATTATCTCTTGACTCAGCGGCGCTCAGATTCGGTCGTTGAATGCTGACTCTGCATGCAAGCTGTCGAGTCTGGGCGGGCGGTGGTCGTGCAGCGATGTTGGAATTTCTAGCAGTTGATTGATTTATATGGATATATAGAATGTCAGATAAGGCAATTACAACACCGATAGTGCCGCGCGCAAACATCTCCTTGTGGCATTACGTCTTGATTGTCGCGCAATTGGTACTTCTCTTGGTCTTAATGCGTCAATTCCAAATCGAGTCCGCAGCTTTCCTCCGACTCGCGGCGCTGGCGTTCGCTGGATTCGCCGTCCACGCTT
>JANNFC010000177.1:0-1953 GCA_031379405.1 Betaproteobacteria bacterium | reverse complement strand
CGGCCTAGGGAGCTCGCCGGCATTTGTTGAAGATGCAAACAGGTTGCTTCGGCTACTCAGTGGCGACGTGTCTGCAGGTGCAACTCAGGCGATGCGCGACGCGCCGCGCGATCTTGCAGCAACGTCCGCATTTGTCGCACGCTGGCGCAGCCGACGAAGCGAACTAGCGTTCTCAGAGGTGTTGCGAAATGCTGAGGATACAGAGAGGGCACTGCGGGAGTTCAATGCAGTTCTTGACCCGCTGTCGCCCAGTCAGAGAGCAGAAGCCGAGCGTACCGCGCAACTCGGGCGCGCTGCGCTTTCGCTCATGCGCCGGCCCAGGCGTCCGGCCGTATTCGCGCTTGGACTCATCGTCTCTGGTATCGGAATCCTGTCTGGAATCATATTCAGCCTTGTTGTTGGCACCGGATCCCGACAGTTTCAGATATACTTTCCGTACTTCCTTATTGCTTATGCACTAGTAGTACGTTTCTCTAAAACAATTACACATTAAGCGACCCCCAGATCAAACTTGTTCCAGCGGAATACGACCGGCGAGGCGTTGAACTCGTCAATACCCTTCAGGATGCGCCTCTTGAGTTCGTCGACGGAGGCCACACGGATATGGCGCAGGAAAGTTCTGGCCATCTTCGAGAACGCACACTCGATCAGGTTGAGCCAGGAGCCATGCTTGGGCGTATGAATATACTCGAAGCGCCCCGGCCGAGTACCGAGATAGGCCATGGTCTCCTTGGAGATGTGGGCCGAGTGATTGTCCAGCACTACGCGAATGATTGCCTCGGCCGGGTAGTACTCATCGAGCCGCTTGAGCAGCGCGATGAACTCCACGCTTCGATGACGGTCTTCCACGTTGCCAAAAATATGACCCGAGTGCAGATCGATTCCGGCCAGGATCGACACAGTCCCATGGCGCACGTATTCGTAGTCGCGCCCAACACTAGGTGCCTTGCCCGGAACCGGTGGCAGATCCGGCGCTGTCAGCCCAATGGCCTGAACCCCCGGCTTCTCATCAACGCTCACCGTGTAGATAGGTTCGGGCCGTGCGTCATGAACGGCCCCTTCGCGGTAGAGCGAGACGTCCCGGTAGACCATCAGGACTTCTTGCATCTTGCGGTCGAACTCCGGATCTCGCTTCTCCAGGTAGTAGCGGATCTTGTGCGGCTTGATATCGTTCTCGTCGAGGATGCGCCACACAGTACTCTTGCCTGCGCTCGCAAGACGGGGAAAGCCTGCGCTCTGGGCAAGTTCGGATACAAACCGCGCCAACCCCGAGATTGTCCAAAGTTCTGCAGCCAAACCATGATCCTTTGGCTTGGTGCAGGCGATGCTCACCACCCAAGCCTTGGCTTCATCGGTAATCTCAGGTTCGTGCGGACGATGGTAGGCGTCCCTCAGTCCCATCTGCGCACCTCCGGCGAGTGCCTTGTCGATGCAACGGTAGATCATCGGGCGCCCGACCCCCAATCGGCGCTGCAAGCCCATAATCGAGGCGCCATCGGCATAGCCAACAAGTATCTTGGCGCGCTCAACCTCACGTGCCGGCGCCGTTTTCGATCCCGCAAGTCCCTTGAGCTTCGCCCTTTGCTCTGGCGTCAACACCAGCGCCGCACGTTTGGTCTTTCCCGCCATGATCGCCTCCGTCAAGAGAGTCAGATACATCATGGTGGACAGTATAGTCTAGTTAGCTTATTATGTAACCGTATTGCTGGAACGAACTACTAGAACACCATGCATGCCGCCACGACACTATCAGCCAAGGAACTTAGATCGCTTTGGGGTCAGTTCGCCCAAGATGATGCTCTGCCGGTGTGGTACGAGCTCACTGAACACGGTGAATTAGTCATGAGGCCGAAGCCAACGAATCGGCATCAATCGATTTGCGCGGAAGTGGCATTTCAACTACGCACTCAGCTGGGGGGAAAAGCCGTTGTAGAGGCCGCCGTATTGACAAAC
>JANNFC010000139.1:0-8016 GCA_031379405.1 Betaproteobacteria bacterium | reverse complement strand
TGCTAGTGATGACAACGCTCCGGCCCGATCTACTCCCTTTCCGTAACGGATCTGGGTCCGCTAATGTCGTGACCATCCGGGAGAGCACGGTGACACCCGCAGCGCTGCCCGGCTCAACCCCGCTGGCGGCTTCGTACCATAACGGCGTGCGGGCTGCGGTCCCTTCGGTGGTCAATATTTTCACCAGCAAGGAAATCAAGAGCCAACGGCATCCGCTGATGGATGATCCGGCATTTCGCCGCTTTTTCGGTGATCCCGAAGGCGAACCGCAGCGCGCCTCCAGCCTGGGATCGGGTGTGATCGTCGGAGCCGAGGGGTACGTCATCACCAACAACCACGTGGTTGAAGCGGCCGACGAAATTCAAGTGGCGTTAAACGACGGTCGCCAAGCCCAGGCCAGGGTTGTTGGTGTTGACCCGGAAAGTGATCTAGCGGTGCTCAAAGTGGACTTGGCGGGACTTCCGGTGGTCACCTTTGCCCAGTCGGACAAGTTGCAAGTCGGCGACGTAGTGCTCGCTATTGGTAATCCTTTCGGGGTCGGGCAGACGGTCACGATGGGCATCGTCAGCGCCCTGGAGCGCACGCACCTGGGCATTAACACCTTCGAGAGCTTCATTCAGACCGACGCGGCCATCAACCCCGGGAACTCAGGAGGCGCGCTTATCGATGCATCGGGTCGTCTGGTGGGGATCAATACCGCTATCTATTCCCGTACCGGGGGCTCAATGGGGATCGGATTTGCCATTCCGGTTAGCCTCGCGCGCCAGGTCCTGGAGCAAATCATTCAGACCGGTTCGGTCACCCGGGGCTGGATCGGGGTGGGCGTGCAGGACTTAAACCCGGAATTGGCGGAATCGTTTCAGCTTCCGGACACCCATGGCGTACTGATCGCCAGCGTCATGCCCGGAAGTCCGGCGGCAAGCGCCGGTATCCGGCCTGGAGACGTCCTGTTGGCGGTGGATGGGAAAACGCTGCCGGATAGTTCGGTCATGCTCAACGTTATCGCCGCCGTGCCCCCAGGAAAGACCGCCCAGGTTAAGCTACTACGTCGGGGCAAGTCCATTGAGTTAAAAGTAAATGTTGGAAAACGCCCGTCGCCCCGACTCCGCGAAGGGGAGTGAACGGCACTCGGGACGGTCTTAACGGGAGCCGCTATTCCTGATATTCGGTGCGCGCAGCCGCAGAGCGCACCATCATCGAGGCCACCAGAATACCGGCCTCATACAGCACGCACAGTGGAATCGCGAGTAGCAGCTGCGACACCACGTCTGGCGGGGTAACGACCGCCGCTATGATGAATGCAGCCACCACGAAATACGGCCGCACTTCACGCAGCTTCTCGACGGTCACGAAACCGATCTTCACCAGCACGATGACCGCTACCGGCACCTCGAAGGTGACGCCGAACGCCAGGAACATGGTCATCACAAAACTCAGGTAGTTTTCGATGTCCGGGGCAACGGTAATGCTCTTTGGCGCAAAGGTATAGACGAACCTGAATACGGTGTTGAACACCAAGAAATAACAAAACGCCATCCCCATGTAGAACAACGCGGTGCTGACAATCACTAGCGGATATACCATCTTTTTTTCGTGACTGTACAAACCGGGGGCGACGAAAGCCCACGCCTGATACAGGACGTAAGGCAATGCAATCATGAAGGCGACTAGAAGCGCTACTTTGATGGGCACCAGAAATGGCGTCACCACGCCAGTGGCGATCATTTTGGTGCCCTCCGGCAAGGCCGACATCATGGGCAGCGCCAGCAGGTCGTACAAATCCGAGGCCCAGAAGGCGATGCACAGAAACACGGCCAACACGGCGATGAGCGCACGCACCAATCGGTTGCGCAGCTCGATCAAATGGGAAAAAAACGACTCGCCGTCAAGCTCGCTCACAAACTTGCTCTTCTATCTTCTGTTTGCTAACTGGGTTGTTTGCGATGAATACGGCCGTCAAACGCTACGGCCGTCTCCCCGGGATGGGGTCTCGAATCCGAGTTCCAACTGCTGTGACGGGGTCTCCGGCGCGCTCGCCGTGTCGGCGATGGCAGCTTCGACGTTGGCCGCCTTGACGTGGGCCGGTTCCGCGTTGGCCAGTTCCGCGCTGGGTTGCTGAGAGGGCCAACCAGCCATCAAGTTGACGCCTGCCGCGGCTTGCTGAATTTCCTCGCCCGCTTTCTTGATTTCTTCGCCAGCGCCAGCCAACTCCTTTTGGGTCTCACCGAAGGTTGCGGTAACGGTGCTTTCGATGCCCTTGGCGGCAGATTCGATTTCCGTCTGCATCTTCTTCAGGTCGGCCAGGTCCATCTCGCGACTGATGTCGGACTTTACCTGGGACACATAACGCTGAAAGCGCCCTAGCAAGTGCCCGGCGGTGCGTGCGACACGCGGCAGACGCTCAGGTCCCAATACGACCAACGCCACCACCGCGATGACCGCCAACTCCGAAAACCCAATATCGAACACAGGTGCTCCGCTGACGCCGTGACCTTAGGCTTTGGAGCGCTCTTTGATCTCACCCTCGATCGTTTGGCTCTTGTCCGATTCTTCGATCTTGGCTTGCTGGGCCTTGTCCTCTTCGGTCTTCATGCCGTCCTTGAAGCCTTTGACCGCCCCGCCCAAATCGGCGCCCACATTGCGCAATTTTTTAGTGCCGAAGATCAACAACACCACCACCAATACGATTAGCCAATGCCAGATACTAAATGAGCCCATGATTCCCTTCTCCTTCGAAAACGCAGCCTGCGAGTTACTCTCGAGGCCGATAAATCATCGCTGGTAGCGGCTCTTTGCCCCCCAGCACGTGTATGTGGACGTGATTGACTTCCTGTCGCCCCACCCTCCCGGTGTTGACGATCAAGCGAAAACCATCATCCGATCCCTGCTCTTGCGCCAGTCTTGGTGCCAAGTACATCATACGACCCAATAACGCAGCATGACGTTCCTCCGCACTGGCAAGCGATTCTACGTGCTCTTTCGGTATTACCAGAAAATGCACCGGTGCGACCGGGTGAATATCGTGGAATGCCAGCACCGAGTCGTCCTCGTACACCTTGCGACTGGGAATCTCGCCACGAGCAATCTTGCAAAAAATACAGCCGTCCACGCCAAATCCTAAAGTAACCCTAGAAATTTCGGGCGACTTCGCCCTCGACACTACGACGACGAATCCGCCGGTTTACGCGCGGCTTTTTCGTCGATACCGGAGATGCCCTCTCTGCGATGCAGTTCCGCCAATACATCCTCGGGCTTCAAGCCGTGATAGGAGAGCAGCACCAGGCAGTGAAACCATAGGTCCGCCACCTCACGAACAATATGGAGTTTATCACCGTCTTTGGCGGCTAGAAGGGTCTCGGCGCTCTCTTCGCCAATCTTCTTGAGAATAGCATCGTGACCTTTGCTGAACAGCTTGGCCACATAAGAGGTGGTCGGGTCGGCTTGTTTGCGCGCTTCGATGGCCTGAGCCAGCCGCGCAAGAATGGTTTGATCAATCATGCGTGCTCGCTCAAGAACGGTAGATCTTTTCGGGCGCCTTCAGCACGGGATCCTTCGCGATCCATTCGCCGTCCTTGAACTCGCGAAAGAAACAGCTCTGTCTCCCGGTATGGCAGGCGATGCCGCCCACTTGCTCCACTCGCAGGAGCACCACATCACCGTCGCAATCGAGAGCGATGGTTTTCACTTTCTGCGCATGGCCGGACTCTTCGCCCTTGCGCCAAAGACGATTGCGCGAGCGCGACCAATACACCGCTTCTCCCGTGTTCACGGTGAGTTCCAAGGATTCGCGATTCATCCACGCGAACATCAATACACGACCGGTGGAATGATCTTGCGCGATCGCAGGCACGAGACCTTCCGCCGTCCAAAGAATTTCGTCTTGCCATTCCGCGCTCATAGACGCACCTCGATACCGCGTTCGGCCAGATAGGACTTGGCCTGCGCAACAGTGAACTCTCCATAGTGAAAAATACTGGCCGCCAGCACCGCGTCGGCGTGCCCGGAAACAACGCCTTGGGCGAGATGCTCAAGGGTACCCACCCCACCGCTGGCGATTAGGGGAATTCGGACGGCATCGGAGATGGCGCGCGTCAGCTCAATATCGAACCCGTCGCGGGTACCATCGCGATCCATGCTGGTCAACAGGATTTCCCCGGCACCCAGCGCCTGTACCTTACGCGCCCATTCGACGGCGTCAAGGCCGCTGGTTTTGCGCCCGCCGTGGGTAAACACTTCCCAGCGCGAACTCGCCGCCTTATCCACCACACGCTTGGCATCGATGGCCACCACGATGCACTGCGAACCGACTTTGCCGCTGGCTTCGGCCACCAGGTCCGGGTTGAGGACGGCCGCGGTGTTGATGCTCACCTTGTCCGCGCCGGCATTCAACAGCCGTCGCACGTCATTGACCGTGCGCACACCGCCGCCGACAGTCAACGGAATAAAAACTTGAGCCGCCACCCTCTCGATAATATCGAGGATCAATCCCCGGTCGTCGGAACTGGCGGTAATGTCCAGGAAACACAGCTCGTCCGCCCCTTGCTGGTCGTAGCGACGCGCCACTTCCACCGGATCTCCGGCGTCACGCAACCCGACGAAGTTGACACCCTTGACCACGCGGCCGCGATCGACATCCAGACAGGGAATGATGCGCTTGGCCAGACTCATGGCGAACTCGATATCGAAAAAGTGTAGGAGGCCGCGCGCCGGCACACAGCGCCTGTGCCGCTAGGCAGTCTTGGGGCTGAGTTCGTCGGCAAGTTTTTGCGCTTGCGCAAAGTCGAGCGTGCCCTGGTACAGCGCGCGGCCGCTAATGGCTCCGGTGACACCCTCCGACTCGATCCCGCAGAGCGCGCGAATATCGTCCAAGCTGTTGATGCCGCCGCTGGCAATGACCGGAACGGTCAACGACTTGGCCAATTGCAAGGTCGCATCGAGGTTCACGCCGGTCATCATTCCGTCGCGACCGATGTCGGTGTAGATAATGGCTTCCACACCATAATCCTGGAACTTCTTCGCCAGATCGACGACATCGTGACCGGTCACTTTCGACCAACCGTCCACCGCGACTTTGCCATCCCTGGCATCGAGCCCAACCATGATGTGCCCGGGAAAAGCGTAACAGGCATCGTGCAGAAATCCCGGCGTCTTCACCGCTGCGCTGCCGATGATGACGTAGCTGATGCCGTCATCGAGATAGCGCTCCACCGTATCCAGATCGCGGATGCCTCCGCCCAACTGGACGGGAATACTTTCGCCCAACGCGCTCACGATGGCTTTGATTGCCACTTCGTTCCTGGGTTTGCCGGCAAACGCCCCGTTAAGATCTACCAGATGCAGCCTGCGTGCACCCTGCTCGGCCCAGGTCTTGGCCATGGCAGCGGGATCCTCGGAAAATACTGTGGCGCTATTCATGACACCTTGTTTGAGCCGAACGCAGTGTCCGTCCTTAAGATCAATGGCAGGAATAATCAGCATGGGGATTGCTACGGTCAGTAAGGCAAGTCAGGCGCGGCCATGATACAACACTCCTCAGGGCTTCCCGTTCCAGCTTAGAAAATTGCTCAGTAGCCGCAGACCGGCCGCCTGGCTTTTTTCCGGATGGAATTGGACAGCGAACAAATTGCCGCGCGCGACGGCGCAGCAAAAGCGCGAAGCATAGGTCGTGCAACCCGCCACCAGCGTTGCGTCCGTCGGCACCGGATAGTAGCTATGTACGAAGTAAAAACGCGAGCGCGCGGCGATCCCGTTCCAAAGGGAGTGTGGCCGCACTTGGTCTACCTCATTCCATCCCATGTGCGGCACCTTCAAGCGCTCTCCCGAGTCAGACACCGCCTCGTCCGGGAAGCGCACGACTTTGCCGCCGAGCAGCCCGAGCCCCGCTTGATTGCCTTCCTCGCTGATCTCGAACAGCATCTGCAAGCCGATGCAGATGCCCAGGAAGGGCTTGCTTTGCGCGGCATTCACCACCGCGTCGCGCAGCCCTCTCGCCTTCAACTCTCGCATACAGTCGGGCATCGCACCCTGACCCGGAAAGATCACTCGCTGCGCGCCGTCGACGACACTCGCATCGCTGGTGACCTGCACTGCGGCGCCAGAGGCAACGTGCTCGACAGCCTTCGCCACCGAACGCAGGTTGCCCATGCCGTAATCGATAATCGCAACGTACGACATTGGACGAGCGACTTAGAGCGCCCCTTTTGTGGAGGGCAGTTGCCCTTGCATGCGTGGATCGGGCTCTGCGGCCATACGCAACGCTCGCCCGAAGGCTTTGAACACCGTTTCGGCCTGGTGGTGCGCGTTGCGTCCTTTGAGGTTGTCGATGTGTAAGGTCACCAGGGCATGATTGACGAAGCCCTGAAAAAACTCCCGCGTCAGATCCACGTCGAACCCGCCGATCAGACTGCGCGAAAAATCGATGTGGTAATCGAGTCCCGGTCGGCCCGACAAATCGATTACTACCCTGCTCAGCGCCTCATCCAGCGGGATGTAGGCATGGCCGTAGCGACGCAGTCCGACTTTGTCGCCCAGTGCCTTGGCGAAGGCTTGTCCCAAGGTGATGCCCACGTCCTCCACGGTGTGGTGTGCGTCGATATGCAAGTCGCCCTTGGCGGTGATGTCCAGATCGATCAGTCCGTGGCGTGCCACTTGATCGAGCATGTGATCGAAAAATCCGATTCCGGTGGACAAGGCCGAGCGGCCGACGCCATCCAGATTGAGTTTGACCGTGATCTGAGTTTCCAAGGTATTGCGTACAACCTGCGCTTCACGCATGAACGAGCCTAAGAATAAAGGGGACTTCGCGGGCGGGGTATTGACTCCGCCCTTGACCAAAGGGGGCTACGTACGGATCCCTTTTCACCCCCTTTGGAAACCCTCGAAGTTTGCCCCCACACCAAGAGCGCGGGGAATACGAGGTGGATTGCCCTGGATTATAGGGGAGCCAGCGCAAGCGCCACTACCGATGCAGCCGATACTCCGCCGATTTGGCGTGGGCGGGTAATCCCTCACCGCGCGCCAGCTCCGCTGCGATCCTACCGAGTTTGTCGGCACCTTCGCGTGAAACCTGAATAACACTCGTACGTTTCTGGAAGTCGTAGACACCGAGGGGTGAGGAAAATCGCGCCGTTCGCGCCGTCGGCAGCACATGGTTCGGACCGGCACAGTAATCACCCAGCGCCTCGGAAGCGTAGTGCCCCATGAATACCGCGCCGGCGTTTTGAATCTTCGCCAGCCAGGCATCGGGATCGTCTACGCTCAACTCCAGATGTTCGGGTGCAATCCGGTTTGCGATCTCGCAGGCCTCGTCGAGGTCACGTACGTGGATCAACGCGCCGCGATTCTTGAGCGAGGTCAGGATGATCTGTTTGCGCGGCATGTCCTGCACTTGGCGCGCCATGCTCGCCCGCACCGCATCGATAAAACCCTGATCCGGGCACAGCAGAATCGCTTGCGCGACCTCGTCGTGCTCCGCCTGCGAAAACAGATCCATCGCCACCCAGTCGGGATTGCCCTTGCCGTCACTGATGATCAGGATTTCGCTCGGCCCCGCCACCATATCGATGCCCACTACACCGAACACTTGCCGCTTGGCGCTGGCGACGTAGGCGTTGCCGGGACCGACGATCTTGTCTACCTGGGCGATGCTCTGCGTTCCGAAGGCCAGCGCCCCCACCGCTTGCGCGCCGCCGATGGCGTAAACCTGATCCACGCCGCACAGCGCCGCGGCGGCCAACACCAGCGCATTGCGCTCGCCGTTTGGGGTCGGCACCACCATCACCAACTCGCTCACGCCGGCCACTCTGGCCGGTAGCGCATTCATCATCACCGTCGAGGGATAGGCCGCCTTGCCGCCGGGCACATAGAGTCCGACTCTTTGCAGGGCCGTGACTTTCTGCCCAAGCCTGTTGCCGTGCGAATCGCAGTAGCTCCAAGAGTCTTGCACCTGCCGTTCGTGATAGCTGCGGATGCGTCCGGCCGCCAGCACCAAGGCCTCACGCTGCGCCTCGGGAAGCG
>JANNFC010000124.1:0-3603 GCA_031379405.1 Betaproteobacteria bacterium | reverse complement strand
AATTGGACATCTGCCGCATAGGAGTGCAGCCGAGCGCTTTGTTCGCGCTCGATGACGCGATTGATCGCCAAGCCATCCTTGTAGTAGTTGTCGACCACTAGGGAATTCTCACTATTCAGCGCCAGTGCGTAGGTGACGATACCGGCGACCAGAACAGTAAATGGCCCCGCCATAAGAATCCACGGCCAGGGTTCGCAATACCACGGACGGACATCCGATAATGTAGAAAGCATCTTCATCTTCTACCCTTCATCAACTAAGGCACCACAAAACTCGCTGTTTCCACGATGACGATCGGCGTACCCTGCGAGGACACATCCACCGCTTTCACGGTGAACTCTATATTACGGGTTCCGCGAGTTGCGCTGGCTTTCGGAACCTCCACTCGAACCGGGACCACTCGCGCGGATCCGGGACCGATACGAATAGGTTGCGGTTCGCTATGCAGTTCCATCCCGTTTAATCCAGCTACCTGAATCCGAAAATCGTGAGGCTGCTCTTCGATATTCATGATTTTCAGGCGGTAGACATTCTCGATCGTTGCATCGGCCAAACTCAAGCCCTCATGATTTACGTTGCCCCGGTCTCGAATAACGTTGACTTTCACCGGTACGCGTTCGTGCAGGCTGACCAAGGCTGCCGAGACAATCGCCACCAGAATACCGCTATACATCAGAATCCTCGGGCGCAGCATGTGGCGCAAAATCCGTTTCGAAGAGTATTTGTGTTTGAGCGCATTCTCCGTCGAGTATCGAATCAGACCAAGCGGATAGCTCATCTTCGTCATGACTTGATTGCATCCGTCAATACAAGCCCCGCATCCGATGCACTCGTACTGCAGGCCATTGCGTATGTCGATGCCGGTGGGACATACCTGCACGCAAACTCCGCAATCGACACAGTCCCCCAAACCCTTCGCTTTGGGATCTACCTTTCGTCCCCGTGATCCGCGAGGTTCCCCTCGGTCTTTGTCGTAAGTAATGATGAGCGTATCGGAATCGAACATCACGCCTTGGAACCGGGCATAGGGGCACATGTACTTACACACCTGCTCGCGCATCCAGCCGGCGTTGCCGTAGGTAGCGATTCCGTAGAACAGAACCCAGAAGGTTTCCCATGGACCTAGAGTGAGTGTCATCACTTCCGCACCGAGCAGTTTAATAGGCGTAAAGTAGCCTACAAAAGTGAAGCCCGTCCACATCGCCACCCCAATCCACAGGGTATGCTTGACAAGTTTGAGGCGCAGCTTGCGTGCGCTCGATTCGCCTTGGTCGAGCCTCATACGCGCCACGCGCTCGCCTTCGACTTTGCGTTCAATCCATAGGAATATTTCGGTATAAACGGTTTGCGGGCAGGCGTAACCGCACCATAGCCGACCGGCGACGGCGGTAAATAAAAACAGAGCATAGGCGCTGATGATCAGCAGCACTGCCAAGTAGACGATGTCCTGCGGCCATAGAACCAGTCCGAAGATGTAGAACTTGCGGTTCACCAAGTCGAACAACACAGCTTGCCGTTCGTTCCAGTTCAACCAAGGAGTTACATAGAAGACCGCTTGCGTAAGCCATACGAACACCCAGCGCCACGCGGCAAAGGCCCCAGTGACGGCGCGCGGATAGATTCTCTTGCGTATCTCTAAAAGAGCGGATTCGTCGGACTGCGCGCGGCGTGAGATCACTGCATTCATGTCGTCTATTTGCTATGCGACAAGCCATAGACATAGGAAGCTAGTAGATGTGACTTGGACTCGCCCAGAATCTCACCCCATGCGGGCATCTTGCCGCTGCGGCCGTTCGTCACGGTCTTAATGATAGGGCTCTCGCCAACGCCGTAGAGCCAAATCTTGTCTGTTAGGTCGGCAGCGCCGATGGCGGCATTCCCCTTACCCCCGGGACCATGACAGACGCTGCAGTTGGTTTGAAACAACGGCTGGCCACGCGCCGAGCGCAAGCTGTCGTGCGTGAGGCCCGAGAGGGAGAGTACGTAATGTGTAACATCCTGAACGCCTTGTTCGCCCAGCACGGCGCCGAACGGTGGCATCACGCCCTGCCGCCCGTTGGTGATGCTGGCCTTGATTTGCTCGGGATCGCCGCCGTACAACCAATCCGCGTCCGTCAAATTGGGGAAACCTTGTCCGCCGCGAGCATCGGAGGCGTGGCACTGAGCACAGTGATTGAGAAACAACCGTTGCCCGATTTCCCGGGCGGCGGAATCCGCCGCCACTTCCTTTATATCCATCGCCGCGTACTTTTGATACAGCGGATCGTACCGCTCGTGAGCTTGGGATTGCTCAGCTTCATACTGTCGCGCGGAAGTCCATTTATTGATGCCGGCGAAGGATCCCAATCCGGGATAAAGAACCAAATAAGCAAGACTAAAGACGATGGTAATGTAGAACATCCACATCCACCAACGCGGCAACGGGTTGTTGTGCTCCTGCAAAGTTTCGTCCCATACATGCCCTACCAACTCCACCTCCTCGCCAGGAGACAGCCGCTTGGTGGTCATCGCCTTCAATAGCAGCGCGCATGCGGCAATGCTCGCCACCGTGATAATCGAGATGTAAAGGTTCCAAAATTCACTAGTGAAGTCGCTCACGGCGCTCTCCTTTCCGACGTGCTCATTTCCGTGGAATCCTCATCCTCATCCACGATGCAACGCCCCACACCCTCGAGATAGTCTCGACGCCTCGGCGCGAACGCCCACCGCACCACACCCAAAAACAAGAGCACACTCACCATCATCACCGCGATGCGAAGCTCGTTCACTGCCATGGCTAGCGCACTCCCTTCAATGAAGTGCCCAAACCTTGCAGATAGGCAATCAACGCATCGGCTTCCGTCTTGCCTTTAAGCTCCTCGCGCGCGTTGGCGATTTGCTCATCCGTGTAAGGAACACCCACCTTGCGCAACGCGCGCATCTTGGCTTGGACGTTCGCTTCGTCCGCAGGACTTTTAGCCAACCAGGGATACGCGGGCATATTGGACTCCGGCACCACGTCGCGCGGGTTGTTGAGATGCAACAGATGCCACTCCTCGCTGTAGCGCCCACCCACGCGATGCAGATCGGGGCCCGTGCGCTTGCTCCCCCATTGAAATGGGTGGTCGTAGACAAATTCTCCGGCCACCGAGTAATGTCCGTATCGCTCGGTCTCGGCGCGAAATGGACGGATCATCTGCGAATGGCACCCATAACACCCTTCCTTCACATAGATGTCTCGTCCGGTCAGTTGCAATGGGCTGTACGGGAGCAGACCTTTCACCGGCTCCGTGGTGGAAGGCTGAAAGAATAGCGGCACGATCTCCACCAATCCTGCAACGCTCACCACCAGGATAATCAACAGGATCATCCAGCCCATGTTCTTCTCAATGAACTCGTGCCCGGAGCCTGCGGTCACGTTTTTCGGACTGATGTTTTCCGGACTCATAATCTTCCCCCCGATTAAGCGTGTGAAAAGGCCGGTTTCACCACAGTTGCCTCGACCGCCTTGGCGCCACGTAGGGTCCTCCAGACGTTGTAGGCCATGATCATCATTCCGCTTAAGAAGAGCACACCGCCCAGCAATCGAATGGCGTAGAAAGGATAGGTGGCCTTGACGCTTTC
>JANNFC010000117.1:0-18665 GCA_031379405.1 Betaproteobacteria bacterium | reverse complement strand
CACGTCCTGGCGCAGCACTATGCCTTTGCAGGCACGCGCGGCTTCGCGCCATTCTTCGGCGGAAAGATTTCCCGGGGTCAGCGTCGGCTCGGGTAGCTGGTGTTCGGTAAATCCGCCTTTCAGCGGGAGTATTTCGCTGTTGCCGGATTTACCGAACACCAGCTACCCGAGCCGACGCTGACCCCGGGAAATCTTTCCGCCGAAGAATGGCGCGAAGCCGCGCGTGCCTGCAAAGGCATAGTGCTGCGCCAGGAAGTGTTCGAGCTCGATGTCGACGCGCTGACCCGCGGCGCAGAGCGGCCCGTGCGCCTGTTTAGCACGGCCTATCACAACTGCGACATCACGCGAACGCAGCCGCAAGGCATCAACCGCCACGCCGTGTTTCTGGTGACGGAAAGCGAGGCCATCAGTTATCACTACGAGCTTGATCTGCGCACTACGCCGCTCAAGCCCGATCCGCGCATTGCACATACGTTGAATCTGAAAATTGATGTATACGGCAACATCCTTGAATCTGCCGCGGCCGTATATCCGCGCTTGGGTAGCCATGCGGATACGGCGCTTACTGCCGAGCAATTGGCTCTCATCAATCAAGTACAAAGGAACGAGCGCCACCTGGCACTCAACTGTACACGATTCACCGATGACATCCAGACGGTGGACACCTACCGTCTGCGCATGCCTTGCCAAACGCAAGCCTGGGAAGTGACGGGTATCAACCCTGCCGGTCAATTCTTCACGCTGGCCGAGTTGAAGAGCAATAACTTGTCAGGCAACGGCGCGAGCGAAATCTCGTATCATCAAGTTGCAGATGGCACAGCACAGAAGCGCTTGGTCGAATGTGCGCGCACGCTGTTTTTTGCCGACGATCTGAAGACCCACCGGCGGTTCGGCCAACATGGACCGCTTGGCTTGCCTTACGAAAGTTACAAGCTGGCGCTCACCAGGGATTTGCTTACCAGCGTATATGTTGATCAAGAGCGCATTAATGCGGCGGTGTCTGCACTTGAACTTCAGGTCGGCGGCTTTCCGGTCAGCGGGTATTACAAGGGAGACGGCTTGTTTGCCGGCGATCCGATCACGCCAGAACCCCTCGAGAATCAGTATTGGATTGCATCCGGCAGAGCGGGATTTGAGGACGATGCCGACCAACATTTCTACTTGCCCGAACGTTACACGGATCCCTTCGGCAATGAGACCACGCTCGCCTACGACGGCAAGTACGATCTTTTCGTTCAGTCCAGCACCGACGCCTTGGGCAATACCAGAGGAGTGGCGACTGTCCCGCCAATTGCCGGCAAGCCGCGCTTCGACTATCGCGTCCTCGCGCCCCTGGAATTGGTGGATGCCAACGGCAACCATACTGAGGTTTATTTCAACATCCTCGGCATGGTGGTGGCGTCGGCGGCGAAGGGTAAGGGCGTGGAAGCAGACGACCTTGCAGGCTTCGATGACGCCCTGGCCAACCCATCAGCCACTGCTGTACAGACTTTTTGTACATCCAGCGTCTTGAATTTGCAGCAGGCCAGGACTTGGCTAGGCCATGCCACAGCACGGTTCGTTTATCACTTTGGTGAAGGCCGCGATATCAACGGTAATTTCACCGGATGGGCAGATCGCCCCGCTGGCGCCTGCGGCATCCAGCGCGAAATTCATTTTCACGCGCCGGGCGGTGCCGCCAGCCCCTTGCAGGTCGCCCTGGAGTGTTCCGACGGCACTGGCAACGTGCTGATGAAGAAAGTTCAAGCGGAGCCTGATGCTGTGTTGCCGGTCGCGGAGCAAAAGCTTCGCTGGATTATCAACGGCCTCACGGTGTTGAACAACAAGGGTAAGCCGGTCAAGCAGTACGAGCCGGCATTCAGTGCGAATTTCGGCTGCGAATCCCCCCAGGCCAATGGCGTCACACCGATCATCTACTACGACGCCGCTGGACGGGTGGTGCGTACTGAAATGCCGGATGGCACTTTCAGCAAGGTCGAGTTTTCACCATGGCATGTGAAGGCTTTCGACGCGAATGACACGGTGCTCGAAAGTGCGTGGTATGCCGACAGAGGTTCCCCTGATCCGGCGGTTGCATTGCCCATCGACGCGTCGGGCAACTTCATGGTTACCCCGGATTTTCGTGCCGCCTGGGTCGCAGCTCACCACGCTGATACAGCGACGGAAACCCAGCTCGACAGCCTGGGGCGCGAAGTTATCGCCATTGCGCACAACCGCACAAATGATGTTGATGAAAAATACCTGACCTTCACCAAGCTCGACGCTGAAGGCAAACCACTGTGGATCTGCGATGCCCGCGGCAATCTGGTCATGCAGTACATCGCACCGCCGAAGACCAACCGCACGCCGATTTACGATCAAGCTAACCCTGACTGGCGGCCGGCTTACGACATGCCGTCGAACGCTGTGCCTTGTTACGACATCGCGGGTAATTTGTTATTCCAGCACAGCATGGACTCTGGCGACCGCTGGTTGCTCATGGATGCAGCAGGCAAACCGATGCTGGCCTGGTACTCCAACGACTTCAAGAGCAGCGCCGCCACTGCGTCACAACAGGCTCGCCTTTTCCAGACCTACTACGACGCATTGCATCGCCCGACCTCTCAGTGGTTGAACATTCATAGCAACGCGCCAGCACTTATCGAAGCCTTCGAGTACTGCGATACCAATGGGCCCAATGGCGCCATCGATTTTGACGATGCTAAGCAACGTAACCTCATCAGCCAGGCTGTCAAGCACTGGGACCCGAGTGGGCTGGCGACCGTCGAACGCGTCGATCTCTCCGGCCAGCCTTCGCACGTCACGCGCACGCTCGTGAGAATGGCTTCCGATCCCGCCCTGGAGCCGGAACTGCTCGATTGGTATCTCAGCCGAACCGCACCACTGGAGAACGAAACCTTTATCAAGCATAGCGGGTTCGATGCACTAGGCCGTATGACCACGCTCTACAACTGGCATCGGGACATCACCTTCTCTGCCAACGGAGCGCAGCAGGCAACGCCCGGCGCCACCAACCGTGTTGCGGTATATGTGCCGGAGTACAACGAGCGCGGTGCGCTCAAGGCAGAATGGTTGCATGTTCGAGCCAGCAAAGGTACGGATGCAACTGGGCATGTCAGCTTTGCCAGCGACCCAACGCGCAGCACCCAGGCGATCAAAGCCATTGCCTACAACGCCAAAGGCCAGAAACTGAGTCTGGCGCTTGGCAACGGTACTCTCACCAATTACTCGTATGACGAAAAGACCTTCCGGCTGACGGCACTAACTACTGTGCGAGCCAATTCTCCACGCGGCGTACAGGAGCTGACGTACACCTACGATCCCAGTGGCAACATCACGCATATCAACGATGCCGCGCAGGAAACCGTCTATCGCAACAACTCGGCCATCCGGCCGGAGCATCACTACGTTTACGATGCGCTTTACCGGTTGATTGATGCCACCGGGCGCGAAAACCCCAACGCGCCGGCGCCGCCGGAGAGCAGGGAAGGGCCTTGGCCTCAGGGGCAATTTCCCACCGGAGACCAGCCCCGAAATTACTCGCAGCGCTATATCTACGACGAAGTTGGCAACTTCGTCTCGATGCAGCATCTGCCGGACAACGGCGCCGGCTGGACTCGGTATTACACCACCCAGATCGATAGCAACCGGCTCGATCGGACCTGGTACGGCAGCAACACGATCAACTCCGTCGCTTACCGTTACGACCCCCACGGCAACATGCTCAATCTCAATCGGATCGAGACGCCTCCGCCCCTCGTTCCAGAGGAGCGCTGGGGCCTGCACATCCGTTGGGACTGGCGCGACATGATACGGGGATTCGATCTCGGCGGTGGTGGGCTGGCTCGTTATCACTATGGCATCGACAAACAGCGCACTCGCAAGCACATTACCCGCAATGTATCGGCGGGTGGCACCACGACGGAGGATCGTATCTATCTCGGTGGCTTCGAGCTATATCGCCGTCGCAATCCGCAGGGCGAATTGGTCGAGGAAATCGAGTCGTTAGACTTGTTCGAGGGCGAGCGGCGAATGTTGCTGGTCGACGATGTGATCATTACGAACCGCACGCATACGGATGGCACGTCGTTTGAGACTGACCCGATCTTGCGCTATCAGTACAGCAATCATCTCGGCTCGGCGTGTTTGGAACTCGATCATGAAGCCGAGATCATTTCATACGAGGAGTATCACCCGTATGGCGCGAGCGCTTATCGGGCCATCAAAAGCGGAATTGAAGCGCCGCCGAAGCGGTATCGGTATACGGGTATGGAGAGGGATGAAGAGAGCTCGCTCTACTACCACGGCGCGCGGTATTCGATTCCGTGGCTGGGACGCTGGGCCAGTTCCGATCCGCTTGGCTTGGCGGATGGTCCGCATCTCTACAGCCAGTGCCGGAATAATCCCATTCGTTTTGGTGATCCGCACGGCACGCAAGCTCGCGATGAAGTTTCTCAGGAGGATCCTTACAAATCGCGCGCCGGCCCCCTCATGAGAATGATCCAGGCGGTGGATCGCGCCGAAAGGATCAAGGCCGGCAACGAGCGCGAGCAGAAGATGGATCGCCTGGAAGTGGCGTTGCGGGTGCGTGAGGCCAACAGCGTCGGCGGATTCTTGTCGCGTGTACCGCACTCGGTGCAACAAGAGAGCGTCAAGCAGGGCAAGAATGGCGTCGGATTCGGCGCCGACTGGCTGGTGGACCAGACAAAAAACAAGAAGGGAGAAGTCGACGCTGCCGCCGCGCAGAAGCTGAAGGCTGCACTCGAGAAGCACGGCTTGCCCATGCTTTCCTGCTTGTCCCTCATGGGCTGCACGCTGCCGGCTTATGCGGGCGCACTGGGCCAGTCCGACGAATTGACGAAAGTATTCAGCAGGGCCAAAGACGCGAGAGGCACAGGCAAACAAGAAGTTTTCGGCGGACGCGGCACGGTCCTCCTGGAAGGGCTGCGCACCAAGCTCAGCTTCGACACGGTCCATATCGATTCGATTCGCGGCGAGAAGTACTGGAACGCAAAAAACTACACATCGGATGCAGCGACGCGCCAGAGCGGCACCGTGCCGAATCAGCCGGCAAGCGTTACCGGCGCGGACAGCGGCGAGCAAAGCGACGTGCGCGTCAAGGCAGAGCGCTTTGTAAAGCTGGACAAGAAAATGAGTCCCGAATCCCGCAGCTTGTGGGAACAGCTCAAAAAGGTGGAGTTCGCGGTTGGCATCACCGATTCCGGCTATCACACCTTCGTGATCTCGCATGGCATGGTCTACGAGATCCACTGGGACAAGGGTCCGAAGGATCCCAAGCTTACCAGCGCCAAATCGCTCGAATCGTTCTTCGCCAAATGGGGCTCGGGCGTCATCGCGGTGCCACCGTCGGTACTGAAATGAATGATAGGGGTCACGGCAAAGAGATCAAAGGGGACGGAAAACGGGACAGATTTATTTTTCCCGCCGAGTTAATGGAGGACAGTTCTTGTCTAGAAACTCGAATGCGTACTTGGTGGCTTAGAGACGGCATCAAACTGAAATTGTTTTGCCTACGTGTTCGAAATGCGGGAGAGCGACATGACCGAGAAGGACGAAGTGTTCGAGAAGATCGTTCTTGGCGAGATCGAGGGAAAGAACCTCGCAATCCATGCCTATGACGGAATCGTGTGGAAGATTCGCAGCGGGTTTCTGACGCTGCTCTTCGGTGGCTGGTCGATTCTCCTGACAGGCATCGTCCAAACTAAAGACAAACCGCCCGCCGATTACCAGCCCCTCGCATGGGGATTGTTCCTCTTCAGCCTCGGATTCGCCTTCGGAGCACGATATGTCGACCGAAGCTACATCCGGCGCAAGTTCCGAGTAGTGCTCGCCCTTGATCGGATCATCGATGAGATCGGGTCGTGTGCTGGCGACTATCACAAGCTGTCTCCTGAACTGCTGCGTGTCGCCGGGGATAATCCAGCGATGCCCTACGACAGCGCGGGCTATCGGGAAGCATCAAGGGCTGAGCTAAGCGTGTATTTGGTCCCGCTTGTGATCCTCGTAGTCGTGATCGTGATTGTCGTGCGCTAAGGGCCAGAAGCCATGATTTCGAAGTTCAAGCCTGAGACGGAGTTCTACACCGACGAGGGGTGCTACATCGTCGAAATTCATAACTGCGAGGAGGATGAGGGGTGCTCTATCGTGCGCGCCCGAGTAAGTCCGGGGGTGACCACCCGTCTGCACGCGCTCGATGGGATCGCCGAGCGATATGTGATCCTTGACGGGGAAGGAGTCGTCGAGATTGGACGAGATCGCCCTACTCCCGTTCGGCCCACGGATGTGGTTGCGATTCCCGCAGGTGCCGCCCAGAGGATAACCAATGTTGGCAACACGGATCTGCTGTTCTTGTGCGTGTGTACCCCTCGGTTTCGGGCGCATGCTTACCGGGACACGAGCGATGAACGGAGTTGAGCGAGTCCATTCCAGAGAGCCAGTGCAAAGAACAATTGGATATAGAATGGACACACGATGAATACCTCAGAAGCGGCATGAAGGGGGCTAGGGTGTAAGCCCCGGCAAGCAATGAAACGTAGCTGATCACGAGGAGAACGTGCGATGACCGACCTAGCCCAGTTCGATGACACGGCGCTCTGCGGTCTTGCCCGTCGTATGGGCGAAGCGGAGAAACGCCGGGATGCGAAATTTTTCGAGGCGCTGCTCGCCGAGAAGCTCACGTTCCGCCGCGCGAATAAAGCCGTCGTCGATAAAACGACGTTCTTGAATGATCTGCGGAACCCCGAGAATAGCTACGAGATGCTCGACTCGGACGTGACTTCGGCCCAGGTCTTTGAAGGTGTTGCTGTCGTAACGCTGCTCGTTCGCGCTAAGGGCATGCGTGAGGGCAAACCATTCGCCGGCGTGTTTCGCAACATTCGCACGTTCGTGCTTGAGCCTGACCACACGGAACAGCCGTGGCAACTGCATGCGTGGTTCAACGTACGCGTGTCGGATTTGTAGTGCTTGGGAAGGCAGCGGGGAGTGGCCATGACATCACTAATGATCGAAACATCCGAAACCCTGCCGCCGAAAGATTTCCTGATCAAGGACTACGAACTCAAGATCAAGTACCTAACTGACCATTTCTCTCGCATGTGGACCCGGTTCAATTATTTCGTCGGTATTGAATCGGCCCTCGTCGGGGGAAAGCTTATTTTCGGCCACGGGAAGCTATCGCCGGAGGTGGCCGCGGTGGGCATGGTGGTGTCCTTGATCTGGTATGTTATGGGAGCTGAGGATCGATTTCTGGTGCGTGTGTACCGTGAGCACGTCAAGCGCGCCGCCGATCTAGTCGCCCAGTCGCAATGGAGCGCCAATCAGCCACCCTATCGACACGTCGGCGAGGTCGAAGAATCGTCGAAAGCGGTTCGCTGGAAACTCAGCGGGTGGCGGCTGGAACCCATCAGCACAACACGCCTTGCCGCGTTGATTCCCTTGCTGGTGCTGATAGCGTGGCTGGGTGTGTTGTTTATTTAAGAACCGCGTACCAAGAGACAGGTCAATACGGTCTTCTTGATTCGCGTTTGGTGGGTCAAAGACCACATTTGTCGATGTTCAGAGTACTGCCAAGGAAAATCTCATGAACCGCATTGTGGCATCAATCAAGCTCGGTGACACGGGCCCGCAAGTAGCGAACCTTCAAGATGCGCTGCGGCGGCTGCTCGATCGGGGCGTCATCCGCGGCCTAGACCCACCCAACAGTCCGACCGCGGAAGAACTTGCCAAACTAGCAAAACTGCTTGCCGAGGAACAAGCGCAGTCCACCTATGGCAAGGCCACCGAGCGGCTTGTACAGATAGTCCAGCTCCAGCAAGGCTTGGGCGACAACCTGATGGGCGCAGTGGATGTCAAGACGGCGGACGTGCTGAATCGATTGCTGAAGGAGCTTGGCGCGTTCGACGAGGAGGCATCCACAGACCTATGGGTGCGTGGCCAAGTGACGTCCGGCGGACGGGCAGTCACAAATATGTTCGTGGTGGCATTTGATAAGGATTTGCGCAAAGAGCAAAGGCTCGGAACCGCAAACACGGACGCACAAGGGCGCTATCAAATTGCCTATCAACGAGACAAAACAGCACGGGGGGAATTAGGCAGCACCGATCTGCTCGTACGTGTGTATCACGACGATCCCAAGTCAAAACCGTTGGCAGAATCGTCCCTAATGATGAATGTGGGAGACGACGTTACCGTCGATCTCGTGCTGCCTGCAGCACAGATATCCGAGTGGGAGCGAATTAGTGACGCGGTACTGCCGTTACTGGATGGTCAGGGGGAAGAAGGTGGTCCACTGCCGGCACGGGAACTGAATGACACCGACCTCGACTTCATTGTTGAAGAGACGAGACTGGATCGGGAGTGGGTGCGGCTCTGGGCATTGGCGGCCAAGAGCGCGAAGGAGAATCCGTTTCTTGCTTCCGAATCATCTTACTCAAATGCTTTGAGCAAGAACATAGTTCGAACGGTTGAACTAAGCGCGCCTGGGACAGAGTTGGAGTGGCAGGTATTCTATGGGTGGTTTCGGACCGGCCAACCCAACGATCTGGAGGCGCTGTTCGCCCGACCTGAGGCCGCACTCAGAAGTGCCCTCGACGATGCGTTGCGCGACAACCGCATTCCGACGTGCTCGCCCGATCGCATTGAACGGATATTCGATCAGTGGGCCCTGTTGAAGGCATCGGATGCGTTGCATCCCGCGCCGCTTGCCTACGCTGCATCGATTGGCGATTTGCTCCGGACGATTCCGAACACAGAATCCCTGTCGCTGGACGAATCGCTTACTTTTGCACGGCTGCGCGTGACGCATGAAGATGGCGATGCGCTATGGGAAAAGGCGAAGGAGCAAGGACTGTCGCGGGCTATTCCAACTCTCAAACGAACAATGGCGCTCGATAAGTTGACTGCTGGGAATCCGCCGTTAATGGCAGCGCTGCAGCCGCTGCGGAATCAAGAACGACCTGACTCGGTGGCCTTTCTCGCGGAGCTCGCGCCGCGCGATTGGATTGAGCTCGGTGTCGAGCACGGCCCGCCGCCCGACAGTGACATGGCGGTTGGAGCTTACATTGAGAACTTGCGCAAGACTGTCGAACAACAGTTCCCGATGCAGGTGTTGCGAGCCCATTTGCGGCGCGAGCCTGACGCAACGTTTGGACTGCCCGCGTCGAAGATCGCCGAGTTCCTGGAGACCTATCACGCTTTCAACTTGAAGGTTCAGCACGTCGAACCGTTTCTCGCAGCGAACGGTGTGAAGGACGAAGACCTCCGCAAGGGCCTGCTCAAGGCGCAGCGATTGCTCGCCGTGGGAGCCGACGCCCAGGAACTCGGGGTACTCGCTGCGGCACAATTCGGTTCGGCCAGTGAGATTGTTGACGCCGGGCCGCGGACATTCATCGCCGCAGTTGCGCCCCAGATGTCGGAAGAGCGGGCGCAGGAGCTGTTTGCGGCCGCGAGCGATATCAACAGCAAGTCGATGGCGATGGCAAGCCGACTTTCGATGAACAATGCGTTAGGGAACTCGATCGCGACGATGGCAGTGGCCAGTCCGTCGCGCGAGATTCTCGATCAGTACCCGAGCCTGCGCACGCTGTTTGGCGATCAGGACTATTGCGAGTGCCGCCATTGCCAATCCGTGTTAGGGCCGAGTGCTTACTTCACGGATTTGCTGCATTTTCTGCAGCGATCACCGCTCAGACCGAGACCGCCCAACGAGCTGCTGCCGGCAAACATTGAACATCCCAACCCGTACCTTGAGTACGCCGCGGGCGGCTCGGTCCTCGGCGCGTTACTGCAACGGCGGCCGGATCTCGCGGACCTCGAGTTGAGCTGTGAGAACACCCATACCGAAATTCCGTACATCGACCTGGTGCTCGAAATCCTGGAAAACGCCATTGCTTTGCCGATGATTCTGGACGCGGATGTGCCGCCTCTGGCTGGGATTGATATCGATGCCGCATTCCGCGCCGGCTACGTCACGGCGGACGTCGTCGAGGTGCTAAAGCTAACGGACATCGAAGTAGGCCCCAAGCTTACTGTCACGGCGGTGCCTCGCACGCGATTCTCGCCGCTGTTCATCGACGACTGGATCATCAAAGATGGGTCGCGTCGCTGGTGGATTCGGCATCAACAGCGCCGCTTGATCCTGAGTGTCAATGGCCCGGCCATTGCAATTGCGAACCTTCAGGCTGCCGTGGACGCATTGTCTAACGGGAACCTGAGCGACGAGATTGTAACGAACCTCGAACAGGGCTTGTCCCTCAACGGCGCTCCTGACATTTTGGAAAAGCCGCCGCTCGCCATCGCGCGTATCTGGACAATTACTTACACCCGCGGCGTTGCGATAAAGATTCCAACTGGTAATCGGATAGCCGCCATCGAGTGGTACACGTTAGGTGGCGAGCAACTGCGCAGTCAACGGGTTTCGTCCCGTGTCGCGAATCAAATCGCCCAAGCGTTCCAAACAGATGTGACCGCCCCGCTCGATGCGAAGGTCGCCAAGGTTCTCGATCTCCCCGCGAACGAAAGCTACGCGCAAACTTGGAATGAGGCCGAGCAGTGGTGGGAACTTCGCGTCACCTCGAGCGCAACGGCCGTTTTGCCGTTCGCACGGCTGATCGTTGCCGGCCTGAGCTACCAGAACTCGGCGCTACCCGAACGATTGACAGGGACACCGGAGAATCGCAATCCTGCTGCTTACAAAATCTTGGCGGGCGCAGCGGCCGTATTCCCTTGGGCGCTGCCCTTCGATTTGCCGCTGCAGGAACTGCGTGCATTTCTCGATGCGCTCGGGACGTCGCGTTCGTTCCTGATTGACATCGCGCGTCCGCAAGTACGTCTGATCGAACCGGCAGCTGTCCATGAACTGTTAGGACTTTCAAAAACCGAGGCGGACCTGATTGTCGACGCACAAGCGTCGGTGGAACCGTGGAAGTTCTGGGGCCTTAAAGCGCAGGACAACGCGATCGAGGACGAGATCGCTGGCCTGGTTCGCAGCGGGCCGTGGCCCACGATTCTTGAAAGTTTGTCGTTATTGTTGCAACAGTCGGGGTTGAGCTACCGCGAGTATCTAAATTTTCTGCAAACCCGATTCGCGGGCTTGCCGGTGCCAATGCGTGTGCCGCCCAATGAGTGCAAGACTAGCGCGATTGAGCTCAAAGGCTTGTCGCCGACGGCTTTCGCTAACCACTTGAGTCGTCTGCATTCCTTCATACGACTGCAGCGGCAAACGGGTTGGAACTGTCGCGAGTTGGATCTTTTGATGGCTGCTTTCGGCGGGCAACTCACCGCAGATACGCTGCAAGATCTCGCCCTCGTAAAGCGACTGCAACAACAGACCGATATGTCGGTGGTTGTTCTAGCGGCCTGTATCGATCAGATGGACACGCAGGCCTGGCAGGAGAACACACGTGAGGGGGAGCCCGTTGAGCCCTCTCCGTACGACAGTATTTTTCAGCGGTCGACTCTGCGCGGTTTGCCGGAGTTCGCTGAATTTGCAAGCGATCGCGTCGACAACAGCACATTGACGCTTACAGGGTATGCGGATTTTCTGGCGGCTGCGCTCGGTGTCAAAGCGGCGGAAATCGTCTCGTGGATATCCGGCTCGCCCGACCTCGGCATAGCGAATGCTCGCAATCGAGACAATGTGTCCCGCCTATATGCGGCAGCGTCATTGTGCCACGCGTGCAGCATCAAGCCCGCCGGATTACCGGCGGTTGTTGCATTGTTAGGTCCTGCGGCTGACCCTTTTCGTAATTTGCCGGTGACCACCCCGTCAGTCGACCAAGTCCGCGCGCGCGCACGCAATCTTGGAATTTTCGGAACGTGTGCGATATGTGCGTGAGTCGGGATTGACCTTTGACACTCTCGGCTACCTGCTTCGGCACCAGCATCCCGCAGGCGATATCGCGCGTCACACGGCGATTGTCGAAAAGCAAATCACAGAGATACTGAGCGGGCTTCGTGCAACGCTTCGAGCGGGTTCGCTGCTCGGCGACGTATCTTTGGAAAATCTCCGGCGCCAGTTGATTCTGCGAGGTTGGTATGCATCGTTGATCGCATCTCTGACAGGCGCCGAGGGCCTGGGATCGCCGCTGTCAGCGTCGATAGAGTACACCTTGCCTTTATTGCCAACGCCGACGATTCCTTTGGATCTCCGCTCGAAAATTGAGTATCGGAATGTCGATAACACACGTGCCAACCTGCGGTGCGTTGGTTCGTTGGACGCGGCTGATTTTGCGCGATTGTCGCCAACGATTCCCGCCACACGTGTCACTGAACTCCAGAATTTGTACGAGGCTCGTCGTATTGCAAGAACTCAGGGATTGGCAACGCTGCTTCAAATCCTCACGCTCGATGCTTTGCCTAAAAGCGTGGCGGCAGTTTCGCTGATGGGTCAGACGTTGCCGCCGACTGTTCCTGAGCTTTATCGAGACCGATTGAAATGTGAGATCACGTCGCCAACCGCAGGTCGCCTAACGCTCATCGGTTGGTTATCCGACGCAGATCGCCAGACGGTGAGTATTGCCGTTCCGCCGTTTGCGCAAGCGTTGAGTGCGTTGCAGGCTACCGCAAACCAACAGAGCCCCACGACGACAACCCCCGATTCAATGCAAGCGGCCGATCGAATCCTGCGCGAGAGCGATCCTCAGGCGCAATATGCCGCTGTGTTACTGCGGCTTGTGGCGATCGTTGAGGCCGAGACCATTGCGACAACGTTGAGTACGGGACTTGGCATCAATGCGGACGTCACAAGATCTTTGCTCGAGAAGGTCGGCGTTAGTGGCCATCGTGCGATGGAAATTTTGACGCACGCGCGGTATCTAACAGATCCGATCGCGCAAGAAGTCAAACGGCCTGAACTGGATATGCAGTTCAGCTTGGTTGAATTGCTGCAGAAGATTGCCGTGATTGCGAACTCGCTGAAAATCACGGCACAGCAGGTGACACCGATCTTGTTCGGTTCGTTCGATGCGCTGGATGTGCGGACATTGCCACTGCGCGATGTGGACACCCCCGCGAGCTTCAGCGCCTGGCGTGGGTTGGTCGATTTGGCGCGGCTGCGGGATGTGTTGCCTAACGGCTCGACTGCCGTCGCGGCTATTAATTCGGCGCTCGAGTCGGCAAATTATGCAGCGCTTCGGGCGGCATTGGCTGGGTGTTTTGAAGTCGCTGCGGGAGAAGTCGATGCTGCTTGCGCAGCCGACTTGCTGGACTTTTCTGGCGCTGGCCCGACTAGCGACTATCGCAAGCCGGGGCGCCTGCTGCAGATCGTGCAGCTACTGCACGTCACCAAGCAGCTTGGAACACCGGTCGCGACGCTTGCTCGGCTGATCGCAGTCGCGCCAGATAAATCCACTGCGCGCATCGCTTGCAAGGCGTTCGCCTCCAACATAGAACCGGCGGCACTTGCGGAGCGACTGCGCCCGATTGCAGATCGACTCCGCGGTCAACAACGCGATGCGTTGGTGGCATACCTCGTCCAGCGCGACGGATTGCAAGATGCCTCGGACCTCTTCGAGCGCTACCTCATCGATGTCGAGATGAGCTCGTGCATGCGTACCTCGCGGCTCAAACAGGCAATCTCGTCAGTTCAACTCTTCGTGCAGCGTTGTCTGTTGAATCTCGAGCGTCCCAAAACTGCTAACGAAGTTGGCGTCTCACCGGATGCGATTGAAACGACGCGCTGGACCTGGATGAAGCTTTATCGGGTATGGGAGGCGAACCGCAAAGTGTTCCTCTACCCGCAGAACTGGATCGAGCCCGAGTTGCGTGACGACAAGAGCGAAATATTCGAGGCGTTTGAAAGCGATCTGTTGCAAAGCGAAATTAGCCACGAGACTGCCTTGGTGGCTTTTCGCAAATACATCGAGAAGTTGGGCGATGTTGCCAACCTCACCGTTGTTAGCATGTTTGAGGAGAAGACCGACGGCGGGAGCATTGTTCATCTTGTGGGTCGCGATAACAGCGAGCCATATAAGCACTACTACCGCCATTGGACGCTACGATCAGAACCTGACTTCGGCACCTGGACAGCGTGGGAGGAAATTTCCGCGCAGCTGGATAGCGAGCACGTCAAGGTGTTTTTGTTTGGTGGCAGCGTCTATCTGGCTTGGCCCACCATTACCGGTGGGCAAAGTGGGAATCTGAAGTGGAAAGTCGGCATGAATTTGGCCAAGCGATCAGCGTCGGGTTGGACGAAACTTAAGCGGGCTCGAGGTGAAATCGAGATTCCAATGGTACCGACTAGCGCTGAGCGAATCAGAGATGCGCGGACGAGCCTCGCATTTGGAATCAACTACAAACCTGACAATACAGTGTCGATCGAGGCTTATGGGCCACCGCCTCAAGAATCCGGAGTAACCCCGAAGGAGACAAAGAAAGAATTGGTTTCGGAGTTTTTTAGTGATGACGACGAGAAAAACGCAGGGGCAGGTGTCTCTAGCCCGGTCATAATTCTGAATCTACGAATGCTTGAATCCTATACGTATGAATTTGCAGGCAAAGTGAAGCAAACGTATTACAAGCCAGCGACGGGTGTTATGTTCACCTTAAATTCGAATTTTCGTACGATTCAGCCGAAGACTGGAGATCTTATTGGTGGCTTCACGCCTCCGCAGTGGCAAAGCTCTGACCGTAGCGCCAATGCGAATGAATATGTTTACGACGATTTGCTCGGTACATTTATCGAGTTGAAGCCTGTCCAATATTCAAACCTTACTAACGACAAATTCACATCTATTCAGACGTTAGCAAGCGCGGTCAAGATTACGGTGAGAGTGAGACGAGGCAATGCACTCCTCGTCGAAAGAAAAGTGACCATCCCGAAGGGAAATTCACTGAATTGGCAGGAGGACTTCATTGTTGAGCGGTCGACGGATCCCGGTTGGTTGCCCTCAAAAGTGCAGCTACTGTTTCCACGAGAGGGCAGCAATCAAACTGTAGCGGGAGGTGCCCCGAATTTTCTCAGAGCCGGCAGCTTCGCGCTTAAGGATGACGATTCGCTCGAGCTGGAGCGTTACAACTCTCCTCTAACATGGGAAGACCCACTTACAGGTACGGAGTATTTCAAGTCCGGATATCGCGATGTAGGAACCGATCCTAACGCGGTGGCGCTCGACAACAGATTGGTTCTTAAAACAACCCCGGGCCAATTCTTCGTCACGCGCGCGGAATCACACGGACGGTCCGCCAATAGGTTTTGGTCTTACCGTGATGATCTGTCTTCCTTGCTGTTTTGGCGGAACGACGCTCAAGGGAAATATCGGTTAGTGCCTTTTTCCATTGGCGGCCTGGCGGATCTTAAAGAGAAGGTCACAAAGGATCGTTTGTTAGATGTCGTTGCACTCCCAGGATCACTCACGCCCCGACTTCTCGACGTGGATACCGGCATCGACTACACACCCAACAGCAGTCCCAATTTTGCGTATTCCAAATCCGTCACGCAGATTGGCATTGACTATAAGAAAGTGCCCAGCAGCATTTACAACTGGGAAGTGTTTTTCCACAATCTTTTGTTAGTCGCTACTCAGCTCAGCCATGCCCAGCGTTTTGAGGAGGCGCAGCGCTGGTTTCATTTGATCTTCGATCCGACCACGAGTGAGTCCGGTCCTGACGCGGTGCGTTGTTGGCGATTCCAGCCGTTTCGCGACGCCGCCAAGGGCGAACCCGTCGAGGAACTGCTCACGCAACTGGCACAAGGCAAGTTGGATTTGAGCGAACAAATCACGGAATGGGCGTTGAATCCATTCCGTCCACACCTTATCGCCCGCCAGCGCATCCGGGCGTATCAGATGGCGGTGGTGTTCAAGTACATCACGAACCTCATTGCTTGGGGAGATCAGCAATTTCGCCGCGATACGATCGAATCGATCAACGATGCGACGCAGCTCTACGTGTTGGCATCCAAGATTCTCGGCAGGCGCCCCGCGTCGTCGCCACGAAGCAGCTTGCGTCCGCGCAGCTATCGAGACATTCAGGCCAATCTCGACGGCTTCTCGAACGCCTGGTTGCCGTTGGAGGCGATCGTTGCGACGCAGGGCGGTGCGGGCAGAATGTCGGCCAGTTTCGTGCAAAACCCTCGCGTGGATACGGAAGTTCTGAACTCGCTCGGCAGCCTTTACTTTTGTATTCCCCGCAACCAAAAGTTGGACGAGTACTGGGATACGGTGGAGAACCGGCTCTTCAACATTCGGCACTGCCGCAACATCGATGGCATCGAGCGTAAGCTCCCGCTCTTCGAACCACCCATTGACCCCGCACTTCTGGTCAGGGCGATTGCAGCAGGGCTTGATCTCGCCACGGTGTTATCCGGTCTTGATGCGCCTCTGCCGCTTTTTCGCTTCAATGTGATGATGCAGAAGGCACTCGAGCTATGTAGTGAAGTTCGGGCACTGGGCAATGCTCTTTTGAGCGCACTCGAGAAAAAAGACGCGGAGCAGTTGTCGCTGTTGCGATCGGGTCACGAGATCGAGATGCTTAAGCTTGTTAGGGCAATCAAGGAACAACAAAAGGAGGAAGCGAAGACCAATCTGGAGGCGCTGAGCAAAGCAAGAGAGATTACCGCCCAGCGCTACGTCAACTATCAACGCTGGATGGGCAAACAGAACGTGGTTGTGCCGGCTGAGGGCAGCGTCGCTACGCAGGAGTCGTCAACGCTTCAGCTCGCGCCACCCGGTGCAGGCGGGGATGATACTCAGGGTTTGGCACTGATCTCAGCGGAATCTGGTCAACTGGGCTGGCTGAATGATGCCAATAACTTCACAATAACTGCCGGGATATTTAACACGCTGGGTGGAGTGGCTCACGCACTTCCAAATAATACATTTGGTTCCCTTGTTGCATCGGCAACATGGGGAGGTTCTAATCTTGGACATGCTTTTAACGCAATTGGGTCATTGTTTTCGACACTCGCATCGAATGCGAGCTTCCAGGCCACCAATAACTCAATCATTGGTGGTCATCAACGGCGCTACGACGAGTGGCGGTTTCAATCGAACACCGCGGCCAAGGAACTCGAACAGATCGACAAGCAAATTTTGGCCAATAAGATCCGCAAACAAATTGCAGAGGGCGAGATCACGAATCATGATAAGCAAATAGCCAATACACTGGAAGTGGACGAGTTCATGCGCGGCAAGTTCACCAACCAGCAGTTGTACTCGTGGATGGTGGGGCAAATTTCGAGCGTCTACTTCCGCACCTATCAGTTGGCTCATGACATAGCCAAGCGGGCCGAGCGTGCGTATCGCTTTGAACTGGGTCTGAAAGCCTCCGGCTTTATTGAGTTTGGCTACTGGGACAGCCTCAAGAAGGGCCTTCTGTCCGGTGAACGGCTCTACCTCAATCTCAAGCGCATGGACGCGGCCTACCTCGACAAAATTAAACGCGAATACGAAATTACGAAGCATGTGTCGCTAATGCAACTCAGTCCGATGGCGTTGCTGCTGCTCAAGAATACCGGC
Organism: Betaproteobacteria bacterium; assembly: GCA_031379405.1. GTDB lineage: Bacteria > Pseudomonadota > Gammaproteobacteria > Burkholderiales > SHXO01 > SHXO01. Next base: position 1,191 of record JANNFC010000117.1, on the reverse strand, counting down.
AAGTGCGAGGTCAATATCCCGGAGGCGTTTCTGGATATGGATTTCCCAGGACACTATCTGCGCAGGATCAAATCCGTGTCGCTGACCATCCCTTGCGTAACAGGGCCGTACGTGAGCGTGCCTTGCACGCTCACGCTCTTGAACCATTCCATGCGCCACAGCAGCAATGCTTCCGCGAACTACGCGCGTGATCCGGAAAACGACGACCCCCGTTTTACCGATAGTTTCGGAGCCATCCAGTCCATCGTAACGAGCAACGCGCAGAACGATAGTGGAATGTTCGAGACAAATCTACGGGATGAACGTTATCTACCGTTTGAGGGCGCGGGCGTAATTAGTAATTGGAGACTTAAACTGCCGCATGATTTCCGACAGTTTAACTATGACACTATTTCTGATGTCATCCTCCATATCCGCTACACCGCTAGAGATGGGTCAGAGCTTCTTAGTACTCGCGCCGTCGAAAACATCAATGAACTAATCAAAAATGCCGAAGCTGCTGGTTCGGTGCGCTTATTCTCCGTGCGGCACGAGTTTCCCACTGAATGGGCGCAATTCCAGAGCCAGACACCTGCCGCCAATCCGCGCTTCGAACTGGCCCTCAACCTACGCGCGGAGCACTACCCATTCTGGAGCCAGGGACGACTTCAAGGCGTGAAGAGCGTGGAGGTTCTGGCCCGCAGCGCACAGGGGACTCTCCAGATTTTTAAAAACATGGACGATGCCACCGCAATAGTCACCCTAAAAAAAGACACACCAACGAGCGAACTGCTAAATGGCCCACCGGCAGAAGACGCGCTAGCCAAGCCTGATGGAGAACTAAAGCTCTATTTCGACACCAAGGCGATATCTGATCTGTGGATTGCTGTTGCGTGGAAAACATAGATGTGCCAAGAAAATCGCCGGTGTACAGATATGAAAGTGGACGAAGCGTAACGTCCAAGGAGTGAAATGATCAAGCCAACCCGAGGAATGACCGCAAGCGTCCTACCGTCCCTCCCTCCTGTGCCAATACGATCCACGACACCTGCCCGAGAGAAATCATTGAACCTAAAAACGGCGATTACCCGGTGTAATGTTTGCTAAGCTATTGAGCCATTAGGCGAGAACTGGCCAGAGGAGACTCACCCGATGGGGAAACGAAACGGCGCGCAAATGTTGCCGTGCGAGACGCGGTTGAAGCACTGGCAG
>JANNFC010000108.1:0-3771 GCA_031379405.1 Betaproteobacteria bacterium | reverse complement strand
CGCGCCAAGGTGGTGATGGTGAAGCCGGCTCCTGCCGGGCGTGTTCCTAATTTTCCGGCAGGCGAAGGAATGCCGCTTCATGACCGGTTAGTCGAGGAAATGCGCGCGGTTTACCAAGATAATTTCCCTTGCGTCTTTCTTGATACTCAAGGCAAGCGACTGCTACACGAAGGTCGCGAAGCCTACCGCGCGCTCAATCTCAACCACCGGCAGCTTTTGAATGTCGGCAGCGACGTGTATTTCTTCTTTTGGCGCGGAACCTTTGCCACGCAGACTTTGCGCTTGGCTTTAGCGCGCCATGGTGTCCAGACCGATGTTTACAGCGCCGGACTCCATGCTGAGAATTGCGAACTGTCGAAATTCGAGCACGCCATGCAAGCCATTGTCGCGCAGCCACCTGCGGCACTGGAGCTGGCTGCGTTTGCCCAACCGCTCCGTCGGGATAAGTACGACGAACATTTGCCTGATGAGATGTTGCGGGATGCTTTTGCGCGCACGCGAATTGATACGCAGCTGTTGCCTTCGTTAAAGTTGCTAGCGACGCCGCAGTAGGCTTGGACGTGCTTACCGACTTTCATGCTCTATCGTGCGAATGGCACAACAGAGCCCAAATCGGGTCCACCTAACGAATCACAATCCAGGCGTCAGCCACGCTGCATATTGAAATCAGATGACGCGCACCACAACTCAATGCCGCCAGATCTGTTGCCGCGGCGTCTAGAAACTCCCCCTTCTGCGGTCTCTCAGCTGCCCGTGGTCGCGCGGAGCGCGGCGCTGCTCAAACCCGCTCGCTTCGGGGCGCATGGCCCCTGCAGCAGCGCGCCCGTTGGGTCGCGGAGGCGCGAGGTTGTGACAGCGCCGCTGAGGCTCCGCGCTTTGGTCCGGGCATCGAGACCGCAATCGGGCGGTCCGGGTCTCAAGGACAAAGCCATGACATCCAAACTTTCACTCTATGAGTGCGTGACGCAGTCGATCATTTTGGCCATCGAAGCCAATCCCGGCAAACCCGCCATGCCCTGGCATCGCGATGCCACCGCGCCGCTGTTCATGCCGGAAAACGCGCTGACCAAGAAAAGCTATCAGGGCATCAATACCGTGGTCCTGTGGGTCTCCGCCGAGCAGCAGGGCTTTAAGTCGCCGATTTGGGCGACGTACCGGCAATTTGTGCGACGCGTAAAGTCGCTTGAAAGGAGTGGACAAATGGGTCCGTGAGCAGTGTCTAGCTCTCTCGCCGCTTCCCTCATGCGGTGCCGGTAACGGCGCGGTGTGGAGCAGGGATGAAAGCCCAAGGGGCATCCTCAGCCATCGAGGAGAACCGGGCAAGGCGAAGATCGGATGGGTGAATTTCGTGAATCCTCACTAAAGCGTCGTGATGTAGTGAGTGCCGCAACGATGGACGATGCGGCATAGACAGGGCCAGGCACTCGAAAGGGGAAACCCCGGGAGGGCCAGCGAAACGGAGCAGAATTGGCTCCGCTGCGGACACCAGCGGCCCCGGCGCAAAGAGGGCACCCACCCCGATCGCATCTCCGTCATGCGGAACGCGGAAATCCCGTCGAGGTCTGCCGGGCAACCAGCAGTGAGCCAACCGCAAGGAAGGTCGATCCCCCGGCGGGGACAGGATGATCCAAGAAGCGAAGGCCGGCAGCCGAAAGGCACGGGGAATCCATAACCCGCCGGATAGGGCGCCATCTCACTTGAAGATTGGTCCCGAGCCGAAAGGTTGCTGACGTGGATCAGGTGAACTGCCCGAAATTCGTGTGAAGAACGCTTACCGTGGGACAAGTTAGATGCGGAAAAATATCTCTGCAAACGGACCTGCGGAGCGCACCGTATGGCAAGCCATCGACTGGCGCAAAGCCAACCGGCGCGTTCGCAATCTGAGACGTCGAATTTTCCGGGCGTCGCGGGAGGGCGACCTGTCGAAGGTCAGATCGCTTCAAAAGCTCGCGCTCCGAAGTCACGCCGTGCGCCTCAAAGCCGTGCGGACAGTGACCCAGGAAAACGCGGGACGTCTTACTCCCGGCGTGGACAAGCTGGTCGTCAAATCAGCAGAAGCGCGTTCCGGACTGGTAGATGCCCTTGGGCGCCACCAGCCGTGGCGTGCCCTGCCGGTGAGGCGGGTCTACATCCCGAAGTCGAACGGGAAACTCCGGCCCCTTGGCATCCCGACTATTCTCGACCGCGCCATGCAGGCGGTTGTAAAAGCCGCACTGGAACCGGAGTGGGAGGCTTGCTTCGAGCCCTGCTCCTACGGTTTCCGGCCGGGTCGCGGATGCCACGACGCGATAGGACGCATCTATAATTTTGCGCTGCCAACTGGGCGCAAGAAATGGATAGTCGATGCCGACATCGCGGGGGCTTTCGACAATATCGGACACGATGCACTGCTCGGGCAGCTCGGCTCGTTCCCGGCGCGAGAACTGGTTCGCCAGTGGCTCAAGGCGGGGTACATGGAAAAAGGCATCTTCCATGAGACCGAAGCGGGCACACCGCAGGGCGGCGTCATCAGTCCATTGCTCGCCAACATCGCCTTTCACGGGATGGAGACGGCCATGGGCGTCCGGTACAACAACCGCGGTGAGGTGATCTCTCCTCGCGGACTGGTGCGTTATGCGGACGACTTCGTGATCTTCTGCGAGACCGAAGCCGATGCGAACGTGGCGCGCGCCGAAATGGCGGCGTGGCTTTCGCTCCGAGGACTGAGCCTGTCGGAAAAGAAGACGCGTATTGTTCATCTCTCCCAGGGCTTCGACTTCCTCGGGTTTAACGTCCGGCAGTACCGGGTGCCGACGACGCGCACCGGGCTGAAAATGCTGATCAAACCCAGCCGCGACGCGATCAAGCGGCTCAAGTCAAGGCTCCGAGACGAATGGCGTACGATGCGCGGCCAGAATATCACGGCCGTCCTCGGTCGCCTCAATCCTGTGATCCGAGGCTGGGCCAACTATAATCGCGGCCAGGTCTCGAAGGTGATCTTCGCCGATCTCGACAACTGGATGTTCAATCGCGAAGTCCGGTGGGCGAGACGCACGCATCCGAAGAAGCCTTGGTACTGGCTGAAGCGCCACTACTGGGGCCGACTGCGCCGGACCTCACGTAGCCCGTGGGTGTTTGGCGACGCGCTCGGCTCCAAAGCCTACGTGCTTCAGTTCAGTTGGACGCAGATCGAACGGCACATCATCGTCAAGGGGCGTAACTCCCCGGACGATCCGTCGCTCGATGCGTACTGGGCCAATCGGAAAAAGCGGCACATTGCAGGTCTCGGCAACTGGAGGCGCGATCTGGCGATCCGTCAGAAAGGCGTATGTCCGCGTTGCGGTGAGAGCCTGCATAACGACGAGCACCTTCAGATCCACCATCGCACATCCCGCCGTCTTGGCGGAACGCGCGAGAAGGACAATCAGCAGCTCCTGCACCTCTTCTGCCACCAGCAAGCACTTGCCGACGAGAAGCAAGCCCGACGACGTGAGCGGTTTGCTTGAGCCGTGTGCGGGGAAAGCTCGCAAGCACGGTTCTGAGGGGGGTGGAGTGCAGAGATGCACTCCACCTACCCGACGCCGAACTTGGATGCCAAGTCCGCAAGGGCGAGAAGTCCACACCGATCGTGTTTTACAAAGCGTATGACGTTGGGCCCGAGGCGGATAACTCAGACGACGATGGCAAGCGCCGCGTGGCTCGGGCCTCGGCCGTTTTCAATTGCGCCCAGGTCGATGGTTACGCCGCACCTGCTGCTGTTCCAGATCTGGGGCCCGTCGTTCGCAACGCAAT
>JANNFC010000105.1:0-1652 GCA_031379405.1 Betaproteobacteria bacterium | reverse complement strand
TCGCCGCCGAGGCGAGAAAGGCGTTGTCCGCCATCAAGGTGACAAACTGGAATCCGAAGGAAATCATCTCTTTCGCCATGGCGGTCGAACCGCAATGAATGCCGGCATAGATGCCATGGCGCTTGGCCCCTGCCACGATGGACTTGATGGCGGCAATGACTTCCGCGTCCGTCGGCACGCCAGAGGGCGGATAGCCCAGGGAAATAGCCAGATCGTTGGGACCGATGTAGATCGAATCCAGCCCCGGCACAGTCAAGATGGAATCCAGATTGTCCATCGCCTGTTTGGTCTCGATCATCGCCATCGTGATGAGCGATTCATTGGCATGCTTGAAGTAATCCGCACCGCCGTACCAGGTGGCCCGCACGGGACCGAAACTGCGATAGCCATGCGGCGGATAGCGGCAGGCACCGACAAAAGCCTCGCATTCGGCGCGCGTATTGATCATCGGACACACGATGCCGAAAGCGCCGGCATCGAGCATTTTCATGATGATGCCCGGCTCGCACCAAGGCACACGCGCCATCGGCATGGTCTTGGTGGTGGCAATGGCTTGCAGCATGGTGATGCCCACCTGGTAATCCACATGCCCGTGCTGCAGGTCCACGGTCAGCGCGTCCCAGCCGGCTTGCGCCATGTTCTCCGCCGCGATGGAACTGGGGATGCCCAGCCAGCCGTTGATCACCGCGCCCCCGCTCTTCCATATTGATTTGATCGTATTTTCTCGCATCGTCCTTGTCCTTTTGCCCTCGGGTGTCCGTCATAATTGAACCATCAGCCACTCATTGAACCACGAACCCCATGTCTTCGACCATATTCCCTTCCACTATATCAACCACTGTACCGGCCGCGGCCCTCGAAGCCCTGATCACCGAGATCTTTCTCAAGTCCGGGTGCTCCGCCGCCGAATCCGCCCGCATCGGCCACTATCTGGTCAACGCCAACCTCACTGGACATGATAGTCACGGCGTGGTGCGCGTACCGCGCTATGTGCAGATGAAGAATGAGGGCTTGATGGTTGCCGACCGTATCGTCACGATAGTCAATGACACCCCCGTGTTCGCCGTCCTGGACGGACAGTACGGCTTCGGCCAGACCATCGCGCCACAAGCCGTCGAGATCGGCGTGGCCAAGTGCAAGCAGATGGGGCTATCCGCCATAGCGCTGCGGCATGCGGGTCACGTGGGCCGCGTGGCGGACTGGGCTGACATGGCAGCGCGTGAGGGATTGGTGTCCGTGCATTTCGTGAATGCTACGGGAAGCGTCCTGGTCGCCCCCTTCGGCAGTGTCGAGCGGCGCTTCTCAACTGCACCCTTTTGTGTGGGCGTGCCTCGGGCGCAAGGTTTACCCATCGTGCTCGATTTCGCCACCTCCCTGGTGGCGGAAGGCAAGGTGATGGTGGCGAGCCAGGGCGGTAAGGCCATCCCCACCGATGCCCTCATCGGTCCCGACGGCCGCACCAGCGACGATACCCGCCTGCTATACGGCGACTTTCCGGTGACCGGCAAGCGTGAGATTCGCAGCGGAGTGGGCGCCATACGCACCTTCGGCGAACATAAAGGATCGGGACTGGCGTTGATGTGCGAACTACTCGGCGGAGCGCTTACCGGCAACGGCTGCGCGTCGCAGAGCAAGCGCTTCTCAAACGGAAT
>JANNFC010000092.1:0-1505 GCA_031379405.1 Betaproteobacteria bacterium | reverse complement strand
ACCGATTTCCTTCCGGTATTGCTCCGACATCGCGCCGTTAACTGCCCCCAGTATCCCGGCAGACTCGGACCGGCTGTCGAGATCGTGGGTAACGATATGCACGCCAAGGTCGAAGAGTTCGGCCAGGCGCGGGGACTGCTCAGACATAGAACGCCAGAGGCGGGAGGTATCCTCGGCCACAATCACATCGAACTCGTGGTTACGGGCGGCTTCGAGGAGGGCCTGATAGCCCGGTCGATCCGTCGTCCCACCGGAGATTGCCGCATCGCTGAATCGGGCAACGACCGTGAAGCCGTGCCGTTCTGCCAGGCGCTCACAGACGCGGTGCTGGTCCTCAATGCTGCTCTCGCTCTGCAGGGCAGTCGAATAGCGGGCGTAGAGTGCGGCTTTCATTTTGGCCTCCTGGCTTGGGCGCGTTTCTCCCGCATTTCGGCCATGCGGCGAGCGGCGTCCTGTGAATTGTGTTCGGCCTGGTGGTCCTTACTGCAGAACTTCCTCTGCTGTGGGCCGCCTAGGAAGAATGCCCCGCACTCTTCGAGCTTACAGCGGCGGAGCTTTTTCCCCAGGTCTCGGGCGAGCAGCAGGTCAAGTGCCAGTCCGAGTGCTGCATCCTCGTTTTCTGGAAAGTAAAAATGCTCCAGGTGGAAGGCATGGCCGCGTCGGCTATACCTTGGCACGACGAGCACCTTCTCCCGAGTTTCGTCGATGGTTGGCCATAGCCGCTTCCGAGCCTTGTTACGGTCTTCGATGATGGATTGGAGCGCAGCCCGAAAGCTCTCGCGCTTCTGCCGCGTCTCGTCCCACCAGTCGAGCAGACGTGACTTGACATCGGATCGGGACAGCCAGAACGACGCAAGATGTTCCTTGAACGCGTCTTCCCCATCGAAAGTCACTGCCGAGTTCGCGACGTAGCCAACCGCCACCAGCGCGGCGGCCTTCTCTTGGTCAGTGGCCTGCGGCTTCGCGAATTTCAGAGCGCGCTCCACGACCTGGCGCTCGGTGGCCGGTCTCTGCATTGCCGTGAGCAGCAATTGCACCCTGAGGCCTTGCTCTATCAATGACGGAGTCGATTCTGGCTGCATGTTCTGATAACCGTGTGCGCGGAATGTTCTTAAACCTAGCACGAGTTGTAAGAACTTGGAAGAGGCTCAAGAATAGGGTCCGAAAGTCGAGGGTCCTCCGATGCCAGTCACCAAGGTTCGATTAACAGTAGGCGCGGTGAGCCGGGGGGCAGGCCTGTCGCCCCCCACCATCCGGCTGTACGCCGACGCCGGCTGGATTCCCAGCGAACTGGATTCGACGGGCCGACGGCTGTTTCCCGAGATGGCCATCGAGATGGCTCGACGTGTCCATACCGAGCGCATGCAGCGCATTGGTCGCCAGGCGGCCTGATGAATGCGGCTCCCGTCAGCCCGGATCTGCAGGCAATGGTCCGCATTCTGGCCGAGGCGCTCGTCATGCGGCTGCTGGAGGCGGACGAGAAGCTCCCGCCAAGTGACCTGGAG
>JANNFC010000089.1:0-2402 GCA_031379405.1 Betaproteobacteria bacterium | reverse complement strand
GGGGAAGAAGGTCTTCAAGGGTCTGGGAACCCACGACGAGGCCATTGCAAGGCAGATGGAAGCGCAGATGAACGCGCTGCTTGCCAGGCAGGACCTGCACTCCGTGGGAAGTCGCGCGGATGCACTTCGGGAAAAATTCGACCCGACCATCGTTGAGATTTTTTACGGCGACCTTGACCCGTCTGCCACCAGCCATCGGGCCTTGCGCGAGCGCTTGCTTCCCCTCCCTGCAATGGGCCCGGGTCATGCGGTGCGAACTCTGATCCTCGGCAACTCTGGCGTAGGCAAGACCACCTTGCTTAGACGGCTGATCGGCAGCGATCCGCAGCGGGATCGCTTCCCTGCGACATCAACCAACCGCACCACGACCTGCGAGATCGAGATCGTGACCGGCCGCCAAGACTACTCGGCGGCAGTAACGTTCCTGAGCCGCCATCAGGCCCAGCAGGAAGTCATCGAATCGCTGTCCAACGCCGTCCTCAAGTCGATCGAGTCGGGGTCTGACGAGATGGTGATGAAGGACTTGCTGGACGACACCGACCAGCGCTTCCGCCTCAAGTACGTACTCGGCGGCTGGACGCCGCCGAATCCCAAACCTGCTGCAAGCTCGTCTTTTGGGGGCGCCGCAAAGAAAGGCTCGACGAGTGGGGCCTCGGAGAGTTCACCTTTCCTGATAGAGGTACTCGCATCGGTTCGGGCAATCGCTGCCAATGCGCGGAAGGAGGTTGAGGCCATCCTCGGGAAACTGGAGGACCTCATGGACGAGGAGCGCAACTACGCATTGGATGAAATGCAGCGAGAGGGCGAGGGCTCAGAGCAATTTCAGGACGCCGTGAACTCCATCATGGAGGCAATAGAAGAGAGATTCGGATCGCCGGAGGGCAAGTTCAACAAGTCCTCCACTGGCTGGCCGGAGGCATGGACGTGGTTCGCGCCGGCCGCGGAAAGAAGCGCCTTCTTAAAAGCGGTTCGGTGGTTCAGCTCCAACTACAGAGAGGAATGGGGCGCACTGCTGACTCCGCTGGTGACAGGCATCCGAGTCGCTGGCCCGTTTCGTCCTGACTGGGTTGCGGCGGGGGACGAGTATGACCATGTGTTCGTGGACACCCAGGGACTGGACCATGAAAAGCCGACGACGGAGCTTTCCAGCGAGACCACATCGCTCTTCGGGCAGGTCCAGAACATCCTCTTCGTCGAGTCGGGCAAGGATTCACTGAAGAGCCAGTCCGCCCGGAAAGTCATGGAGGCCATTGCCGGCGCCGGATATACCGCGAGCCTGACCGTGGCGCTGACCCACATGGACCTCGTCGTGGGCGATGACATACCCACCGAAGAGGACCGCAAGGACAAGGCGTTCAGCGGCCTGCGCAGCTTGGTCGCAAACGAAGTGAGCCAGAACGTCAGTCGTGAGGCCGCGCGACAGTTGGCAGCGCACCTTGGGAACAGCACGTTCTATCTCGGCTACCTTGACGCCAACAAGTATCCGGAGGGCTGGGACGATGACGACAAGGCGGGTTTTGAGGAATCCCTCGGCCACGACCTACGGCAGCTGACTGAGCATCTGGTGCTGAGGGCCAACCCACAGCTTCTGCAACCTAGTGTTCCGCAATACAGTTTCGAGAGCCTGGGACTCGCCGTCCGCGAGGCAAGCGTGGCATTTCAGGAGGTCTGGGAGGCGCGACTCGGGTACAAGCGCATCGAAGGCATCAGTTCGGCGCCATGGCAGAGCATTAAGGCCATGTCTAGGCGGCACGCGGAGGGTTGGTTCGACGGCTATTGGTTGCGACCGATCGACACCCTCATCAGCCTGACGCGGAACGTCTTATCCCGGTTCCTGGAGGTGCCGCTTCACTGGCTGCCGGAGCATAAGAGTATGACGGGCGACGAGAAGGCGGCGATCATCGATCGACTCAGGCAGCTCGTAAATGACGAACTTACCGAGATGAGCAAGGCGCGACTGTGGAAGCATCCACAGACTCGCTGGCAGGGCGCGTATGAGCCCTCGGGAACGGGAAGCACGTCTGTGCGCAAACAGCGCGTGCACGAACTCTTTCTGAATCAGGTGCCCATCCCACAATCCATCAGCGATCGTTTGGCACAAGCATGGGTCGAAGAGATCAAGCAAATGCTACTGCGAGCACTGACCGCGCTTAAGGACGAAGCAAGTAGTGCGAGAGCTGATCGCGCGGGAATCATGGACCCGGTTGTCTCGGCCTGATCTCGACCCGGGGACCGTGACACGGCGCGCCGGCGCACCTTGCTGACCGCTCCAGAGCCAAAGATCGAACTGGGCATGCGCGCGTGAAACCGGTCCGCCGATCACCAGGTACTCACCGAGGGACGGCACGTAAGACAAACCACGAATGCCGTGGCCGCCAAGATCGAGCTCGTCGAGCGCGGTC
>JANNFC010000081.1:0-10561 GCA_031379405.1 Betaproteobacteria bacterium | reverse complement strand
GGTGCGGGATTGCCGGGAATGCCACTCGCCATTGCCAATCCCCATTTGCGAGTCGTCTTGCTCGATAGCAATCACAAAAAAACAGCCTTTCTTCGACAAACCGTAGCGGAACTGGGGCTGCCGAACGTCGTCGTTGCGGCGGAGCGTGCGGAAATCTATCAGCCGAATGATCGATTTGACGCCGCGGTATCTCGCGCCTTTTCTGATTTGAAGACTTTCGTAGAATCGTCACGCCACTTAATTCGTTCCGATGGCCTACTCATGGCGATGAAAGGACTCTATCCAAATGAGGAACTTGATCAACTTCCTTCCGACATCAAATTGAAGGAAGTCGTGCAACTGAGCATTCCCGGCTTGAGTGCTGAGCGCCATCTCGTCTTGTTGAGCCTCGCCGCATCCGGTGCGACTGCATGACCCGCATCCTGGCCGTGGCCAACCAGAAAGGCGGAGTCGGGAAGACCACTACCAGCGTCAATCTTGCCGCCAGCCTTGCGCTGGCCAGCCGTCGTGTTCTGCTGGTGGATCTTGATCCACAGGGCAACGCGACCACTGGCAGTGGCATCGACAAGCGCCATCTCAAGGCGTCGGTTTATCACTGCCTGTTGGGTAATATGTCCGCGTCGATGGTGCGCGTTCAAGCGCCCGTTGGATACGATCTGCTTCCGGCCAATCGGGATCTTGCCGGCGCCGAAGTCGAACTTGTCGAGGTTGAGGAAAGAGAAGCCAAACTTCGCGACACCCTTGCCGAGGTACAGGACAGTTATGACTTCATCATCATCGACTGTCCCCCTGCGCTAAATCTCATTACGGTAAACGGCCTGTGCGCCGCGCAAGCCGTACTCATCCCCATGCAATGCGAGTACTACGCTCTGGAAGGCTTGTCCGACCTGGTCCAAACGATTCGCCGTATTCGCCAACACCTGAATCCAAAGCTGGAAATAGAAGGATTACTGCGCACCATGTACGACCCGCGCAACACCTTGGCGCAGCAAGTTTCCAAAGAACTACAGCAACATTTCGGGGAAAAGGTCTATCGCACCGTCATTCCTCGCAATGTGCGTCTTGCAGAAGCACCCAGTCACGGTATGCCAGCGGTCTCCATGGACCGCCAGTCCAAGGGGGCGTTAGCCTATCTTGCCCTCGCTGGCGAAATGCTGAACAGGGCCGCTACATGATTAAAGTGAAGGGACTGGGGCGCGGCCTCGACGCGCTATTGGGCAGGGATGACGACGTTGCCAAAACCGATAGCCTTCTCGAACTACCGGTGTCGTTCCTGCGAACGGGCAAATTTCAGCCGCGCACCCGAATGGATCCCGTATCGATTGCCGAACTGGCTGAATCCATTCGTCATCAGGGTGTGCTTCAGCCTATTCTGGTCAGGCCCCTGGGCCCCAATCAGTACGAAATCATCGCGGGAGAACGTCGCTGGCGTGCTTCCAAAGAAGCCGGCCTTACCTCGGTACCTGTGCTCGTGCGTCAGATTCAAGACGAGCACGCCTTGGTCATGGCGCTCATCGAGAACATCCAGCGCGAAGATCTCAATCCCATCGAAGAAGCCGCTGGCATACAAAGGCTAATCGACGAATTCAGCATGACCCACGATTCGGCCGCCCATGCACTCGGCCGCTCACGCAGCGCGGTCAGCAACCTGCTTCGGCTCCTGAGCCTGAGCGCGGCAGTAAGAGATTTGCTGTTAGATGGCAAGCTCGACATGGGCCATGCGCGCGCGCTGCTACCCCTGGAAGGCGCGAAGCAGGTCGAAACCGCACAAGTCATTGCCCAGCGCGGACTCTCTGTACGCGATGCCGAACGCATGGTCGAAGGCCTTCTTGACCCGAAGCGTGCGGCCAGACGGCTCGCCAACCGCCGGCAAGATCGAGATACACTACGCCTGCAAGAAGAACTTTCCGAAAAGCTCGGTACCACGGTGGTAATCAAGGCTGGATCGAAAAAGACCAGCGGCAAAGTCGTGATCAACTACACCAGTCTCGACCAACTCGATGCCATATTGGCGCGACTATCCTGATTGCCCGGAGATCCGCGCAGCAACTAGCGTTTGACGCGACGACGCAAGCACCGCTAGAATCGCGGCCCTTCGCTTCCACCCACTGCGCCATTGAGCCGACTCAGCATCGAGAGCATGCCTCTCCGGACGGTTCTTCGCTGGCAGGCGTTAGCGACTGCGGTTTGCACCGTGGGGTTCGGGGCGTGGCAGGGCATTCTTGGAGTGGTGTCTGCGGTTCTTGGCGGAGTGATTCCGATCATCGCGGGCGCGGCATACGGCTTAATCGTAAGTCGCGCTAAGGTAGGACCCGCAGGGTCGGCGCTTCGCCTGATGCTCAGGGCGGAAGCCGTAAAAATAGTCCTGATCATTCTCCTGTTGTGGCTGGTAATGACCACCTTTCGCGAACTATCGACGGGTGGTTTTTTTGTAACGTTCGCAGTATCGGTTCTGACTTTTTCCATGGCAATCGTGGTGCGAGAGCCACCTAAATGACACGACTCAGATGGCAGCAAACCAAGCGCTGACCCCCACAAGCTACATCAATCACCATCTGTCCAACTTCACCAAATCATTTGGTGATAGCCCATTCTGGACGCTCCATCTCGACACCATTTTCGTCGCGATCACACTGGGCATCCTTGGCTTCGGTTTTTTGTGGTGGATCTCCAAGGGCGCTACCGCCGGGGTTCCCACCAAACGTCAGGCCTTTATTGAGATCGTATTCGATTTCATCGACGAACAAGTCAAAGGCATCTTTCACGGCAATCGCGCCTTTGTGTCACCTTTGGCCTTGACGGTTTTCGTCTGGGTCGTATTGATGAACTCCATGGACTTTCTGCCCGTGGATTGGATGGCCAAGGCCACCCACGGTATTTCGGAACATGGCTTCCGCATCGTCCCCACCGCCGACGTAAACACGACCTTCGCCCTGGCCATTTCGGTATGGCTCATGATGATCTTCTATAACCTGAAGATCAAAGGAGTGGGAGGGTGGATGCATGAGCTGTTCTGCTCACCCTTCGGCTCCCACGTTGTGCTCTGGCCGTTCAATTTTCTATTCAATCTTGTGGAGTACATCTCCAAGCCGCTGTCCCATTCCCTGCGGTTATACGGGAACATCTACGCCGGAGAAATCATCTTCTTGCTACTTGGAATGTGGGCAGCCACCGGGTTGGCGGGAACCATCTTCGGGGCAGTGCTAGGTGTGGGCTGGGCCATTTTCCACATCCTCATTGTATTGCTGCAGGGATTCATTTTCATGATGCTGACCGTCGTGTATATCGCGATGGCGCATGAGTCGCATTAAAGTGTTTGTATTGAAACAACCGTCAACTCGAAAGTCGAAAGGAAGATAAGATGGACAAGATCCAATATTTGGCGATGATCCAAGCCTACACGGGTGTTGGCATCGGACTGATGATCGGTCTGGGTGCGGCCGGCGCGTGTATCGGCGTGGGCATCATGTGCAGCCGCTTTCTCGAAGGCGCCGCCCGTCAGCCCGAACTCATGCCGCAATTGCAAGGTAAAGTGTTCCTGCTCCTGGGTCTCATCGACGCGTCATTCATTATCGGTGTCGGTCTTGCCATGTTGTTCGCTTTTGGCAATCCTCTGCTCGCCGTTGTACAACAAGCAGCCTCTGGCGGTTAATTGGCTTAGGCCGAGGATCGGCACATGAACATTAACCTTACGCTGGTATCACAGGCTATCGCCTTCTTCGTCTTCGTCTGGTTCACGGCAAAGTTCGTATGGCCGCCGCTCACGCGCGCCATCGAAACCCGCCAGAAGACCGTCGCCGATGGACTCGCGGCAGCCGACAAAGGTAGGCAGTCGCTAGAAATCTCATCCAAGCAGGCTGACCAAGCCATCAAGGAAGCGCGCGATCGCGCCGCCGAAATCATCGGTTCCGCAGAGAAGCGCGTTGCTCAGATGATCGAGGAGGCAAAAGTGGCCGCACGCGAAGAAGGCAATCGCGAGAAAGCCGCGGCGCAGGCTGAGATTGAACAGCAAATTTTACGCGCCAAGGAGCAACTGCGTGAACAGGTCGCCAGTCTTGCCGTCTCCGGTGCGGAGAAAATCCTTCGCCGGGAAGTGAACGCGCAAGCGCACGCCGACTTGCTCTCACAACTGCGTCAGGAAATCCGCTAGGCGATAGAAATACATGGCAGAAACAATCACCATCGCTCGCCCGTATGCCGAAGCGATATTCGATCTAGCGGACGCTTCTGGCGAATTGGGCGAATGGTCGCAGCGACTAAGTACCATGGCAGCGCTCGCCGCTGACGCCGACATGCGAGACGCTGTCGCAAACCCAAATATATCGGCCGAGCAACTTTACGGCTTGTTCGCCTCGGTGTACGGCGATGCGCTACATGCCCAAGCACAGAATCTGGTGCGGGTTCTCATCGAAAATCGTCGTCTGACCGCCCTGCCTGAAGTCAAAGAGATCTTCGAATCTCTGAAGCGTGAACGCGAAGGCCAAGTCGAGGCTCACGTCACTTCTGCATTTCCGATGAATGAAGCGCAAGTGGCAGCTCTGGTAAGTGATTTGGAAGCACGTTTCAAACGTAAAGTACAACCCGTTTTATCGGTAGATTCAGAGCTCATCGGCGGCCTTCGCGTTCGAGTCGGTGACGAAGTGATCGACGCAACGGTACGCGGCAAACTGGCCGCCATGGCATCGGCTCTAAAGTCTTAAGAATCCGCAGGAATGAAACAAGGGAAATCACCATGCAACAACTGAAACCATCTGAGATCAGCGATCTGATCCGCAGCAAGATTCAGAATCTTGCGCTCTCCGCGGATATCCGCACTCAGGGAACCGTCGTGTCCGTGACCGACGGTATTTGTCGCATCCACGGCTTGTCCGACGTTATGCAGGGCGAAATGCTGGAATTCCCTAGCAACACCTTCGGCATGGCGCTTAATTTGGAACGGGACTCCGTAGGTTCGGTGGTGCTCGGTCCCTATGAGCACATCTCCGAGGGAGACACCGTTAAGTGCACGGGCCAAATCCTTTCCGTACCCGTCGGTCCGGAGCTGATCGGTCGAGTCGTGAACTCTCTGGGTCAGCCCATCGATGGCAAGGGCCCGATCAACGCCAAGGCCTCCGACGTGATAGAGAAGGTGGCACCGGGCGTGATCTGGAGAAAGTCTGTATCCCAGCCGGTGCAAACCGGACTCAAGTCCATCGACGCTATGGTGCCCATTGGTCGTGGTCAGCGCGAACTGATCATCGGCGACCGTCAGACCGGCAAGACTGCGGTTGCAATCGACACCATCATCAACCAGAAGGGTAAGGATCTCATCTGTATATACGTGGCCATCGGTCAGAAGGCCTCCACTGTGGTCAATGTAGTGCGTAAACTCGAAGAGCACGGCGCTATGGCGTTCACCATTGTGGTGGCGTCCACAGCGTCTGAATCCGCAGCCATGCAGTACATCGCGCCCTATTCCGGTTGCACGATGGGTGAGTACTTCCGCGATCGTGGCCAAGATGCCCTCATCATCTATGACGACTTGACCAAACAGGCTTGGGCCTACCGCCAAGTGTCACTACTGTTGCGTCGTCCTCCTGGTCGCGAAGCTTATCCTGGCGATGTGTTCTATCTGCATAGCCGTTTGTTGGAGCGCGCCGCTCGTGTAAACGAGGCCTGGGTTGAGCGCTTCACCAACGGCGAAGTCAAAGGCAAGACGGGTTCACTCACCGCACTGCCCGTCATCGAGACGCAAGCCGGTGACGTGTCCGCCTTCGTGCCGACCAACGTGATTTCCATTACCGATGGCCAGATCTTTCTGGAAACCGATCTGTTCAACGCCGGTATCCGTCCCGCCATCAACGCCGGTATTTCGGTATCTCGGGTGGGGGGCGCGGCGCAAACGAAAATTATCAAGAAGCTGGGCGGGGGTGTGCGTCTGGCCCTTGCACAGTATCGCGAACTTGCAGCCTTTGCGCAGTTCGCTTCGGATTTGGACGATGCCACGCGTAAACAATTGGAGCGCGGCCGCCTTGTCACCGAACTCATGAAGCAGCCGCAGTATCAGCCCCTCGCGGTATGGGAGATGGCGCTGACGCTGTTCGCCGTGAATAACGGCTACCTCGACGGCGTCGATGTCAAGAAAGCCCTGGCGGCCGAGCGCTCCATGCGAGAGTACTGCAAGAGCAAGTACGCCGATCTGGTGAATCGTATCGAGTCCAGCAAGGATCTCTCGAAAGACGACGAAGAGAAACTGCACGACGCCGTCAAGGATTGGAAGAAGAACGGCTCGTTCTAATCATGCCAAGCTCAAAAGAGATTCGCACCAAGATCAAAAGCGTGCAAAACACGCGCAAGATCACCAAGGCTATGGAAATGGTGGCGGCGTCCAAGATGCGTAAGGCACAGGAGCGCATGCGCTCCGGTCGTCCCTACGCGGATAAGATCCGCAATGTCGCCGCGCACATCTCCCACGCCAACCCGGAGTATCGTCACCCGTTCCTGGTAGAGCGAGACTCCGTCAAACGCGTGGGCATCATCGTCATTACCACCGACAAAGGATTGTGCGGAGGCTTGAATACCAACGTCCTGCGTTTGGCCCTCAATCATTACAAGGAATGGGAGTCCCAAGGCGAGCAGGTGGAAGCCAGCTGCATCGGGAACAAGGGCATGGGTTTCATGCAGCGCCTTGGCGCCAACATCGTGTCACATGTAACCGGTCTTGGCGACCGTCCGCAAATGGAAAAGCTGATCGGTGCCGTAAAAGTCATGCTCGATGGCTATACCGAGGACCGCTTCGATCGTTTGATGATTTTCTACACGAAGTTCATCAACACCATGAAGCAAGAGCCTGTGATGGAGCAATTGCTGCCTTTATCTGGCGACAGGTTGGGAGCACCGGAAGGTAGCTGGGATTATATCTACGAACCCGATGCCAAGCAGGTTTTGAATCAGGCACTCACACGCTACATCGAGGCTATTATTTTTCAAGCGGTGGCCGAGAACATGGCTTCCGAACAATCCGCACGCATGGTGGCCATGAAGGCCGCCTCCGACAACGCCGGTACCGTCATCGACGAACTTACGCTGGTCTACAACAAGACCCGCCAGGCCGCCATTACCAAGGAATTGGCGGAAATCGTCGGCGGTGCGGCGGCGGTATAACAAATCCGAATTGACTCCATAAAGGTACAGTTATGGCACCCGCTCAAGGAACCATCGTCCAGTGTATCGGCGCGGTGATCGACATTGCGTTTCCCCGCGATCAAATGCCCAAGATCTACGATGCATTGCTGCTCTCGGAAGACGGCAACAACCCGCTGGCAGAGAAAGGGCTGACCTTCGAGGTCGAGCAACAACTCGGTGATGGCGTAGTACGAACCATCGCCATGGGCTCCTCTGACGGCTTGCGCCGCGGGATGAAGGTGCTCAACACCCACGCGCCCATTTCAGTGCCCGTAGGCACCGCGACGCTGGGTCGCATCATGGATGTGCTCGGCCGCCCGATCGACGAAGCCGGCCCTATCGGCACGCAAGAGCGTCGCGCAATCCATCAGCCCGCACCGAAGTTCGATGAATTGTCTCCATCTGTCGAATTGCTCCCCACGGGAATTAAAGTCATCGATCTGATCTGTCCCTTTGCCAAGGGCGGCAAGATTGGATTGTTTGGCGGAGCCGGCGTGGGCAAGACGGTGAACATGATGGAACTCATCAACAACATCGCGAAATCCTACGGTGGTTACTCCGTATTCGCCGGTGTTGGCGAGCGTACTCGTGAAGGCAACGACTTTTATCACGAGATGGAAGAATCCAAAGTGTTGGATAAGGTGGCGATGGTGTTCGGTCAGATGAACGAACCGCCCGGCAACCGCCTACGCGTGGCCTTGACGGGTTTGACCATGGCCGAGAAATTCCGCGATGAAGGTCGCGATATTCTGCTCTTCATCGACAACATCTACCGCTACACCCTGGCCGGAACCGAAGTGTCTGCCCTGTTGGGTCGTATGCCTTCTGCCGTGGGTTATCAGCCGACGCTAGCCGAAGAGATGGGCCGCCTGCAAGAGCGCATCACTTCCACGAAGGTTGGCTCCATTACGTCCATTCAGGCCGTGTACGTACCTGCGGATGACTTGACTGATCCGTCGCCGGCGACAACCTTCGGTCACCTGGACGCTACCGTCGTGTTGTCGCGTGATATTGCATCCTTGGGTATCTACCCCGCCGTGGATCCGCTCGATTCCACCTCGCGCCAGCTCGACCCGCACGTCATCGGCGAAGACCATTACAACACCACCCGTGCTGTGCAAGCGGTGTTGCAGCGTTACAAAGAATTGCGAGACATCATCGCCATTCTCGGTATGGACGAACTTTCCCCTGAAGATAAGCTGGCCGTATCACGCGCACGTAAGATTCAGCGCTTCTTGTCCCAGCCGTTCAACGTGGCGGAGGTGTTCACCGGCTCCCCCGGCAAGATCGTCCCGCTCAAAGACACCATCACCGGCTTCAAAATGATCGTCAATGGGGAGTGCGATAGTCTTCCCGAGCAGGCCTTCTACATGGTGGGCGCGATCGAAGAAGCCTTCGAGAAAGCCAAGACGCTTCAGTAGAGACACTCAATGGCCAATATCCCCAATACTCCCAATACCCCTAATACCCTGCAAGTCGACGTCGTCAGCGCCGAGCAAGCAATCTACTCGGGCGAAGCGGAGTTTGTTGTGTTGCCCGGCGAGTCGGGTGAATTGGGTATCTACCCGCGTCACACACCACTCATTACGCGCATCAAACCCGGCTCCGTTCGGATCAAACCGGCTAATGGTGGCGAAGAAGAACTGATCTTCGTCGCGGGTGGTATTCTCGAAGTGCAGCCCAAAATTGTCACGGTGCTTGCGGACACGGCTATACGGGGTCATGATCTCGACGAGGCCAAAGCCAACGAAGCCATCAAACGCGCGCAAGAAGCGAAATCCAAGGCGCAAGACAAGCAGGAAATCGCCGCCGTCGA
This sequence comes from Betaproteobacteria bacterium, assembly GCA_031379405.1. GTDB lineage: Bacteria > Pseudomonadota > Gammaproteobacteria > Burkholderiales > SHXO01 > SHXO01. Next base: position 1,581 of record JANNFC010000081.1, on the reverse strand, counting down.
AGCGGAGCTCGCTACCCTTGCCGCTCAGCTAGCCGCCATTCGCAAACTGCGAAAGAAATAGTATCGAATAAATAAAAGCAAGGTCTAATAACAATATCCCTCAGGGGTTAAAACGCGGCTTCGGCCGCTTTTTGTTTGGACCGGCATGTGCGCGTTGACAGCGTATGATCGCGACAATAGCCTGTACTAATACTTAGAGGAGAAGTTCGCGTGAGATCAAGCAAGGAAGTTGTTGCCTGGGTTCTTGGGGGCGTGTTGGGTGTCCTGTCGCTTTCAGCCTATTCGAAGGATGTGGTAAAGCTCGTGTTCATTGGACCTCTGAGCGGAGGTGTCAGCGCGAATGGGCTGGGAGGGCGAAACTCTGCCGATCTTGCGGTGAAGCTGCGCAATGCAGATCCGAAGAGCAAGTATCAGTACGAACTGGTGGCACTGGATGACGAATGCAAACCCAACATCGGGGTTCAAGTTGCCACCAAAGCCGCATCGGACAAAAGCATCATCGCAGGTGTCACGCACTATTGCTCCACCGTTGCCATGGGAACCGTCGATGTCTATCACAAGTTCGCATTGCCAGTGATCGTATGGGGCGCGGTACTGCCAGAGATCACCTACGGCAACGACTACAAAGAAGTGCACAGAGTCAACGGCACCATGATCAACCAGAACGACGTCGCCGCAAAATTCATGGTCGCGCAAGGCTACAAGACCTGGGCGATCATTCACGACACCACCGACTACGGAAAAGGCCACAACAAATACTTTAGCGACGCCCTTTCCAAAGCCGGAGGCAGGATCGTCGGCAGCTTTGGCGTCACCGCCGACCAACAGGATTTCAACGCCGAACTCACCAAGATCAAGGAGCTCAAGCCGGAAGTCATCTACTTTGGAGGCATCACCCCGCTAGGTGTGCGCATTCGGACACAAATGGAGAAACTTGGCATCAAAGCGCAATTTCAGGGTACATCGGGAATTCTCTCCGATGCATATATCGAGGGCGTGAACAAGCTGGCAGAAGGTACCCTCGCCTTTCGCGAAGGCGCACCGGTGGAGAAACTACCCGGCGGAAAGTTTTTCCTGGAGCAATACTCAAAGCAAAACTACAGCGATCCCGCCGAAGCCTACGGCCCCTTTGCCTACGCCGCCACTCTCCTCATCATGGATGCAGTCGAGTTAGTCGGACCCGATCGTCGCAAGGTTCGCAGCGAACTCAATAAAACGAAGAATCACCAGTCCATCGTTGGCACCGTAACCTTCGACGATCACGGCCAGAATATGGTGCCGCTCATCACCAAGTTCGTGGTGCAGGATGGAAAATGGGTGGTGTGGGAAGACAGCGAGTTTTCGAAGGGAAAGCGAAAGCTCGCCAAACCATAGGAGCGATTCCAGGAGAATCGTTGCGGCGTCGATGGAAGGACCTGTCTGTATTCAAGAACCATCGATCGTCAAGCCGTGACCAGATTGCTTCGACTCGTATTTATCCTATTTCTTAAACAGCTCCTCAATATTGTCGGACTCCTTCGTGCCGGAGCCCGCCGGTGTCTTTGATGCGTCCCCTTCTTTTCCAGGGGCGCCGAAATCGGG
>JANNFC010000076.1:0-13007 GCA_031379405.1 Betaproteobacteria bacterium | reverse complement strand
CAAGGATCCGAAAGTAAGGGGTCAGGTCTATACTTAGTAGTAGCAAGTATAGACCTGACCCCTTTCTCCAACCGCGCGCGCTCGCCAGAGCACACGTCAGCAAACATGGCCATCCCCAAAAGCTTAAGTAAGTGCCATTCGGGGTGCCCCCCTTGTTCGTAACATGCATTTTGGCCGCACAGTTTCGACTGTCTTGGCTCCGGCTCGGCCGGCTTAGGATTTGGAGCACTTGGCAAGCTTCCAGCCTTTAGGCGACTGGGCCGCAAGTTGACCCAGCGCTGCTAGAAGCGCGAACCTCTGGCGCAATTAGTCTTGTGCGACGCTGAGTTCAGGAGATTCGAGCCGGCTCCAGTTCCATGGACGCGCACTCGGCCTCTCAGATCATCGACTTCGGTACCGGACCGAGCGAAGAGAAGAAAGAGTCTGGGGAACGAACAAGAGCATCCAGTTTATTATCAAACCCCGTTGATAATAAGAATCTAAAGGTCATAATTATCTATTGATTCCATGACTTAATAAAATTCCTATTATCATGAACAGCGCTGATCCCGCTTTCGACAGCCACAATTGACGACCAAAAGCCAGCGCAAAAGCCAGCGAACTCCTCCGCGCTGTGTGGTGATTGCCGGTCCGAATGGTTCGGGAAAGACCACTTTCGCCCGCGAGTTCCTGCCAAGGGGCGCCGGCATCCTGCACTTCGTCAATGCGGATCTCATCGCCAGCGGTCTTTCTCAGTTGCATCCGGAGTTGGCGGCCGTTGCAGCGGGTAGGTTGTTTCTGAAGGAGCTTGATCGCCTGGTGAGTATGGACGTTGAGCATGGATGGTGTTCGATAACGCGGGCGAATCGCCTAAACTATTGGAAAAGGGCCCATGAAAAAAGCAGTGACGACAAAGCAGAACGAGAAGTTTTTTAATGCTGCCGCGCGTGCTATGAAGCGGGCGACGGTCCGAGCGCGTCAAGTGGCTCGTATGCAGGGCACACGTATTTGCTTTTGGGAAAATGGGAAAGTCGTCGCCAAGAAACCCTAAACACCTATGATCGCATCCAACTTACTCCAACACGTAGACGCCCGAGGCGTGGCCACGCTGACCATGAACCGGCCGCAGTTGCACAACGCTTTCGACGATCAGTTGATCGCCGCCATGACCACGCACTTGCGCACGTTGGAAGGTGACCCGAGCGTGCGTCTGGTCATCCTGGCGGCAGCGGGGAAGAGTTTTTCCGCCGGCGCGGATCTCAATTGGATGAAGCGCATGGCGCAGTACTCGGAGGGTGACAATCTGCGGGATGCGCGCGCCCTCGCCGAATTGATGCGTACCTTGAACGGGCTTGCGAAACCAACGATTGCGCGCTTGCAAGGGTCGGCCTTTGCCGGGGGCATGGGCTTGGTGGCCTGTTGCGATATCGCGGTGGCGGTTCCCAGCGCGATGTTCGCGCTGACGGAAGTGCGGCTGGGGCTAACGCCGGCGGTGATCAGTCCGTACGTGGTGCGAGCCATCGGGCAACGGATGGCTCGGCGTTATTTTCTGACGGCCGAGCGCTTCTCCGCGCAGGATGCGCTACGCATGGGATTGATACACGCCGTGGTGCCCGATGATGAGTTGGACAAGACGGTGGAATCGTTCGTGGCTGACCTGCTCAAGGGCGGCCCCGAATCCTTGGCGGTCACGAAGGATCTGGTGGCGACCGTTTCACGCGAGAAGTTGGATAGTGCGCTGATCGATCACACTGCCACGCGTATCGCCAAGTTGCGAGTAAGCCCGGAGGGCCAGGAGGGCATCGGTTCTTTCCTGGACAAACGCGCGCCTAAATGGACCTCGGGTTCATGAGTGACGAGGCCAGGATTGCGTTCGCCGCGGACCGGCAAAAAGCCAAGGTACTCACCTTCTTTTGCGTGTTAGGCTTGGCAGGTTTTCTGATCAATTTGCTTGCTGGCTATGCATTGTGGACCTATAACCGTAGCAAGCATGTCGATGTGCCGACTTACGATCGCTTCGTGTTCGAACTGAAAAGCATGCCTTCGGAGAAAGTACCCGCGATGGCGGCGGATCTGTTCGAGAAGTGGAGCGCTTGCGCCACGTCGCAAGCGGGATGGACCGAAGTCACGACGCACGCACTGATCACCTCCTCGGTGATTGGCGCGGCGTTGTTTGCACTGTGTTCCGTGCTGGCGTGGCAAATCTACCGGCGCCTGAGTGCGCTTTACCAAACCTGGTCCCCACCTCAGCCACCGGATGCGATCGATGAACGGTAACGATGGACAATAGCGATGTTCGATAAAGTACTCATTGCCAATAGGGGAGAGATCGCGGTACGCGTTGCGCGCACCTGCAAGCGCCTTGGCATCCGCACCGCGGCCGTCTATTCGGACGCCGATGCCAACGCCTTACATGTCAGCGCGTGCGACGAAGCCTTTCACATCGGCCCCTCGGCGCCGCGTGAGAGTTACCTCAAGGCGGAGCGTATTCTTGAGGTAGCCAAAGCCAGCGGCGTGCAGGCGGTTCATCCCGGCTACGGATTTCTGTCGGAGAACGCTGCCTTCGCTGACGCGGTGTCGCAAGCCGGCTTGATTTTCATAGGACCACCTGCGAGCGCCATCCGCGCCATGGGCTCGAAAAGCGCCTCGAAAGAGATCATGCATAAAGCCGGCGTGCCTTTGGTGCTCGGTTATCACGGCGCGGCGCAGGATTACGACACGCTGCACGCCGAAGTGGAGAAGATCGGTTACCCCGTGCTGATAAAAGCCTCCGCCGGCGGTGGCGGCAAGGGCATGCGCATCGTGCGCAGCGCGGCGGAATTGAAGGATGCCATCGCCGGGGCCAAGCGCGAGGCGGCGTCCTCTTTTGGCGATGACCGCGTGTTGATCGAGAAGTATCTATTGCGCCCGCGTCACATCGAGGTTCAGGTGTTCGCCGACACGCGCGGCAACGCCGTGTATCTGTTCGAGCGCGATTGTTCCGTGCAGAGGCGTCATCAGAAAGTCTTGGAAGAAGCGCCGGCACCGGGGATGAATGCCGCACGCCGCCGCCAGATGGGTTCCACCGCCGTCGCCGCTGCGCTGGCCGTGGACTATACGAACGCGGGTACGGTGGAGTTCATTGCCGACGAGCAAGGCGCCTTCTTCTTCATGGAGATGAACACCCGCTTGCAGGTGGAGCATCCGGTCACGGAGATGATTACCGGCCTGGATCTGGTGGAGTGGCAGTTGCGGGTTGCGGCCGGCGAGGCGCTGCCGCTCACGCAAGAACAGCTCGCCATTCGCGGACACGCCATCGAAGCTCGCATTTACGCCGAAGACGCCGCAAAGGGATTTCTGCCCACCGCCGGGATCATCCACCATCTGCGACAACCACACCCGTCGAGCCATGTACGCATCGATACCGGTGTGAAGCAAGGCGATGCGATCGGCGTGCATTACGATCCCATGATCGCCAAGCTCATCGTTTGGGATCGCGATCGCAGCGCCGCGCTGCGCCGCATGCATACGGCACTCGCTGCCTATCAAGTCGTGGGAGTCACAACAAATATCGATCTGCTGGCCGCCATCGTCGCCCATCCCGCCTTTGCACAAGCGCATACCGAGCTGGGCGGTCTCGACACCGGATTGATAGAGCGGCATCTCACCGAACTCATTCCGCAGGCCGCTGCGCCCGCGGACCGGTTTCTCGCCTTAGCGGTGCTGGCGGAACTGCTGCGCACCGAACGCGATGCGGAGGCGTTGGCGGCGCGGTCCGGCGATTCCTTCTCCCCTTGGAATGCCACGGACGGATGGCGCCTCAATCAAGACAATCACCACCGATTCGAATTTGCCGGAGTGGGCAGTGTGGTGGCGCATTATCGTAAAGGTCACTATCAACTGGACCTGCCGAACTCCAAGGCAGAAGTAAAGGGAGAGTATGTCGGGGACGATGCCCTGATGGCGGACATCGGCGGTGCCCGCGTGCAAGCTACTGTGGTCAGGCGCGGGAGTGAAATCACGGTGTTCGCATTTGGTACGAGTTGCAGGTTGGAGTTGAAGACGGCCCAATCCGTACAGGCTGAGGACGCCGCCGGTTCGCTGAACGCGCCGATGTCTGGCAATATCATCCAAGTCATGGTGAAGACGGGGCAGAGCGTAATCAAAGGCCAAGCCCTGCTCATCCTCGAAGCCATGAAAATGGAACACACGATCAGCGCGCCCGAGCAAGGCGTGGTGAAGGAAATTTATTATGTCGCGGGCGATCAAGTGAAAGAGGGCGCACAGCTCCTTGCCATTGAACCTGCAGAAGGAAGCAAATCATGAATCTACCCAGCAAAGTGCGATTGGTGGACGTTGGTCCGCGTGATGGCTTGCAGAACGAACCCGGAGTCGTGCCTACGGAAGTGAAAGTGGGGCTAATCCATCGCTTGGCCGACGCCGGCCTGTCTGCTGTCGAAGCCACCAGTTTCGTGTCACCCAAGTGGGTGCCGCAAATGGCCGACCACACGGAGGTGATGCAGAGCATTCACCGCAGGCCCGGTGTGAGCTATCCGGTACTGGTGCCCAACATGAAGGGATTGGATAGCGCGCTCGCTGCAGGCGTGGACGAGATCGCGGGCTTCGCCGCCGCTACCGAAACGTTCTCGCAGCGCAATACCAATTGCACCATCGAAGAATCGATGCAGCGCTTCGCGCCCGTGTGCGAGAAAGCGCTTGCTTCCGGTATGAAGGTGCGTGGCTATATTTCGGTGGTGTTGGGTTGCCCGTTTGAAGGCGCGGTCAATCCACAGGTGGTCTCGGATATCGCCAAGCGGCTCTTAGACATGGGGTGTTACGAAGTTTCGCTGGGCGACACAACCGGCATGGGCACGCCGGGCAAGACGAAGCTTCTGATGGAAACCTTGGCGCGCGATATTTCTCCGGTTAAGCTCGGCGGTCACTTTCACGATACCTTCGGCCAGGCGCTCGCCAACATTCTCGCGTCAATGGAAGTAGGCGTGGCCACCTTCGATTCGTCCATCGCTGGCCTTGGCGGATGCCCCTATTCCCCCGGTGCCACCGGAAACGTGGCCACCGAGGACGTGCTCTATATGCTCGATGGCATGGGCATCGAAACCGGGATAAACATGGACCGGCTCCTCGATGCGGCGCAGTACATCTGCGATTTCCTTCAGCGCCAGACGGTTTCTCGCGCCGGCCGCGCATTGCTCGTCAAGCGCAAGCGCGCATTGGAGCGCGTGCACGCATGAATGCATTTTCCGCTCGGGTGCCCTCACCGTGCGTGCAGGTCTGCCAAATGGACGAATCCCTTGGGCTGTGCCGCGGGTGCCGGCGCACACTGAAGGAGATCGCCGATTGGCTGGAGATGTCGCCGAAAGAACAACTCGCCACACTGCAACGCTTAGCCGATCGCAAGCGTTTGCTAGGCGATCATTCAGACATCCCGGCAATGTGACGTTATAAGGTGCGCTTTGAATGAAAGCGCGAGGGTGCGCAAGCGCACCCTATGTCCGTACCACGGTTTTCATTTCACGATAGAAAAGTCTTCCATGCCTCTTTCCACCCCCGCCCCTAGAAAACTCATGCATCACCGCACCGTCGAGTGCAAAGGCTATCTTCGCGACGACGGATTGTGGGATGTCGAAGGTCACATGATCGACACCAAGACCTTCGACGTTGCCCTCCCCGAACGCGGGAACGTCAAGCCCGGTGAGCACTTCCATGATATGTGGATACGCCTGACTCTCGACACGGATCTGCTGGTGCACGCCGCCGAGGCCGTCACCGATTTCGGCCCGCACAAGATGTGTCCCTCTGTCCCTGTCGATTTCAGCGTCTTGAAGGGGCTGACAATCAAGGCTGGATGGACGCTGAAGACGCGCGAACTGCTGGGAGGGGTCAAGGGATGCACGCACCTGGTAGAGCTGCTTGCTCCCATTGCGACCACTGCCTACCAGACCATTTATCCTGCGCGCGTCAAACGTGCGGAAGATCCGAATAGACGTCCGCCGCTACTTAATTCATGCCACACCTATGCAGCCAGCAGTCCCATGGTTCTGAAGCGATGGCCGAACTTTTATACGGGGTCGAAGGTAACATCCTAGCCCAACTTGGGTTACTCACCGCCTCCCGCGCGTTACGAAACAGATCCGCGACCTTTACTGCTGGTCGATTGCGACTCTTTCATGGAAATTGGCGTTGAGTTCCATGTGTTGACCCCATGCGGTTATACCGGCTCATCGAACAGTTCGCGGCCAATGAGCCAGCGCCGAATTTCGGAGGTGCCTGCGCCGATTTCGTAGAGCTTTGCGTCTCGCCATAGGCGCCCCGTTGAGTATTCATTGACGTAGCCGTTGCCGCCTAACGCCTGGATGGCTTCGCCTGCCATCCACGTCGCTTTTTCAGCGGCGTAGAGAATGACGCCGGCGGCATCCTTGCGCAGTGCGCGAACTGCTTCCCGTTCCGTCGCTCTGTCGCACGCGCGTCCCACCGCGTAAACGTAAGCGCGGCACGCGTTCATCGTGGTGTACATGTCGGCCAGTTTGCCTTGCATCAATTGAAACTGTCCGATGGATTGGCCGAATTGTTTGCGCTCGTGCACGTAGGGCATGACCACATCCATGCACGCCTGCATGACTCCTATCGGTCCACCGGATAGGACTGCGCGTTCGAAATCCAGACCGGACATGAGAATCCTGCCGCCTGCGCCTTCGGCACCTAGTAAGTTCTCGGCGGGCACTTCGCAGTCTTGAAACACCAACTCGCAGGTGTTGGAGCCGCGCATGCCGAGCTTGTCCAGCTTCTGTGCGGTGGAGAATCCTTTGAATCCCTTTTCGATCAGGAAGGCCGTGATACCGCGCGCCCCCGCGGCTGCATCGGTCTTGGCGTAGACCACCAGTGTATCGGCGTCCGGCCCGTTGGTGATCCACATCTTATTACCGTTAAGGACGTAGTAATCGCCGCTGAATTGAGCCCGCAGGCGCATGCCCACTACGTCGGAGCCGGCGCCGGGCTCGCTCATGGCGAGTGCCCCGACGTGCTCGCCACTTATCAGTTTGGGCAAGTACTTGCGCTTCTGCGATTCGCTCCCGTTGCGGCGAATCTGATTTACGCATAGGTTGGAGTGGGCGCCATAGGACAGCCCCACGGAGGCGCTGGCACGGCTGATTTCTTCCATGGCAATGATGTGCGCCAAATAGCCCATCTGGGTACCGCCGTAGTCCTCCTCCACGGTGATGCCAAGCACGCCCAGGTCGCCCAGCTTGCGCCAAAGGTCCATGGGAAATTCATTGCGCTGATCGATCTCGGCGGCGCGCGGTGCGATCTCAACAGAGGCAAAGTGCCGCACTGTGTCGCGCAGCATGTCGAGGGTTTCGCCCAGGCCAAAATCGAATAGGGGAAAATGGAAAGCTCCACCGGAGTCTTTCATCGAGGTCACATCCAGTATTAGTCCTATTCATCCTACCACCGATGCAAGGCCGGACGCTTCGGGTAACATCCTGGATTGCCTCAAAGTTTCGCATTGATCATGAACTCCGCACTCGCCCAGGCGCCCGCCGCGGCCGCCGCCCCGTTACTGGAATACCCCTTCGCCGCAGCGCCGGCATTGGGCGAAACCACACCAATCCGCCCGGGATGTCTATGGCTGCGCATGCCGCTGCCCTTTGCACTGGACCACATCAATCTCTGGATGCTGGAAGACGGCGACGGTTGGACCATCGTGGATACGGGGTTGAATTCCCCCACCACGCAAGAGGCATGGGACAAGATCTTTGCGCAGCGTGGGGCGCGCATCAAGCGAGTCATCGTCACGCATTGCCACCCGGATCACTTTGGTTTGGCTGGTTGGCTCACACGCAGGTTCGACGTCCAGCTGTGGATGCCGCAGGCGGAGTTCCTGAGCGGACACGCTCTCTATGCAGAAACGTCGGGGACGGGCACCGCGCGCACACTCGAGTTGTTCACCGCTCACGGCTTGGACACTTCCAAGCAGCAGAGCATGCACCAGCGCGGCAATTCCTATCGGCGCGGGGTCTATGACCCGCCTGTGCAGTACCGCCGCATGCATGGCAACGAGGTGATTACCATCGGTGAGCATAGCTGGAAGGTGATCTTCGGTTTTGGGCATTCTCCGGAGCACGCCGCATTGCATTGCGAGTCACTCGACCTGTTGATTTCCGGCGATATGTTGCTGCCTAAGATCAGCACCAACGTCAGCGTGTGGGCACAGGAACCCGAGTCGGATCCGGTCAAGCAGTTCCTGAACTCCATCGATTTGTTCAAACCCCTGCCAGCGAATACGTTGACCTTGCCCTCGCACGGGTTGCCGTTTCGCGGCATGCACGCACGTATCGAGCAACTGCACATACACCATGCGGATCGCTTAGGCGAAGTGATGGAGAAATGCCGGGACTGGACGACGGCAAGCGATTTGCTCACGATCTTGTTCCGGCGTGTTCTGGATGCGCATCAGACTTTCTTCGCCATGGGCGAAGCCATTGCTCATCTCAACTATCTTTGGCATCAAGACAAACTGCAACGAGAGAAAAATGCCGATGCAGTCTATCGCTTTCGCCGCAAACTCTAATCGCCTAGGAGGCAAACTATGAGCAACGCAGCATCTGCTAATCCAGCGGGCAGTGTGCCCAACCCTGAAGTTCTCGCTAAATCCTTAGCCGAGATCGCTCAGCGCAGTCAAAGCATCGCCACCGATTATCTGAACCGCATGAAGGAAGGCAAAGCGGCCGCCACCAGCGACGACCTGGGTGTCATGCCCGCTTTCGTCGAGTTGGCCAACAAGATGTGGGCGAATCCGATGAAGCTTGCCGAAGCGCAGACGCGCGCCTGGCAGGAACAAATGAACGTCTGGCAGGGCGCGGTTCAGAAATTTTTCGGGCAAGGTGAACAGGCAGGCACTGCTGCGAAGACCGATCCGCGCTTCAAGAACGAGATGTGGCAGAACAACTTTCTGTTCGACTACATCAAGCAATCCTATCTGGTGGCAGCGGAGAATATCCAGCGCACGGTCGCGGACGTGGAGGGCCTGGATTCGCAAACGGCTCGTAAGGTGCGCTTTTTCACGCGACAGTTCGTCGACGCATTGTCGCCCACGAATTTCGCGATCACCAATCCAGAGGTGCTCAAGGCCACGCTGGAAAGCGGCGGCCAAAATCTACTGGACGGGTTGAATCATCTGCTGCAAGACGTGGAACGCGGGGGCGGCCAGTTGGCCATCAGCATGACCGATACCAAGGCGTTCAAGATGGGGGAGAACGTCGCCACCACGCCGGGCAAGGTGGTGTATCAAAATGACCTCATTCAGTTGATTCAGTACACGCCCAGCACCGAGAAAGTCCACAAGACACCGCTGCTCATCATTCCGCCGTGGATCAATAAGTACTACATTCTGGATCTGCGCGAGAAGAACTCCTTCATCCGGTACGCCGTCGCCCAAGGGCATACGGTGTTCGTCATTTCCTGGGTCAATCCGGATTCTCGCCACGCCAACAAGGGCTTCGAGGATTACATGTTCGAAGGTCCGCTGGCTGCACTTGACGCCATGGAGAAAGCCATGGGCGAACGCGAGGCCAACGTGATTGGTTACTGCTTGGGCGGAACATTGCTCTCCTGCACGCTGGCCTACTTGGCCGCGACGAAAGACACTCGGGTGAAAAGCGCCACGTTCTTTACCGCTATGATCGATTTCCAGGAGCCCGGCGAACTCGGCGTCTTCGTCGACGAAAGTTCGCTCAAGGGTATCGAGAAGAAAATGCAGGAGCGCGGCGGTTTTCTCGAAGGCTCCGAGATGGCCAGCACCTTCAACATGATGCGTGCCAATGATCTGATCTGGTCTTTTGTCATCAACAACTATTTGCTAGGCAAGGATCCGTTCCCCTTTGACCTGTTGTTCTGGAACTCTGATGCCACGCGCATGCCGGCCAAAATGCACACGTTCTACTTGCGCAACATGTACATCAAGAATTTGCTGGTGAAGCCGGGCGGGATCGAGCTAGGCGGGCAAGCCATCGACCTCAAGAAGATCAAGACGCCGGCGTGCTTTGTGTCGGCTATGGAGGATCACATCGCTCCTTGGAAATCGACTTATGTGGGCGCGAAGGCGTTTCCTGGTCCAGTGAATTTCATTCTTGCGGGATCGGGACATATCGCGGGGATCGTCAATCCGCCCTCCGCCAACAAGTATCACTACTGGACTAACGATGAATTGCCGGCTGAGGCCGATGCCTGGATTGCTTCGGCGCAGAAACACGATGGTTCGTGGTGGTCCAACTGGAGCGATTGGGTGGGTCAGTTCGGCGGAGCACAGGTTGCCGCCCGCGTACCCGGAAAAGGTAAACTCAAGGTCATCGAAGATGCGCCCGGCGCATTCGCCAAGTTTCGATTGGATACTCAGCAGGATACGAAGAAGAGCTAACACGGGTTCGGATGCACCCTTATTCTGCCTATCGGCTGAGGCGGTGGGGCGCACGGGATGGCTGTCTTGCTCTTGTATTCGGTTGGCCGTCCCTATTCGATTCCTTATCGATTAGCCGTCCATATCAAGGCAATTCCAACAATCAATTAGATTAATTACACTCACCCGCCTACTCTTGCGCTTGCCGCATTGGCGCAAATATCGGAGGCGAGTGATGTACTACCGGACTCAGCACCTACTTTCTCGTCTTCTTCGAGTGGAAGCCGCTGATATGGGGAATCTGCTCGAGATGTTCGCCAATTGCGCGCGTGTACATGGCTAGTTCACCACGAAAGGACACAGATATGAGCAATCGAAAAACATTGACCAACTATGCAGGAATTCCCGTTGGCGACAACCAGAATTCGTTGACCGCTGGTGCTCGCGGACCGGTGCTGCTGCAAGACTATCATTTGATCGAGAAACTTGCACAGTTCAATCGGGAGCGTGTACCTGAACGAGTGGTGCACGCGAAGGGGTCCGGTGCGCATGGATACTTCGTGGTCACACAAGACATCACGCGCTTTTCCAAAGCCAAGTTGTTCTCAAAGATCGGCAACAAGGCGCCCGTGTTTGCACGCTTCTCCACCGTTGCCGGAGAACGTGGCTACCCCGATACGGATCGCGACCCACGCGGCTTTGCGGTCAAGTTCTATACCGAAGAGGGCAACTGGGACATGGTGGGCAACAACACACCGGTGTTCTTCGTTCGTGATCCTCTTAAGTTCAGTGATTTTATCCACTCGCAGAAGCGCGATCCGAGAACCAATATGCGTAGCCCGACCTCCCAGTGGGACTTCTGGTCGCTCTCCCCGGAATCAATGCATCAGGTTACGACTTTGTTCTCCGATCGCGGCATCCCGGATGGCTATCGGCATATGAATGGCTATTCCAGCCACACCTTTAGCTTGATCAATGCCGAGGGCAAGCGCTTCTGGTGCAAGTGGCACTTCAAGACTAAGCAGGGAATTCGTAATCTGGGGGTGAAGGATGCGGCACGCTTGGCGGGCGAAGATCCGGAATATTCTCAACGCGATTTGTATAATTCCATCGAGGGCGCTAACTTCCCGCGCTGGCGTGTGTGTGTGCAGATCATGCATGAGGCGGACGCGGATCGCTATCACGTCAATCCCTTTGACCTCACGAAGGTGTGGCCGCACGCGGACTATCCGCTAATCGAAGTGGGTGAAATGGTGCTGGATCGCAACCCAGACAACTATTTCGCGGAGGTCGAGCAATCAGCCTTCGAACCCTCGAACATCGTGCCAGGCATGGGCTTCTCACCGGACAAAATGCTGCAGGGACGATTGTTCGCGTACGCCGACGCTCATCGCTATCGGATTGGCACAAACTACGGGCAGCTTCCGATCAATCTGCCCAAGTGTCCATTCGCCAACTATCATCGCGATGGGTCTATGCGCGATGGCAACAACGGCGGTGGGTCGCCGAACTACGAACCCAATAGCTTCAACGGGCCTAGCCAAGACTTGAGTTTCATCGAACCCCCGTTGGAGCTATCGGGCGTGGCGACGCACTATGATCATCGCAAGGGGAATGATGACTACGCCCAGGCAGGCAACCTGTTCCGCTTAGTCGGAGGGGAGGCGCAGCAGCGACTTATTGCGAACATCGTTGGCGCCATGAAAGGGGTTCCCCGCGAGATCCAGGAACGGCAAATCGCGCATTTCCATTTGGCGGATCCTGCGTATGGTGCGGGCGTGGCCCTTGGCCTTGGTTTGGATATCGACAAGCTACCCCTACAACATCGAGCGTAGGCAAGCTTCAGCGGGGGCGCTTTGCCCCCGCAGGCTTGACGGCGTTAGCTGTGGGCAGGAGCTTTTCCACCCCCGCCAAGTTAAGGTTTGCAACGGCTTTGCCGAGCGCCCGCACGGCGTCTTCCCGCGCGAAGCTTTTGCGCCATGCTAGCGCGATGCGACGCGTTGGTGCCGGGTCGGTGAAGGGCACGGCGCAGACCAGTTTGCTTTGGAAGCGATCGACGCAAGCGGACACGGGCAACACCGTGATACCTAGGCCTGAGGCCACCATGCTACGAAGGGTTTCAAGCGAGTTCCCTTGCTGCACGTCGTCGTATTTACGCGTGAGTTCGGGGCACGCTTCGACCACTTGGTTGGAGAAGCAATGCCCCGAGTTGAGCAATAGCACACGCTCCTTCGACAACTCTCTAGGTTTGATCGCCGTCCTGTTAGCCCACGCATGTTCGTTGGGCAACACTACGACAAAGGGCTCGTCGTACAAGGGCTGTGTGGTAATGCTCGCATCGCCAAAGGGCAAGGCGATGATGATGACGTCCAGCTTGCCGTTGCCTAACAGTGTATACAGTTGCGCCGTGGTGTTTTCTTCAATCTCCAACGGCATTTCAGGCGCCAATTTGTGCAAGGCCGGGATTAGGGACGGTAACAAATAGGGGCCTACGGTAAATATCACGCCCATGCGCAACACTCCGACCAGCGGATCCCTGCCCTGCTTGGCGATTTCCTGGACCTTGGCTGCTTCTTCTAGAACCCTCTGCGCTTGCTGGACCACTTGTTCCCCTAGCGGGGTTGAGTACGGTCAG
>JANNFC010000072.1:0-8538 GCA_031379405.1 Betaproteobacteria bacterium | reverse complement strand
CGACGCGTATCGATGATGCAAGACCGAAGCTGATCATCTCCTCCGACGCGGGCATGCGGGCAGGCAAAGTCGTGCCCTATAAGAACTTGCTCGATGAGGCTATTCGGCTATCGCAGTTTGCGCCGCGGAAAGTGCTGATGGTGCGGCGAGGATTGGACCCGAAAATGCCTGTTACCGAGGGGCGGGATCTCGACTATACGTCGCTGCGCGAACAACACATAAACGCCTCCTTGCCAGTTACTTGGCTGGAGTCCAATGAGACGTCGTACATTCTTTATACCTCAGGCACCACCGGTAAGCCCAAAGGCGTGCAGCGCGATGTGGGTGGCTATGCGGTGGCGCTGGCGGCCTCGATGCAGCATATTTTTTGCGGCGCCGCTGGCGAGACCATGTTCACTACCTCGGACATCGGTTGGGTGGTGGGACACTCATACATCATCTATGCGCCTTTGATCGCGGGCATGACCACCATCTTGTACGAAGGTGTGCCGATCCGGCCCGATCCGGGAGTATGGTGGAAGATCGTGCAGGATCACAAGGTGAGCGTGATGTTCTCGGCACCCACCGCCATTCGGGTGCTCAAGAAGCATGACCCGAGCTACATCACGCAGTACGACAGTTCGTCGCTAAAGCATCTATTCCTCGCCGGCGAGCCCTTGGATGAACCCACTCATCGTTGGATATCCGAAGCGCTTAACAAACCGGTGATCGATCACTATTGGCAGACCGAAACCGGATGGCCTCTACTGAGCGCGATGCCGGGCGTAGAAAAAACTCCGATCAAATTCGGCAGTCCGTCTTTCCCGGCCTACGGCTACGATCTGCAACTGTTGCGTGAGACCGATGCATCGGCTGCGAACGATGAGGAGAAAGCCGTGGTCACCATCGTTCCGCCCTTGCCGCCCGGGTGCATGACCACGGTGTGGGGGGATGACGAGCGCTATGTCAACACCTACTTCACTACCTTCAAAACCAAACAGGTCTATTCCACTTTCGATTGGGGTATCCGCGACAAGGATGGGTACTACTTCATTCTGGGTCGCACCGACGACGTCATCAACGTTGCCGGCCACCGCCTCGGCACCCGCGAAATCGAGGAGGCGGTGCAAGCGCATTCCAACGTCGCGGAGGTGGCCGTGGTGGGTGTGGCGGATGCGTTGAAAGGGCAGCTGCCGTTGGCCTTTGCCGTACTGAAGGATTTCTCCAAAGTTCAAACGCCCGAGGGCCGCGCGCAACAAGAGAAAGAGGTAATGGCCATGGTGGATAAGCAATTGGGCGCCATTGCTCGACCATCGCGCGTGCATTTCGTGACGCTGCTGCCCAAGACGCGTTCGGGCAAGCTGCTGAGGAGAAGCATTCAAGCGCTGGCGGAAGGGCGCGATCCAGGTGATCTGACTACGCTTGAAGATCCCGGCGCGTTGGATCAGATACGAGCGGCGGTTGCAGGTTGAAGGGTAGGCTGGAGGGCAAGCTGTCCGCCGATGACCTGACCACCGAGGGCGATTTCATCGCCTCTGAGTTTCAACTGCGGGATGACAAGCGTCACCGTTTGCGTTTTTTGGGACGGGATGGCTCCGGGGCGGGTGCGAGCGGTGTGAGGCTTTGTTTGAGCTGACGCAATACGAAACTGGATTTGGAATGTCGAATGCCCGGAATACGATACAGCCGCTCGCGCAGCAGTCTCTCGTAATCGCGCGTGTCTCGCACCGCGATGCGGATATGATAGTCGTAGTCGCCCGAGATGAGGTACGCCTCCAGTACCTCGGGGATGTCTTCCAGTGCCTTGCCAAACGCTTTCAATGTCTCATCGTTGTGATTCTCCAACGTGACCTGCACGATCACCGTCTCGGTAAACCCGATGGCGGCCGGTTCGATGCGCACGGTGTAGCCCAGAATTACGCCTTCACTCTCCATTTTCTTGATGCGTGCCCAACACGGCGTGGTGGAGAGCCCGACCCGGGTGCTGATGTCCTGCAGGCTGGCGCGCGCATCGTGCTGGAGAACGCTGAGGATCGCAAAATCGTATTTATCGAGATTCATTCTGTAAACAGAAGAAAAACAGAACGTACATTCTAATATAAGGGCGTGAACCCAGAAAAATCAGAAACCTTTTTCGCGCTGAGACGCGTACGATACGGCTCTATGGACGATGGCGTTTATTTCTCTTCCCCGGCGTGGCCTTCCCAAGAGGCGGGGGGATCCATTCCTAAGACGGGTGCGCAGGCACTCATCGACGCGCTGGTGGAAGCGGGCGTCGACGTGATATTCGGCTACCCCGGCGGGGCTGTGCTGCCGATCTACGATGCCCTCTACGCCGAGGGCCGATTGCGGCACATTCTGGTGCGGCACGAGCAGGCGGCCGTTCACGCCGCCGAGGGCTATGCGCGCACTACGGGCAAACCGGGTGTGGTGTTGGTGACATCCGGCCCCGGCGTGAGCAACACCACCACGGGACTGCTGGACGCCTTGTGCGACTCCGTTCCGATCGTGTGCATCAGCGGGCAGGTCCCCTCGAAGCTGATCGGCACCGATGCCTTCCAGGAATGCGACGCGCTGGGCATCTCGCGGCCTGTCACCAAGTGGAACGTGCAAATCGGTGCACCGCAGGACATCCATGGCGTGGTGCGGCGTGCCTTCACGCTGGCCACCGAGGGTCGCCCGGGACCGGTGCTCATCGACTTTCCCAAGGATATTCAGTTGGCCGACGTAACGGGAGCCCCGTCCCAACTGAATGTCGAATCGCGTCGTGGCAGGCGGGGTTTGCGTTCCAAGGAATTGCCGCGCAGCAGTTTGAACCGGGCCGCGGCTTTGATCCGCGCCGCCAACAGCCCCGTGTTCTACGGCGGTGGAGGCTTGATCAACTCCGGACCCAAGGCTTGCGAAGCCTTTACCCGTGTCGTACGCGATAGTGGCGCGCCCTGTACCTTGACCTTGATGGGCCTCGGCGCCCTCCCGGCTTCCGATCCTCAGTTCATCGGCATGCTGGGCATGCACGGCACTTTAGAAGCGAATCTCGCCATGTACCACGCCGACCTGGTGGTGTGTGTGGGCGCCCGATTCGACGATCGCGTGACGGCGCGCCTTGCCGATTTCTGTCCCAATGCCAAGAAAATCCACATCGATATCGATCCGACTTCCATCAATAAGGTGGTGCGTGTGGATGTGCCGCTGGTGGGCGATTGCGCGGAAGTGCTCGAAGCCCTTGAGCAAGCCATGGGCATGCTCCCTAAGGATACGAAGCGGTTGGGCGAATGGTGGAACACTATCGCCGATTGGCAGGCGCATGAATGTTTGGGCTTTACCGCGCGGGAGGATTGCATCCTCCCGCAACATCTCATGCACTCACTGCGGGAACAATTGGCAGGACGCGACGTGATTGTCGCGACCGATGTGGGTCAGCACCAGATGTGGGCTGCGCAATATTTAAAGTTTGAGCAACCGCGACGCTGGTTGACCTCCGGCGGAGCCGGCACCATGGGGTATGGTTTGCCCGCCGCTATCGGCGCGCAGGTTGCACATCCGGACAAGCTGGTGGTGTGCGTGAGCGGCGATGCTTCCGTGCTGATGAACATCCAGGAGCTTTCCACCGCCGTGCAGCACTGCGCGCCGGTCAAGGTGATCCTGTGTAACAACGGTTATATGGGCATGGTGCGGCAGTGGCAGGAATTGATTCATGGCGGACGTTACAGTCATAGTTATACCGAGGCCTTGCCGGATTTCGTCGCGGTTGCAAAGGGATTCGGTTGGAGCGCGGACAAGGTATCGCAGCCCGCTGATCTCGAAGGCGCGCTGCGCGCATGTCTTGCCGCACCTGGACCTTACTTTCTGGATGTGGCGGTGCAGGCACAGGAAAATTGTTTCCCCATGATTCCCGCCGGATGCGGACACAACCAGATCATGCTCAGCGCCAACAATTTCTATCGCTCGAACCAAGCGAGCTGATCGATAATCTCAGATACAGTACGACCTTCGCTCCCATCTGGAGCGTGAGGCAAGCTTTGGCGCCGCCTTACCCAGGCCATGCGCCGGAACGTCGAATCCTAAAGGAGCCGGACATGCAAGCAGTAACACTCAGAGAAGTGACGTTGGACGACAAGTACGTCGCGCGCCATGGTCGCATTTACCTCAGCGGCATTCAGGCGCTGGTGCGCCTTCCGCTCATTCAGCGATTGCGCGATGTCGCCGCCGGTCTGAATACCGGAGGATTCATTTCCGGCTATCGCGGTTCCCCGCTCGGCGGCTTGGACGAGGCCCTATGGAAGGCGGCCAAACAGCTCGAAGCCAGCCACATCAAATTTGTTCCAGGTGTGAACGAAGAACTTGCTGCCACGTCCGTGTGGGGTTCGCAGCAGGTGCATCTCATCGGCAAGTCCGATTACGACGGCGTGTTTGCCCTGTGGTACGGCAAAGGTCCCGGTGTGGACCGCTGCGGTGATGTGTTCAAGCACATGAACTTTTCCGGCACCTCCCAGTACGGCGGGGTACTGCTCATCGCCGGTGATGATCATGGTGCCTACTCATCCACATTGCCGCATCAAAGCGATCACCTGTTTGCGGCCTCGATGATTCCTGTGCTCTATCCGTGCAATGTGCAGGAATACATCGAACTGGGATTGCACGGCTGGGCCATGTCACGCTTCTCCGGCTGTGCGGTGGGCTTCAAGGCCTTGGCCGATACGGTGGAGTCTTCCGCTTCCATCGATGCCGATCCCTTCGCGGTGAAGATTGCGCTGCCACCCGATGCCCGCATGCCGGAGGGGGGGCTCAACTGTCGCTTATCCACGGACACGCTGGGAATTCAGGCATGCAAGCAGGAAGCCCTAATGCAGGACTACAAAATCTACGCCGCCATCGCCTATGCGCGCGCCAACAAGCTGAACCGAATCACGATCGATTCGCCCAAGGCCAGACTGGGCATCATCGCCTCGGGCAAGTCCTATATGGACGTATTGGAGGCGCTGGAGGAGCTTGGCATTACTGAGGACAAGGCCGCCGAGATCGGCATTCGATTGTTCAAGGTGTCCATGCCCTGGCCGCTGGAGCCGGAGGGTGTGCGCGAGTTTTCCCGCGGATTGGAAGAAATTCTCGTGGTGGAGGAAAAGCGCCAGGTGGTGGAGTATCAACTCAAGGAACACCTCTACAACTGGCATTCCGATGTGCGTCCGCGCGTGATCGGCAAATTCGACGAAAGCGGCGAATGGGTCGGTTCACGCGGCCAGTGGCTACTGCCGGCCAAGGGCGATTTCTCCATTGCGCAAATCGCGCGCGTGATCGCAGGACGCATCGCGCGCTTCCATGTCAGCGATCTGATCAGGGCCAAGCTGGCGTTCCTGGAAGCGAAAGAGGCGGTGTTGAGAAAGGCGGTGGATACGCCACCCCGGCCCGCCTACTACTGCTCCGGTTGTCCACATAATAGCTCCACCAAGGTACCCGAAGGTAGCCTGGCGTTGGCGGGCATCGGCTGTCACGTGATGGCCACGGCCATCTACCCCGAGCACAACAAGACCACCACGCAAATGGGCGGCGAGGGTGCTACCTGGATCGGGCAAGCGGCATTCTCCAAGCGTTCTCACGTGTTCGCCAATCTGGGCGATGGGACTTACTTTCATTCCGGCTATCTCGCCATTCGCGCCGCGCTCGCCGCCAACGTCAATATCACATACAAGATTCTCTATAACGATGCGGTGGCCATGACCGGCGGTCAGCCCGTGGACGGTACGATTTCGGTGCCGATGATCACGCATCAGATGGCTGCGGAAGGTGTGAAGCGCATCGCGCTGGTGACCGAAGACCTGTCGCGCTACGAGGATCGTTCTCAACTGCCCGCGAGCGTGACCTTGCATGATCGTAAGGATCTCGAAACCGTTCAACTCGAACTGCGTGAAATCAAAGGCGTGTCCGTACTGATCTACGATCAAACCTGCGCAGCGGAGAAGCGGCGCCGGCGTAAGAAGGGTGAATTCCCGCAAGCCAAGGCGAGAGTGATCATCAACGAAGCGGTGTGCGAAGGCTGCGGAGACTGCGGCGTGCAGTCGAACTGTACTTCCATCTTGCCGCTGGAAACGGATTTCGGCCGCAAGCGCATGATCGATCAGTCCTCTTGCAATCAGGATACGACCTGCGTGAAGGGATTTTGTCCGAGCTTCGTGACAGTGGAAGGTGCCACGGTGCGTAAATCACGCATGGGAAAAGATATGACCGCCGGCGAATGGAGTGTACCGGCGGAACCGGTGTTGCCTATTTTGCAGGCGTCGACGTACAACATTCTCATCACCGGCATCGGCGGCACGGGCGTGATTACGGTGGGCGCGCTGCTCGGTATGGCCGGACACCTCGAAGGCAAGGGTGTGTCGGTGTTGGACATGACTGGAATGTCGCAGAAGAACGGTGCGGTGACCTCGCACGTGCGCATCGCGGCGCAGCCTGACGGCATTCGTGCGCAACGCATCGCCACCGGTGAGGCGCATTTGATTTTAGGATGCGACATGTTGACCGCCGGAGGGCAGGACGCCATCGCCAAGACTCGCCCCGGCATGACAGTGGCGGTCATCAATGCCCATGAGCAGCCACCCGGACAGTTCGCACGCAACCCCGATTGGCACTTCCCCACCGAACAGATTCGCGCGTTGATCAACGAAGCGGTGGACGGTCGCTCGCATTTTGTCGATGCAACACGGCTTGCCACAGCGTTGTTGGGGGACTCCATCGCCGCCAATTTGTTCATGCTGGGATACGCGTTTCAGAAAGGTCTCATCCCCTTGAGTGCGGCGTCGCTGCAGCGTGCCATCGAGCTGAACGCGGTAGCGGTGGATGCCAACAAGCAGGCGTTCCTGTGGGGGCGACGTGCGGCGCTCGATGTGGCTGCCGTGGAGCGCGTCATCGCGCCCGCGCATCCCGTGGTCGTACAGATGCCGGAAAGCCTCGATGCCATCGTGCGCAAACGCGTAGCGTTCCTGACGGCATATCAAAGCGCGCAGTACGCGCGCCAGTACGAATCCTTTGTCGAAGATGTGAAGCGTGCGGAGATGCAGTGCGGGAACCGCGACGTTCTCTCCAAGACGGTGGCCAAGTACTTGTTCAAATTGATGGCCTATAAAGACGAATACGAGGTCGCGCGTCTGTACACCGACGGCAAGTTCGAAGAGAAATTGAAGGCGACATTCGAGGGAGACGTTGTAGTCAAATTCAACCTTGCCCCTCCGCTGTTCGCCAAGCGTGACGCGCAGGGAAGGCTCGTCAAGTCGCAATATGGGGCATGGATGAAGCACGCCTTCGCACTATTGGCCAAGTTGAAGTTCTTGCGCGGTACGTGGTTGGATTTCTTTGGCAGAACCGAAGAGCGACGTATGGAGCGAGCGCTCATTGAGGACTATCGGCGATCGATCGCTTCCTTATTGAATGGCATCACCCTCGAGAAATTGCCCGGTTTAGTGGAGCTCGCCAGCTTGCCTGAGCAGATTCGTGGGTTTGGCCATGTGAAGCAGGCCAATGTCGCGAAAGTGCGTGGGCGCTGGCAGGAGTTGGAGGCGCAGTTTGGGAACGCAGCGACCGGGAGCGGGCAGTCAAAGAAGGCGGCTTGAGGAGGGCTGTCGCGCGAATCATTTGCTCCCGACAATTGCCCCCAGAGTCAATTCCCATTTCATGACATGGATGATAGAGTCAGCCACTAAGGAGGACGCTATGAACAGCGTGCTGCTTGAATGTCACCTTCGGCGCAGGCTTGTACTCAACCATGTGAGTATGCAGGGTGCGCTTGCCTTCCCTCGGCTCCGCAAGGGCGGCCATGCCTTCGCTGAGTTCGGTGAATAGATCGCGTTTGTCGGTCGACTCAATCTTGACTTTCGCCTTCATACTTTTCTCCTTGCTTCCACTTCCGTCTTGATCATTGCCTTTGGCGATTTGCGTTGCTGTATAAGAAAGGGGTCAGGTCTATACTTAGTATATATAAGAAAGGGTAGAGTAGAGGACAGGCTTGCGCCTGCCCTCCCTCATCAAACCGTGCATGCAGTTTTCCCGCACACGGCTTTCCGATTTTCTTCACGCCAAGGCATGCGCGTTGACTGAACACTCGATGATTAACGAGACTGAGGAGGTCTCGCATGCACGCTCAACTGGAGCGCGTAACGATGGCGGTTTCTGGCTTGGCCTTGGCATACAGCTTCCTCTGTTGCGTCCTGATCGCATCTGGGGTGGTTAGCAACATGGCAATCCCCTGATCCTCCGCTCTTCGGTCGCACGAACAAAGCAGGGTCCCTTCCCTCGGCGAGAGTTATGTTGTCCCTTCGCCTCAAGCGGTACTTCGAACCCCTCCGACTCCCGTTGCGGGCCAACGCGCTTTCGTTTCCTTATACGCATCAGTCGGTGGTCTCCCCACCCCCAAAACGGGTCTCCAGCACTGGGCAGTGCATCTTCCTTAACATGCCGTCCTTGCTACCCCGGGAGACACCGCGCGCCACTTCCGTTGTTCCAGCGCGCGTGCCACGGCCTTCCCCTTTTGACCACAGGGTCGGCATCTCCATTTCGTTTACGAGGCTACTC
>JANNFC010000716.1:0-15288 GCA_031379405.1 Betaproteobacteria bacterium | reverse complement strand
AGGACCTGCGACAGTCCGGCCTATTGAAGGTAAAGCAGGGCGTGACCTCTCTGGAAGAGATCGAAGCCATCACCAATGAGTAAATGTTCCATTTGAACTCGTATGCTCCGCGCTCTTGGCGCAGGGCAAACTTCGGGGGATTCCGAAGGGCGCGAAGTGAGTGGTACGGAGCCCCCTTTGGTCGAGGGCGGGATAAATACCCCGCCCGCGAAGTCCCTTTTATTCACCGCTAGGAAACCAGATCATGGCAACAGCAAACCCCGCATTGAACCGCCGCGACGTCAAGGAATTCACCTACCAATGGGAGGGGCGTGACAAGAGTGGCAAGCTGGTGAAAGGCGAGATGCGCGCCACTGGGGAAGCAGTCGTGCAGTCCACTTTGCGCCGCCAGGGCGTTTCCGTGCTCAAGGTCAAGAGGCAGCGCAGGACCATCGGCGGCAAAGTCAGTGATAAGGACATCACGCTTTTTACCCGGCAGTTGGCCACCATGATGAAGGCGGGCGTGCCGTTGCTACAGGCCTTCGACATTGTCGGTAAAGGGCATAGCAATCCCGCCGTGGCGAAACTCCTCATGGACGTCAAGGCAGATGTGGAAACTGGAAGTTCGCTCAATCAAGCCTTTCGCAAATATCCTCTATATTTCGATGCCTTGTTCTGTAACCTCGTAGGCGCGGGTGAAGCCGCGGGAATTTTGGATAGCCTGCTTGACCGCTTAGCCACCTACAAGGAAAAGATCCTTGCCATCAAGGGCAAGATCAAGGCGGCGCTGTTCTACCCCATCTCCATTATCGTGGTGGCCTTCGTGATCACGGCGGTCATCATGATCTTCGTCATCCCGGCTTTCAAGGATTTGTTCAAGAACTTCGGTGCGGAATTGCCCGGACCCACCTTGTTCGTCATGAACGTATCCGATATATTCGTCCAGTATTGGTGGTTGATCTTCGGAAGTCTGGGGGGCGGCCTATGGTTCTTCTTCTATACCTGGAAGCGCTCCACCAAGATGCAAATGGTCATGGACCGACTATTCCTTAAGATACCCATCTTTGGTGAAGTCATACGCAAAGCCACCATCGCGCGCTGGACGCGCACTTTGGCTACCATGTTCGCTGCCGGCGTACCCCTGGTGGAAGCCCTCGATTCCGTTGGAGGCGCCTCGGGAAACAACGTCTACGTTCAAGCCACGAAACGCATTCAGAGCGAGGTCAGCACCGGCACCAGTCTGACGGTGTCCATGCAAAACAGCGAAGTATTCCCAAACATGGTTATTCAAATGGTGTCCATCGGCGAGGAATCCGGCTCCCTGGACGGCATGCTGTCGAAAGTAGCTGACTTCTTCGAGGCGGAAGTCGACGACGCGGTCGATGCGTTGTCGAGTTTGATGGAACCCCTGATCATGGTGGTGTTGGGCACGTTGATCGGCGGCATGGTCGTGGCCATGTATCTGCCCATCTTCAAGATGGGCCAGGCGGTCTAACACAACCTCATGCGAACAAAGCCGGCGCGGGTAGACTGCGCCGGCTTTGTTATTTTCGGCCCTCACAACTTAGTTCGCAGGAGCGATGTCCCTTGAGTTGGCTTTCCCCGCTTACCGATCCCAGCTTCTATCCCTGGTTATGCCTCGCCATTGGGCTGTGTATCGGCAGTTTTCTGAACGTGGTGATTTATCGCCTGCCCAAGATGATGGAGCGCGAATGGCAGGCGCAATGCGCCGATTTGCGCGGTGAACCAGCACCGGAGCACAAGACACATAGCCCGTATAACCTCATCGTTCCACGATCGGCCTGCCCTCATTGCGGCCATAACATTCGCGCCTGGGAGAACCTGCCGGTGTTGGGCTACCTACTCTTGCGCGGCCGGTGTTCTTCCTGCGGCAAGGCCATTGGCGCACGCTACCCAGCCGTCGAACTGCTTACGGGATTGATCAGCGGCTACGTAGGCTGGCGCTACGGCGCTACGCTTCAAGGCGCCGGAGTATTGCTTTTTTGCTGGGCGCTTATCGCACTGGCGTTCATCGATATCGATACGCAGTATTTACCCGATGATATTACCCTGCCACTGCTGTGGGTAGGCCTACTA
The DNA here is from genome assembly GCA_031379405.1 of Betaproteobacteria bacterium. Lineage (GTDB taxonomy): Bacteria > Pseudomonadota > Gammaproteobacteria > Burkholderiales > SHXO01 > SHXO01. The sequence continues at coordinate 13,212 of JANNFC010000716.1, read as the reverse complement.
CTTAACCTGCAAGGGACGTTTGTGCCGCTCCCACAGGCAGTTATCGGCGCCGTCGCAGGCTATCTGTGCCTTTGGTCGGTCTACTGGGTGTTCAAGCTTGTCACTGGCAAGGAAGGCATGGGATACGGTGATTTCAAGCTGTTGTCGGCGCTGGGAGCCTGGCTCGGATGGAAGATGTTGCTGCCAATCGTGCTGCTGTCTTCCGTGGTCGGGGCCACTATCGGCATCGGCCTAATCGTGCTGGCACGCCACGGCCGCAATATCCCCATCCCGTTTGGTCCCTACCTAGCGCTGGGCGGGTTAGTTGCGTTATTCTGCGGCGAACCCTTGCTGCGCGCCTATTTGCCATTCCTGCTCTGACCCCATCCAAATCTAGACTCATCGTCGGACTCACCGGAGGCATCGGCTCCGGCAAAAGTGCGGCGGCACAACACTTCGCCGAACTGGGCGTTGGCGTTGTTGACACGGATCAGATTGCCCACCAACTCACCGCCGCGCAAGGCGCCGCGTTACCCGCGCTGCGTGCGAAGTTTGGGCAGGAAATGTTCTCTGAGGACGGCACTTTGAATCGCGCAGCCTTGCGCGAAAAGGTGTTCGCAGGCGAAGCGGACCGCAAGGTTCTGGAATCCATACTCCATCCTTTGATTCGCCAGGAAGTTACTCGCCAACTCGCACAAGTTTCCGGCAGCTATGCCGTTGTCGTCGTACCGCTGCTGGTGGAAACCGGTGGATACGCCAGTCTGTGTCAACGGGTTTTGGTGGTGGACTGTCGGGAACAAACCCAAATCGCCCGCAGCATGCGTCGCAGTCAGCTTAGCGAATTCCAGGTGCGCGCCATTATGGCGGTGCAGGCATCGCGCGCCCAACGGCTGGCGGCGGCCGATGATGTGGTCGTGAACGAAGGCACCATCGATGAGCTCAATGCGCAGATCGATCGCCTGCATCAGTCGTATTTGAGCGTGCAGCAACCGACGCCCCTATAGCTACCGATGGGCACCGATAGCCACCGATAGCCATCGATAGCCACCGGTACCAATGGAAAACGAATCTGCTCACATAATTAGTTTACTTTTGCTGCTGTTTTGAGGAATACTTGCCGCCACTTTGGCGCCGATACCTGAATCCGTCTCTTCGTGATCTGTTACGAATTTCCTTTAAGTGAACGCGTACGTACGTTTCTCCGTATGGAGGACCTGTACGATCGCGCCGAATTTTTCGCCACCAAGGAAGAAGCGCCACATCATCACGCGGCGTTGCAGGGAATCCTTGAAATACTCGATGTGTCCGGCAGAGCGGATCTGAAGTCGGAATTGATGCAGGACCTGGAGCGGCTCAAACAAGCGCTTGGCTCTTTGCGAGCCAATCCGGCCATATCCGAAGAGGCTTTAAAGGGCCTGCTGAGTGAGATCGAAAAGGCAACCTCCAATCTGTTTCTCGCCTCTGGCAAAACCGGCCAGGAGCTGCGCGAAAACGAATGGCTCATGGGCATCAAACAGCGGGCGGCGATTCCCGGTGGTGTTTGCGAATTCGATCTGCCTACCTACCACTACTGGCTGCACGGTAGCGCCGAGTTGCGGCGTGCGGATCTACGCAATTGGTTGAGCCCCTTCCAGCCCCTCAGAGCAGGCATCAATATCGTGCTGCGCATTTTGCGCGACAGCGGTCGTGGATCCCGTCAGATGGCCAACCAAGGCGTGTTTCAGCAGATGATGGGGGGACGCACCGTCCAGCTCGTGCGCATCCACGTAGAGGACCACTACGATTGCGTGCCGGAAGTCAGCGCGAACAAATACGCTCTTAACATTCGCTTCACTGTGGCCACCAGCGCCTCACGCGCAAAACTAAGCCAGACCGACGTGCCTTTCGATCTCACCTTCTGCAATTTCCCCGATGGATGGACCCGCTGACAACAAACCGCCGCGGACAGTGAGTTGTCCCAGGTGTGGCCGGCCGGCGGTGTTCGCGCCCTCCAATCGTTTTCGGCCGTTTTGTTCAGAGCGCTGCCGATTGATCGATCTGGGCCAATGGGCGACGGAGTCTTACCGAGTGCCGGTGGATGACGAACCCGACGAGGACACGCCGCCGGACGCAAAAAACTAACCCCCTACCCAAGCACCCCGCATCATGGCAATTCCATGCGCCCCGTGCTGCCAGGCTTGCCGCAAGTCCCCCGCATTCAGACCACCCAATGCGTAGACCGGTAACGGATAATCCTTTATGAGATCGGCGAAAGCTCCCCATCCCATTGCGGTTTGACCCGGGTGGCTGCGCGTAGGCAACAGCGGACCCAACACTACATAGTCCAACCCAAGCCGCGCGGCGTGATCGAGTTCCCCAGCATCGTGGCACGAAGCCCCACACCAGTTGACCTCAGGGCGCCGGTCAGCGGCCATGAGGCGCGTCGAAGTCAGATGCACGCCGTCGGCTTCCAGCTCAAGGGCAAGCGCAGGATCGGCGTTGAGCACACACAAGGCGCCCGCAGCACGGCAATGCCGCACGGCAACGCGTCCGTATTCCAAGACGCGGTCAACGGGCCAGGACTTCTCCCTGAGCATCAACATGCGCAAGCCTGCCGACAGCGCCCGCGCGAGACGCCCGCTGAACTCGTCGGGACCCAGTTCGGCAGCCTGCGATATTCCTAGTACGCTCGGAAGTTCAAGGGCACGTAGGATAGGGCCGTTGGCGGGAAGCATGGGGGCGACGCTTTCCTTTCCCGGCTGCTGCCAACGGATTTGCTGGAATTCCCTGCATACGAACTCGCCACGCCAGCGCGTGATGCGAAAGAAGCGCAATCGCACCGAAGCGTGTTCATAGACATGGGTGCGCGTAATCCAGGGATAGTATTGAGTGGGTTCGATGCCCAGTTCTTCTTCCAACTCGCGCACCAGGCCGTGGGCCGCAGTCTCACCGGCTTCTACTTTTCCACCGGGAAATTCCCAATAACCCGCGTAGGGTTTGCCGGCTGGCCGCTGCGCCAGGAGAAAGCTGCCATCGTCCCGCACGCAGATACCCGCGGCCACTTCAATAAGCGTGTGTTCGGACAAGGTTCAACTTGGCGAATGGCGCCCGGCCCAGTCGCGCGCGAAATGCCAAGCCACCCTGCCACTGCGCGATCCCCGCATCAGGGCCCATTGCAGGGCTTCGAGCCGTACCTGCTCGGATTCGGTATGCATCACGTTGAGTCGTTGTAGCCAATGGCGCACGATCGCCAGATACTCATCCTGATCGAAAGGATAGAACGAGATCCAGAGTCCGAAACGCTCGGAAAGCGAGACCTTCTCCTCCACCGTTTCGGAAGGATGAATCTCATCGCCGACGTACTTCGTCTCCAGATTCTCCCGCATGTACTCTGGCATGAGGTGCCGCCGATTGGAGGTGGCGTAGAGCAACACATTGTCCGGGGTGGCGGCCACCGATCCGTCCAGCACAGCCTTGAGTGCTTTATAACTGGGCTCATCGGCCTCGAACGAAAGATCGTCGCAGAAGAGGATAAAGTGATACGGCTGTTGGACCAAGACCCCGATGATATCGGACAGGTCGATGAGATCGTTCTTCTCGACTTCCACTAAGCGCAATCCTCGTGGCGAGAATTCGTTGAGCACGGCTTTTACCAGCGACGACTTCCCGGTTCCGCGCGCGCCCGTAAGCAACACGTTATTGGCGGGACGGCCTTCGACGAACTGCAAGGAATTTTGTTTGATCAACTCGAGTTGCCGATCGACTCCTTTCAGATCGTCGAGTCTAATTCGATGGGGCGCACTCACCGCCTCGAGCCCGCCACGCAAACCGCGCTTGCGCCAGCGAAAGGCGATCGAAGCATTGAAATCGAGCCGACCGGCCGCGGGCGGAAGCAAGGGCTCCAGCCGATCCAACACACTGTCCAGGCGCAGGATGAAACGGTCCAACTCACTCATAAAAGATGTGCTGCCGGGCTAAGTACGGTATTCGGCGTTGATGGTGACGTAAGCGTGGGAGAAATCGCAGGTCCAGACGGTGGCACCGGCTTCCCCCCGGTGCATCACGACACGCACTTCGATCTCGTCTTTCTGCATTACGCGCTTGCCATCCTCCTCGCGATAGCCGGGATCCCGGCCGCCACCTGAGGCAACCCGCACGTCATCCAGATAGACTTCCAGCTCGGCCACATTCAGATCTTCGATCCCGGCGTTGCCAATGGCCGCCAGGATACGTCCAAGATTGGGATCGGAGGCAAAGAATGCGGTTTTCACCAAGGGCGAATGCGCGATGGCAAAACCGATCTTCTTACACTCTTCGCGGCTGCGGCCGCCTTGCACGTTCAAGGTAATGAACTTGGTGGCACCCTCACCGTCGCGCGCCATGGCTTGCGCGAGTTCCGTGCAAACCTCCGTCAGCGCACAGGTAAATACGGCATAAGCGGCAGATTGCACGTCGGCAATGCTGACCGCGCTCTTTCCCGTCGCGATCAGCATGAAAGAATCGTTGGTGGACGTATCACCATCCACCGTCACGCAGTTGAAGGAAGCGTCACACACATCACGCAGCGCACGATCCAGGCACACTTTCGATAGGGCAGCGTCCGTCGCCACGAAAGCCAACATCGTGGCCATGTTGGGATGAATCATTCCGGACCCCTTTGCGATGCCCGTGATGGTGACTTGGTGTCCATCGATGGCAACTCTCCGCGAGGCGGCCTTCGCAACGATGTCTGTGGTCATGATGGCCTGCGCGGCACTCGCCCACGCGTGCGCGCTGAAATTCGCGATAGCCGATGGGAGCCCGGCGACAATGCGATCCACTGGTAGTGGCTCCATGATCACGCCGGTGGAAAACGGCAACACTTGCTCCGCCAGTATATGCAGTCGTTCCGCTAGCGCGCCGCACACCGCCTTTGCGCGCCCGATGCCTTCATCTCCGGTTCCGGCGTTGGCGTTTCCGGTGTTGATGACCAGAGCGCGCACGCCCTTGGTGTGGGACAGATGTTGCTGTGTCACGATCACCGGTGCCGCGCAAAAACGATTGCGGGTGAACACGCCACCCACTTCGCAGCCCTCAGCCAGGTCGATGACCAATAGATCCTTACGGTTGGCTTTTCGCACCCCCGCTTCAGTGACACCGAGGCGCACACCGTTCACAGGAAACAGCGCTTGCGCTTTCGGAGGGGGGAGATTTACCGGCATGACGACACTATCGCTTTCTTCAGGCTAACTTGCCGTGGCACTGTTTGTACTTCTTGCCCGATCCGCAGGGACAGGGGTCATTGCGCCCGACTTTGCCACCGCCGCGAGTGTATGGTTGCGCCTTGCGCTCGCTTGCGCCGCCATTGGCGGTGAGGGCCTCTTCCTCCGCCGGCTGCTCGCTGAAATCTTCGTGCTGATAACGCACGTTGGTCAGCTCAACGGGTTCTTCCACTGACTCCACATCTTCCTGCGTGCGGATCTGGACGGTGATCAAGACTTTGGTCACTTCGTTGCGTACCGCATCCAACATCGCGGAAAACAACTCAAAAGCTTCGCGCTTGTACTCCTGCTTCGGATTCTTCTGTGCGTACCCACGCAGGTGAATGCCTTGACGCAGATGATCCAGCGCCGCCAGGTGTTCCCGCCAATGGCTATCCAGAGTCTGCAGCATCACACTGCGCTCGAACGCGTACAGCGATTCTGCCGCCACGCTAGCCATGCGCTCGCCGTAGTGTTTGCGGGCGGCTTCGGTAACGCGCGCGCGCAGGGAATCCTCGTCCAAATTCTCATCTTGCTTGAGCCAATGCTGAACGGGTAATTCCAATTGAAACTCTCCGGCCAGAGATTTCTCCAACCCCGCGATGTTCCATTGCTCCTCGACGGATCCCGGCGGCACAAACTCGTTGATGGCGTCGTTCAGCGTGCCATCGCGCATGGTCGCGATGGTTTCCGAAATATCGCTGGTCTCAAGCAATTCGTTGCGCTGTTGATAGATGACTCTGCGCTGATCGTTGGCGACATCGTCGTATTCGAGCAATTGCTTGCGGATATCGAAGTTGCGCGCCTCCACCTTGCGCTGCGCATTCTCGATGGCGCGGGTGACCCATGGATGCTCGATGGCCTCGCCCTCTGGCATCTTGAGTTTATCCATGATCATGCGCACTCTGTCGCCAGCGAAAATTCGTAGTAGCTGATCGTCCAGAGACAGGTAGAAACGGCTCGACCCCGGATCGCCCTGACGACCGGACCGGCCTCGCAGCTGGTTGTCGATACGCCGGGACTCGTGGCGTTCGGTTCCGACAATGTGCAATCCACCGGCAGCGACGACCTGGTTATGCAGATCCTGCCAGCGCCCACGCATGTTCCGAACCTTGGCTTCCTTCTCCGCATCCGATAGGTTGGCGTCTTCCTTGACGAGGTTGATCTCGGGCTCCGGATTACCACCCAGAACGATGTCCGTGCCGCGGCCCGCCATATTGGTGGCAATGGTGATCATCTTGGGCCGTCCCGCCTGCGCCACCACCTGCGCCTCGCTGGCGTGCTGCTTGGCGTTGAGCACCTGATGCGGCAATTTTTCCGACGTGAGAAACGTGGATAGCTCTTCCGAGTTCTCGATGGACGTGGTGCCCACTAACACCGGTTGTCCGGTCGCGTAGCAAGCTTTGACATCGTTTAGGATGGCTTGCAGTTTCTCTTGCTTGGTCTTGTAGACCTGATCCATCCGGTCCTCGCGCACCATCGGCATGTGTGGTGGGATGACAACGGTTTCAAGGTTGTAGATCTGCTGAAATTCGAAGGCTTCGGTATCCGCCGTGCCGGTCATGCCGGCCAGCTTTTTGTACATACGGAAGTAGTTCTGGAAAGTGATGGAGGCCAGCGTCTGATTCTCGCGCTGAATGCGCACCCCTTCCTTGGCCTCGACCGCTTGATGCAAGCCCTCGGACCAACGGCGACCCTGCATCAAACGCCCGGTGAATTCGTCGACGATCATCACTTCGTTGTTTTGCACCACGTAATGGGTATCCCTATGAAAAAGGGAATGCGCGCGCAAGGCGGCGTACAGATGGTGCATCAAGGTGATGTTGGAGGCGTCGTATAGACTGGTGCCTTCAGCCAGCAGGCCGGCCTGCTCCATCAATTGTTCGGCTTGCTCATGTCCGGCTTCGGTCAGCAATACTTGGTGGGCCTTTTCGTCCACGGAGAAATCGCCAGGACCGTCCTCTTCGGCTTGCTTAACCAGCCGCGGCACCAGAGTGTTGATCTTGACGTAAAGATCGGTGGTGTCCTCGGCTTGCCCGGAAATGATGAGCGGTGTGCGCGCCTCGTCGATCAGGATCGAATCCACCTCATCGACGATGGCATAACTCAGGCGGCGCTGGGTCCGGTCCGGAGTCTGATAGACCATGTTGTCACGCAGATAATCGAACCCGAACTCGTTGTTGGTGCCATAGGTGATGTCGGCGGCGTAGGCTTGGCGCTTGGCCTCCTGGCGCTCTTCATGGGGCAGCTCGTGGAACGGTAGATTGACCCCGACGCTGAGCCCAAGAAAGCGATAGACCTGTCCCATCCAGGCGGCGTCGCGCGCTGCCAGGTAGTCGTTCACCGTCACTACGTGGACGCCCTCCTGGGCCATGGCGTTCAAGTAAGCCGGCAAGGTCGCCACCAGCGTCTTGCCCTCACCGGTCTTCATCTCCGCGATCCTGCCGTTGTGCAGCACCATGCCGCCGATCAACTGCATATCGAAATGGCGCATGTTGAGGGACCGCTTGGCGGCTTCGCGCACGACCGCGAAGGCTTCAGGTTGAAGCTGATCGAGGGTTTCGCCTTTTTGATAGCGCTCGCGAAACTCCTGCGTCTTGCCGCGCAATTGGTCGTCAGAGAGCGCCTGTACGCCCTCCTCCAGCGCATTGATGGCACGCACCGTATGCAGGTAGCGTTTGAGCAGCCGTTCATTGCGGCTACCGAATACTTTCTTGAGCAGCGAGACAATCATGCGAGCTTTCTTACCGAGCTAATGTGCGGAATTCGTTTCTGGATCCGAGGAAGGTCGCGAGCCACACGGGTTTCAACGCCATACTTGCAACGTAGATGTCTTCAGGCAGAACCGTGGCACCCCAAAAAACGCTAGGGGCGAGGGACCTTTCGATCCCTCGCCCCTAGCGCGATGAGCATCCCGACTAACTGGACATCTTCAGAAAGCGCGACGGATTAAGCGCTAAGCCTCGCTGCCGGACTTCGAAATGCAGGTGAGGACCGGTGGATCTGCCAGTACTGCCTACCTCAGCAATCTTGCTTCCTCTGACCACCACATCCCCCGCTTTGACCAGTATGCGTGAAGCATGGGCGTAGCGCGTGATGAGTTCGTTACCGTGGTCGATCTCAACCATCTTACCATAGTGAGGATGCACGTCCGCGAAAACCACCACGCCGCCAGCGGCCGCGGAGATCTCCGCACCCTCTTCGGAATTGAAGTCGATACCCTCATGAAACGCATTAAGCCCGGTGAAGGGATCGATACGCCATCCGAAGTTCGAAGAATAGTAGCCCTCCGTCACCGGAGGCGAGGTGGGCACAAATTGTTTTTGCGCGCTGGACCGCGTATACGCCGATTCCAACACGCCCATGCGATCGGACTGCAACTCCAGGGCTTGCACCAAGTCATCTATCTTCCCGCTCAACTCATCGGGGCTGACCGCTCTGCTATTCACCGTAGGTTCCGCGCCGCCTTGCCCGGGCGGGCGGTCGAACTGAAACTCCTGCGGCTTCATTCCCGCCGCCTTGGAAAGTCGCTCACCCACCGTGTTCAGGCGCAGAATCTGGGCTTGCAACTCGCCCAACTTCGCCGCCATGGAATTCAAGCTGTTCCGCATGTAGGATTGCGCCTGTTTCGTTTCATGGGCTTGCGCTTCCCTGACCATCTCCTGCAGAAGCGGATTGCGATCCTCGACGGCATGCCGAAGGACTAAGTAATAGGTGCCTCCGAAGAGCATGGCAGCGAACAGCGCAAGGACCAGTCCGACGATAAGCAACTGCCCCGTGGACAGCGTTACCGTGCGTGTTTTCGCGAGCCGATTGGAAACCAGAATGATGTTCACCGTTCCCCCAACTAAAATTTGAGCATGAGTCCATTGCGAACTATCGGTCACGTGCTCGATTCCTTGACCGACATTCGCCCGCTTATGCAGCGGGTGCAGACCCTCGTGGCGATGCACAGCCGCTATGCAGCTTGCATAGCGCCCGAATTGGCGGCTCGCAGTCGAATTTCCCATGAGCTGGCCGGGACAGTGTTTCTCCAGGCGGACTCGGCGGCCATAGCGGCCAAGCTGCGTAACCTCGCGCCCAGAATCCTGCATGAGTTAAGGGCGCATTGGCCGAACCTTACTGGAATCCACGTAGGCACGCAACCTAGCCCCCCAACCCGATCGGCCAAGAACCCCCCGATGCTTGACCCTGTTGCGCGGGATCAGCTTTCCGCGCTGGGCGACCGACTACCCGACGGTCCGTTGAAGGCGGCGATAACGCGGATCAGTAGGCGCTAACCGACGCCCGTGAGTCAAACGACGAGAACCAGGCGTTCTAACGCCAGCAAAGTCAGTGCGATCAGAGCCAGAATGACGCTGTACTTGAAGATTTGCCAGGCAAAGCGCAGGTAGGCACGGTTGCGCGTGACGAAAAAAGTCAGAATTGAAGCGCCGATGGCGGCAAGGACCAAAAATGCCAATAGCCGGAGGGCGACTCCCATGCGATGGCTCTAGCTCAACGGGCGTTGCAAGCGTCGCCAGCTAGGCGAACTGGCTTTGAAACGCCACATAGGCCGGCGCCTGTTTGGTTTCCTCGAAGCTCACGTACTCCCAGGCAGCACGGTTTTCCAATAGCGCGCGCAGCAACTTATTGTTCAGTGCGTGGCCGGATTTGTGGGCACTGAAGGCCCCAATGATGGGATGCCCAAGAAGATACAGATCGCCGATGGCGTCCAGCACCTTGTGCTTGACGAACTCGTCGTCGTAGCGCAATCCGTCTTGGTTGAGAATGCGGTAGTCGTCCATCACCACGGCATTATCCAGGCTGCCCCCCAGTCCCAGGCCTTGCGCGCGCATCGTCTCCACGTCCTGCATGAAGCCGAAGGTTCTAGCCCGCGCGATGTCCTTTATGTAGGAGGTGGCTGCGAAGTCCACCGAGATGTTCTGCTTGGACTGCTGAAATACCGGGTGCGAGAAGGCGATGCTGAAATCCATCTTGAAGCCTTCATAGGGGTCGAAGCGCACCCACTTGTCGCCTTCCTTTACTTCCACGCGTCGCAGGACACGGATGAATTTCTTGGGGGCGGATTGCTCTTCAATCCCCGCGGACTGGATCAGGAAGATGAATGGCCCCGCGCTGCCGTCCATGATCGGCACTTCAGCGGCTGTCAGGTCAACATAGGCGTTGTCGATCCCCAGACCCGACAGCGCCGACATCAGATGCTCGATGGTGGCCACCTTGGTCCCGGAGGATTCCAGGCAAGTGGACAGGCGCGTATCCCCGACGCGATAGGCATCGGCGCGCAAATCGGCCCCGTGGCCCAGGTCCACGCGCCGGAATACGATACCGGAGTCAACAGCGGCCGGGCGCAGGGTCATTAATACCTTGACGCCGCTGTGAAGGCCGACGCCGGTGGCTTTTACGACGTTCTTGAACGTACGTTGTTTGATCATCGCGTTAGAAGTCCCTTGTCATAGGAGTCGCCGCGCAGGTCAGCAACCTCGGACTGTCTCCGCGCAGAGACAATCCGCCATATCAATCGGCCTGCCGTCTTAGGAAGGCTGGAATGTCGAGCATGTCCACCCCGGACTGGCGCATGGCAGCAACTGCCGCTTGTCGTTCACGCCGACGAATTAGGGCAGGCGCATCCGGATCATGGAAGTCCGCGACTTCGATGGGGGTGTTATCGGTGCCGGTTTTTACCACAGTCAAGGGTTTGCTCTGAACCTTGCCCACGGCGCCGCCGAGTCCTGTGGCAACCATGGTGACGCGTAGCTTGTCTTCCATGGCTTCGTCGATGACGGTGCCCACTATGACGGTTGCATCTTCGGCGGTGAATCCTCGGATGGTGTTCATCACATCATGCACCTCTTTCATTTTGAGGCTCAAGTTGGCCGTGATGTTCACCAGCACACCTCTCGCACCCGAGAGGTTGACGTCCTCTAGCAAGGGACTTGCCACGGCTTGTTGGGCGGCGGCGCGTGCGCGCTCCGCTCCCCAAGCCGTGCTCGAACCCATCATCGCCATGCCCATTTCCGACATGACGGTGCGCACGTCGGCAAAATCCACGTTCACCAGACCCGGGCAGTTGATCACTTCCGCGATTCCCGCCACGGCGCCATGCAACACTCCATTGGCGGCCCTGAATGCGTCCAGCATGCTGACGTCCTCGCCCAGCACCTGCATCAGTTTTTCGTTCGGGATGATGATGAGCGAATCCACATGTCGCTGTAATTCCTCAAGACCCTCGTTCGCCAATCGCTGGCGCTTGCCTTCGAAGGCAAAGGGTTTGGTTACCACGGCAACTGTCAGGATACCTAATTCGCGGGCCGCCTCCGCCACCACCGGTGCCGCCCCGGTGCCCGTGCCTCCGCCCATGCCGGCGGTCAGGAAGAGCATGTCCGCGCCTTCGATCAGTTCGACGATGCGCTCGCGATCCTCCATCGCGGCAGCACGCCCGATCTCCGGATTGGCGCCAGCACCCAATCCCTTGGTGACGTCTCCGCCAAGTTGCAGCAGGGTCTTGGCCTTGTTGCGCTTGAGCGCCTGCGCGTCCGTATTGGCGCAGATGAATTCAACCCCCTGGACACCGGCTTCGATCATGTGATCCACCGCGTTGCCACCGCATCCCCCCACCCCTATTACTTTGATCACCGCATCTTGGGGCTCGGAATCCATCAATTCAAACATGCCAGTCTCCTTTCATCGTTGGGAAGTCGCTTCAGTGATGCCGTATTACAAATAACGCTTCAAAAATTTCCTTGAAACCAAGTCCGCATCCGATCCAACACGTGACGGAAGGATGCGGTGTGCATTCGTACAAGTTGTTGGCGGTGGTGCTGCGCAAGTCCGGACAGCAGTAACCCCACGACGGTGGAGTAGCGCGGATTGCGCACCACCTCGGCCAACCCACCTTGATAGTTGGGCCGTGCCATCCTGACCGGCATATGGAAAATCTCTTCGCCCAGTTCCACCATGCCTTGCATGACGGCGCTGCCGCCGGTCAACACGATGCCGGAGGACAGCAACTCTTCGAATCCGCTGCGCCGCAGCTCCGCTTGCACCAATGAATAGAGCTCTTCCACACGCGGCTCGATCACTTCAGCCAGGGTCTGACGCGAAAGCTGCCTCGAGCCGCGTTCGCCCACACTGGGCACTTCGACCATCTCTCCCGGACTAGCCATCTCGCGCAATGCACAGCCGTGTCGCTGTTTGATTTCTTCCGCCTCTTTCGTTGGCGTACGCAGCGCCATGGCGATGTCGTTGGTGATCTGATCGCCCGCGATCGGAATAACCGCCGTGTGACGGATGGCACCTTGCGTGAACACGGCGATATCCGTGGTGCCTCCACCGATGTCCACCAGGCACACGCCCAGATCCTTCTCATCATCGGACAGCACCGCCATGGCCGATGCCAAGGGCTGCAGAATCAAATCCTCCACCTCCAGCCCACAGCGGCGCACACATTTCATGATGTTCTGCGCCGCCGCAACGGCGCCGGTGACGATATGTACTTTTACTTCCAGACGCACACCGGCCATGCCTAGAGGTTCGCGCACGTCTTCCTGTCCGTCGATGATGAATTCCTGGGTCAGGATGTGCAGGATCTGCTGGTCGGTGGGAATGTTGACTGCCTTGGCTGTTTCCACCACGCGATCGACGTCGAACTGGGAAACCTCTCGTTCCTTGATGGCGACCATGCCGTGTGAATTGAAGCTCTTGATATGACTGCCCGCGATGCCGGTGTAGACCTCCTTGATCTTGCAGTCGGCCATCAACTCGGCTTCCTCCAGCGCACGTTGAATCGCCGTCACGGTGGATTCGATATTGACCACCACGCCTTTTTTCAGGCCGCGCGAGTGACTCACGCCGAATCCGATGACATCATAGCCGCCATCGTCTTTAATCTCCGCCACCATCGCGACTACTTTAGAAGTGCCGACGTCCAATCCAACGATGAGATTCTTGGTTTCCTTCACTTTGCTTGCGCCTTCATGGCCAATCTAGTCGATGTTCTTCTGTTCACTAAGCA
>JANNFC010000688.1:0-5249 GCA_031379405.1 Betaproteobacteria bacterium | reverse complement strand
TCGTAACTCATCCACAACGCCAGATGGCGCGCGCTTTCGCGTAGCAAATGTCCCTCGCCATGACCGGAACGCGTTTCCAGATCGCGAATCGGCAGCAGGAGATCCAAGTACTCCTCGGCGTACCTCACGTCTTGATAGTCGGCTAGCCGCTTGATGCCACTGCGCAAGATAGCGTGAGCCACCTCTGGAAAATGCTTCTGGATGCGAACGTCCAAGGCCTGCAGCCTCTCTCCCACGGGATGCAACGTATCCGGCGGCACGACGTCGGGCGTCGCGTTGGACGATGCTAGCCGCACACCCTCTTCAAAAGCAGCCAAACTGGCCTCCACGCCCACGCCCGCACGTCTGACCGCCTGCTCGAAAGCATCACGCGCGAAAGGCAACCGTGCACTGGCACATAATGCTCCGAACAATACCGCGCTGATCACGCTGCCCTTGTCTTCGGCGGCGCCTGCGAAATCGGCCACGATCATGTGCTGAGCGGCCGCTCGCGCGCCGTCCAATAGCTTGTTGTCGTCCACGCGTCCATCGCCCATGGCGATCTTCTCTGTCATGGAATACACGCGATGCTTGGACGCGATGAGTGCCGTGCGACCCGGCGTCACCAATCCGCGCTGCACGGCGCGACCGGCCTCCATGAGTTCCGATGCGATCACCACGTCCACGTCGCCCGGGAATGGCATCAGCGCCAACACCGGCGTGTGGCGGCCTTCGGTGGGCTTGAGCAGTTCGACGTAGTAGATGGTGGCACCGGTGCGCTGCGCCACACCGGGGACCGACGTCGATTGCGCGTGATAGCCCTCTGATTCGGCGAGGTCCACGATCCAATCCGCGAGCACGCCGCCACCCTCTCCGCCCATGGCGAGGATGGCGATGTTGATGGAGCGGTTGGGTTCTGCTGTGGCTTTCATCTATAGCGCAACGCTTTCCACCTCCAACCCCGCCAATCGGCGCTCGATCCGATCTTGCAAATACCCAATCACCACATTGCGCACACGCTGCTTGAAGCGGTCCCAGCCTGTTGGGTTGTGAATGATTTCCGCGCGGTAAAACGACGGACACAGCACGGCGGCGTGCGCGACCTCGCCGCACAATCCGCAACCCACGCAACTATCCAGCACGGTGGCGACCGGATCGGTGCGCAGAGGGTCAGGATTGGTCTTCACCGACAATGAGGGACAACCGGACAGACGGATGCACGAGTGGTCTCCGGTACAAGTATCGGAATCAATCCCGAAGCGCTCGCGGACCACGCGCTTGCCTTCCTTCGCAAGTTGCCGGAAGCGCGGCTTCTCGCGTCGTTGCCGATTCAACATGCATTCGCTTTGGGCGACGATGACCTTTGGCCCCTTTTCCTTGGTGGTGAGAGCGTCCCTGAGCGTATCGCGCATCTGCGTGACGCTATAGGTACGGGTGATGGTCTTCACCCAATTCACGCCCACACCGCGCACGGCGGTCTCGATGGGATTCTGGGTATTGCGGATCGGATTGTCCGCTTTGGAGGACAGCACATCCTGCCCGCCGGTGGCGGCGGAGTATCCGTTGTCGACGATAATCAACACGTTGTCGCTCTTGTTGAATACCGCATTGCCCACGCCACTGGTCAGCCCGTTGTGCCAGAAGCCCCCATCGCCCATGAAGCTGATGGTGCGCTTGCTGGTCTCCTTGCTGCTCAGCGCCGACGCGCCCGCCCATCCCAATCCGTAGCCCATGGTGGTAGCGCCGATATTGAAAGGCGGCAAGATGGAGAACAGGTGACAGCCGATGTCGCAACTCACGTGATGCGTGCCCAACTCGCGCTCCACCAGTTTCATGGCGGTAAAGATGGGACGTTCCGGACAACCGGTGCAAAACGACGGTGGTCGAGCATGCACCTGCTCGCTCAGCGCGCGCACGGCTTCAGATGCCACCGTTGCAACCGTTGCAACAACATTCTTGCGCGATAGGGCATCCAGGAATCGCCTCAAACCTTCCACGATCACCGCGCCGGTGTATTCGCCTGCCATGGGCAACACGTCCTTGCCGTATACCTTGGTCTTCAATTCGGCACGGCGCAAGATGGCATGCAGATTCTGCTCGAGAAAGTCCGGCTGACCTTCCTCCACCATCAGCACGGCGTTCTTTCGTCCGCAGAAGCGCACAATCTCGGCATCGATCAGGGGATAGGTAACGTTCAGGACATAGAGCGGAACGCTGGTGTTGCCATAAGCGTCGGACAACCCCAGCAGTTGCAAGGCGCGAATCAAGTTGTTGTACAGGCCGCCTTGAACAATGATGCCGAAGTCCTTGGCATCCTCGGCGAAGAACTCGTTGAGTTCGTGGTCTCGGATAAACTTGACGGCCGCCGGCCAACGCTTCTCGACCTTCTCCTTTTCGTGCAGATAACTGGCCGGTGGCAATACGATGCGACTGGTATCCCGGCGCGGCTGTTCGATGGCGTCCTTGAGTCCGTAGGCGGGACGGACGTTGTCCTTGGCGACGAAATGTCCGTGCACATGGCAGGCGCGAATACGCACTTCCAGCATGACGGGCGTGTTGCTCGCCTCGGACAATTCGAAGCCTTGTTCCACCGCTTGCACGATGGAAGGCAGATTGGGACGCGGATCCAGCAACCATACCTGCGATTTCATAGCGAAGGCGTGCGAACGCTCCTGCATGATACTGGAGCCTTCGCCGTAATCTTCGCCGACGATGACCAGGGCGCCGCCGGTTACGCCGCCCGAAGCGAGATTCGCCAACGCATCGGAGGCGACGTTGGTGCCCACCGTCGCTTTGAATGTCGCCGCACCGCGCAGCGGGTAGTTCACCGACGCCGCCAAGCCCGCCAGCGCCGCGGCTTCCGAAGCGCTGCTCTCGAAGTGAATGCCCAGCTCTTCCAGAATATCGTTGGCGTCCGCCAGCACATCCATCAGATGCGATACCGGCGCGCCTTGATAGCCGGTCACATAGGAAACGCCCGACTGCAGCAAGGCTTTGGTCACCGCGAGAATCCCCTCGCCGCGAAATTCCTGGCCCGCGCCAAGTCGCAGTTTCTTTACTTCCTCCTTAAAGGAGCGTTCCGCCATGCCGTCCGTCTTCCCGATTACATAACTGCGAGAGTACTTTATTTCCCTACCGGCATGCTGCACAGGCGCACCCACCGAGATCTGCGTTGCACCCTACTCAAGGATTCAGTCGGCAGCATTGACAACTCACTCCACGCGAAGCTAGATTACATGCATATGCATGCAAAGCAAAAGGTGAATGATGCGCATCGCCTTACTAGGCGGAGGTCACGGGTGCTACGCGGCGGCCGCGGACTTGAGCGAACAAGGTCATGAAGTACGTTGGTGGCGGCGCAATGCCGCCGCCTTCGCGCCGGTATTGGCGAACGCCGAAGTGGAACTCAAGGATAGCGACGGGACTCGTTGCATTCGCGTCGCCAAGCCCACTCTCGATTTGGGCGAAGCGGTGCGCGGCGCCGAACTGGTCCTCATTCCCGGCCCCGCCTCGGCACAAGCGGATATCGCCAAAGCCATGGCGCCGCATCTGATTCACGGGCAAGTGGTGTTTCTCCCGCCTGGCACCTTTGGCAGTATCGTCATGGACGATATCGCGCGCGCAGCCGGATCGAAAGCTGAGGTTACTTACGCGGAGACCGGAACGCTTCCTTATCTTGCACGCAAACGCGGACCCAACTCAGTCGCCGTCACGATCCGGGCCGTGCGATTGCCCACGGGCACCTACCCCGCCAAACGTGCAGAGCACGCGTTGGCAGTGATCAAAAAAGCATACGCGTCGGTGCTGCCCTGCGAGGACGCGCTGTCGGGGGCTCTAATGAACGCCGGCCCGATCATCCACCCGCCATTGATTTTGCTGAACGCCGCGCCACTGCAACACTTCGAGCGCTGGGACATTCACAACGAAGGCACACAGCCATCGGTGCGCGCCGTCACCAATCAATTGGACAACGAGCGCATTGCATTGCGCCAAGCACTGGGCTACGCGGCGCCGCACTTCCCATTGTCCGATCATTACACCGGCGATCGCTGGATGTATGGCGACGCACACAAGCGCCTAGTGGATTCGGGCGATTGGCGTGAACATATCGACTTGCACACGCATCGCTACATGACGGAGGACGTTGTATTGGGTCTGGCCTTTCTCGTCTCAGTGGCACGCTGGGCCGGCGTGGAAACGCAGGTGGCGAGCGGTTTATTGGCCATCGCCGGTGCCATTCTCGGCACGGACCTGCGCCTTGGCTCACGCACGTTTGAGGCGATGGATTTGAGTTCCATGTCGCCGCAAGCATTAGAGCAGATGCTGCAGATGGGACGCCAATGACCGCCATCGCGGCGGTGGGCGCCGGACGCATGGGGCGTGGCATCGCTCTGGCATTCGCTTACGCGGGCTATGACATCGATCTGATTGATCTTAAAGCGCGCGCGGCACAAGAGTGGAACTCACTGCGCGAGGACGCCCTCGCCGAGATCCAGGCTAGCCTCGATGCCTTGATGGAGCTAAGCGCGATTCCTGCGGATGCCGTAACGCGCATTCGCAATCGCATTCATCTTGTCAGCGCGGGGGACGCCTCCTCCGCCATCGCAAGGGCCGACGTCATCTTTGAAGGCGTGCCGGAAACGCTCGCCGCCAAGCGCAGTGCCTTCGAACACATCTGCCGGTCTTGCTCGCCGGCAGCGATTCTCGCCTCAACCACTTCCACCATTCTGGTCACCGATTTGGTGCCGCTTGTCACCTCGCCTGAGCGGCTCATCAATGCGCATTGGCTCAACCCTGCTTACATCATTCCGCTGGTGGAATTGAGCGCGCATCCTGGCACGTCACAGGAAACCATAGACGACCTGCGCGCCTTGTTGCGAGACGTCGGAAAGGTGCCCGTGCTATGTGCTGCTTCACCGGGATTCATCGTGCCGCGCTTACAAGCATTGCTAATGAACGAAGCCGCCCGCATGGTGGAAGAAGGCGTGGCAACCGCGGAGGAAATCGACAAAGCGACACGCTACGGCCTGGGGTTGCGATTCGCTGCGCTGGGGGTGGTGGAGTTCATCGACTTCGGCGGCAACGACATTCTGTATTACGCCAGCCGGTACTTGTCGGCGACATTGAGCGCCGAGCGATTTACTGCGCCGGCGATCGTCGATCGGTACATGCGGGAAGGGCGCAATGGTTTGCGTTCGGGCGCTGGGTTCTACGACTACTCGGGGCGTGATGTAGCGGCGTATCGGCGCGATGTCATGGCAAGAACGCTA
>JANNFC010000675.1:0-4839 GCA_031379405.1 Betaproteobacteria bacterium | reverse complement strand
CGCCGATCTGACAGCGTCGGCCGATCTTGACGCTGCCCGAAACGCCGACGCAGCCTGCCATCGCCGTGTGCGCCCCCACGGTCACGTTGTGACCGATCTGGATCTGGTTGTCCAGTTTGACGCCCTCTTCGATGACGGTATCGTCCAACGCCCCCCGGTCTATCGTGGTATTGGCGCCGACCTCCACATCGTTTGCGATCAACACCCTCCCGACCTGCGGAATCTTGGTCCATCGACCCTCAAGCGGGGCGTATCCAAAACCGTCGGCGCCGATGACCACTCCAGCGTGGAGAATAACACGCTCGCCTAACTGGCAATCGTGGTAAATCACGACATTGGCATTGATCACGGAATGCGCGCCGATTCGTACTCTTTCGCCGATCACCGCGCCAGCCTCGATGAGCACGTGGGGACCGATAATTGCCCCCGCACCAATGCAAACCAATGCGTTGACGTAGGCGCTAGGATGCACCTCGGCGCTGAGATCGACCACCGCAGCCGGATGTACGCCCGGCGTCACCACCGGCGCCGGATTGAGCATAAGGGACAGGCGGGCGAAATAAGCGTAGGGATCGGAGCACACGATGCAGGTACGGCTAGTAGACACCGCCTCCGATGGCGCGAGGATAACAACCCCGGCTTGGGTGTCGTGCAACTGCTTGCGGTATTTCCCATGCGCCAGAAACGCTGCCTGGTCACAGCGTGCATTGGCAAGAGTACCAACACCCCGGATGGTGGGCGTCCCATCCCCTTGCAGTTCGCCCCCGAGCTGGGCGACGATGTCGGCTACGCTAAGGGACGGAGCGCTCGCCCGCATTATTTGTCGGCAAGCGCCTTGATCACTTTTTCAGTGATATCGATGCGACCGCTACGATACACCGCCTCCTGCAGAATCAGGTCGTACTTCTCGGCTTCGGCTATCTGGGCGATCACCTTATTGGCACGCTCCAGCACTTGCGCCAGCTCTTCGTTTTTGCGCAAGTTCAAATCCTCGCGAAATTCCCGTTGCACTCGCTGTAAATCGCGATTGATGCGCCCGAGATCGGCTTCCTTGTTGCGGCGATCGGATTCGCTCAGGGTGACGCCGTCCTTCTCCAGCGAGGTTTGCAAGTCCTTTCCCTGCTTGGTGAGCTTCTGCAATTCCATTTCTCGCGGCGCGAACTCTTTCTCCAGCTTCTTCAGGGCGCGCTGCGCCGGGGCCGCCTCCTTGAAGATGCGCTCGGTGCTCACGAAGCCGACCTTGACATCGTTGCCGGCGGCCCAGGAGGATGCGCACAGCAAAGCGGCGATACAAAATATTAGAAGTGATTTCATCTAGGTCTGTCCTCTTGTTTGGATTTTCGCGCTTCTCCCCTCGATACCTAGAACACGGTCCCTAAGGAGAATTGGAAAGTCTGTAGTTTATCCCCTGGCTTGCTGTTGAGGGCACGGCCAACGCTGATCTTTAGTGGACCCACAGGGGAATACCATCCCATCGCGAACCCGGTGGAGTAGCGCGTTTCCCCAAGATCCCAGCGCTCGCCGAGCATACCCGCGTCCAGGAAAACTGACAATCGGACCGACTTGTCTTTCTCCAGGCCCGGAAACGGGAACAAGACTTCCGTACCGGCGATCAGTTGCCGGCTGCCTCCAATGGCATTACCCGCGCTGTCCTGCGGTCCGATGGAGGCTGCGGAATAGCCGCGCAAGGAATTGACCCCGCCGAGGTAGAAGTTCTTGTAGAAGGGCAAGGGCTTGTTGTTGTACCCGCCGGCAAACCCAATCTGCCCGTTCAGCGCCAGGGTCAGACTCCTGCTCATGGGAAAGAACCTCTGGTACTGATAGGTGGTTCGATAGAAACGTAGTTCCGCACCCGGAAGCCCGGCTTCGCCGTAGAGTCTATGGATGCTTCCGCTGGTGGTATAGATGACGCTGTCACGCTCATCCCGGGACCATCCGACGGAGCCCAGCAAGGCCGTGGTCGAATTCCCGAACGTCGCCACGAAGTCCTTGTACTGCTGCGGGCTAGTACTGAAGATACCCAATTTGGTCTGCTCGAAACCCAAGCCGTAGCTGATGGTATCGGTCTCGGTGACGGGGACCCCTACCCTTAACCCCAAACCAAGGGTTTGCGTCGTGTAACTCGCCACAGCGAGCGAAGAAGAGTCCACGTCACGGCGATAGGCGTCGAACCCCAAGCTCAATCCGTCGTCGGTATAGTAGGGATTAGTAAAGGAAACCGCATAAGTCTTGTTGACGCTGCCGCTATTGATCTGAAAGGACAAGTTGTTGCCGGTGCCGAACACGTTGCTTTGCGAAAGCGAGGCCGTAACGACCACCAGCTCGGTGGATGAGTACCCCACGCCGAACAGCAGCGAACCCGTCGGGCGTTCGGTGACATTGACGTTAATATCGACTTGGTCTGGAACATTTGGTACGGCCACGGTATCCACCGCGACTTCGCCGAAGTAACCTAGCTTGTCCACTCGCGTTCGCGAACGGCGCACCTTGTCCGTCGAATACCAGCCGCCTTCGAGCTGACGCAACTCGCGGCGGATGACCTCGTCGCGAGTGGTCGTGTTGCCCGTGATGTTGATCCGTCTGACGTAGACCCGACGGCCTGGATCGACATAGAGCGTATAGGCGACTTTCCCGCTTTCCCGATCGATGTCCGGTACGGGGTTGACGTTAGCGAAGGCGTAACCCGAGTTACCCACTCGGTCCACCATCAGCTTGACCGATTCCGTGAGTTTCTCGCGGGAAAACTCCTTCCCCACCTTGAGCCTCAATTCCTTCCGCAGCGCCTCTTCCGGCACGATGAGATCGCCGGCGAAACGAATGTCGGAAACGATGTAGCGCTTGCCCTCCGTGACGTTCACCGTGATGAAGATGTCTTCCTTGGCAGGATCGATGGCCACTTGCGTGGAGTCGATGGAGAATTCCAGGAATCCCTGGTTCAAGTAGAACGAACGCAGACTCTCCAGATCCGCTTCAAGTTTCTGCCGAGAATATTGATCATTCTTGCTGTACCAGGTCAACACCCCCGGTGTGCGCAGGACGAAGTTGTCGAGCAGATCCGATTCCTTGAACTCCTTATTACCGATGATATTGATTTGTCGAATCTTGGCGACCTTGCCTTCGATAATATTGAAGTTGATGGCAACGCGATTGCGCTCCAAGGGCGATATGTCCGCCTTGATCTCCGCGCTGTACAGTCCACGGCCCAGGTACTGACTTTTCAGATCTTGGACCGCCTGCTCCAACAGACTGCGATCGAGGATACGGCCTTCGGCCAGGCCGATCTGCTTCATGATCTCCTTCAACTTATCGTCGCCGAACTCCTTGCCGCCGGTAAAACTAATCTGAGCGATAGCCGGACGCTCGAGAAGAGAGACGATGAGCACATCGCCGTCAGCTTCCAAACGCACATCCTTGAAAAATCCGGTGGCGTACAACACCCGAATCGCGGTCGCCGCCTTGCTGTTGTCGAGGCGATCCCCAACCTTGATGGGAAGGTAGTTGAACACCGTCCCGGCTTCGGTGCGCTGGATACCTTCGACGCGAATATCCTTGACGGTAAACGGTTCAAAGGCGTGGGCGCGGGAGCTAATCAGGCAAGTCAGTAATAGGGTTGCGGTTTTCGTTATTGTTTTGATCATCGATTAAGAAGCGCCCACAAGGCGGTAAATATCGTTATAGAGGGCAAATGCCATGAGCAGAAACAGTAGTGCCATGCCCGCGCGCTGTCCCCATTCCATGGTGCGCTCGGACACGGGGCTGCGCTTGATGACTTCGATAAAGTAATACAGCAGGTGACCGCCATCGAGCAGCGGCACCGGCAGCAGGTTCAACACACCCAAGCTGATGCTGATCATCGCGATGAATGTAATGTAAGGCAGCCAGCCCATTTTGGCGGACTGGCCCGCGTAGTCGGCGATGGTGATGGGCCCACTCAGGTTTTTGATCGACACCTCCCCGACCACCATCTTGCCCAGCATCTTGAGGGTGATTGCAGAGGATTCCCAAGTGCGTGCGACCGCATGTCCGAGCGCCGGAATGGGTCCATACCTCACCACCACGAGGAGTTTCTCTTCATCGGCGGGAGCAATGCGGAAGGCCACTCCGATGCGCCCGATCCGCCGGCCTACCTCATACACCTCGTCCGGTACGATCGGAACGTCCAGATAATCTTGCCCCCGTTGAACGGTGACGTGGAGCGTCTTGCCGGGATTGGCGCTTACCTTGGCCACCACGTCGTTGCCATGGTTGATGCGCTCACCGTCGATGGCAAGAATGCGATCCTTCGCACGCAATCCGGCACGCTCCGCCGCCTTACCCTCAATGACCCTATCCACGATGGGCACCAACGGTTGCAATAGATCGAGCCCCACTTTTTCCAGAAAATTCCCATCGAGATCCTCGGCATTCAACCCGGACAAATCAAGTTTTCTGAGGTTGATCTCATTGCGTTCGTTGCGTGTTTCGAGTTCCACTTCTTCGCGGGCGACGGCGTGTTCCAGCAAATGCCAACGCAGGTCATGGAAAGTCTCAATCTCTTGCCTGCCTACTTTGGTAACGGTCTCGCCGCCAACAAATCCCGCCGCGGCCGCCGGTGAATTGGCGGGCGGCTGTGCCACCATCGCCCTCATACCCGGAACGCCGTGGATGAACAGCACCCAATACAGCGCGATGGCCAACAGGAAATTCGCCATCGGTCCCGCGCTCACGATGGCGATGCGCCGCCATACGGATTGTCGATTAAACGCGCGATGCCTCTCGGCCGGCGCCACCGGCGCTTCGCGTTCGTCAAGCATCTTGACGTAGCCGCCCAGGGGAACGGCGGCGATCACCCACTCGGTG
>JANNFC010000652.1:0-7282 GCA_031379405.1 Betaproteobacteria bacterium | reverse complement strand
CCATCGCCACCCGCCACCGCTCCCGAGGACGTGATTCTTCTACGTGAAATTCGCGATGCGCTCAAACGACGCTAACCGAATCCACGGAGATTTGACTATGCGCGCAATAGTGCTTCTGTGTTGTCTACTCGTCAATATTTTCGGTCAAGCGGCGATGGCAGCCACCGCGAAGGTGGCTTCCTGCGCTCAAGGTAAGCCCCCCAGTATCCAAACGCTGCAAGGCATGTTTACCGTTCATATCGTGTGCGATCGTTTATTGTTCGAAATTCCGGCGCACATGCTCAATCGCGAGATTCTCGCCAATACCGAATTTGCTGCGCTTTCCTCCGGCAGCGATTTCGTGGCGCCAGGATCTGCCGTGGACAACCGAGTTATCCGTCTGGTGCGGGTGGGTAACAAGGTGTACCTGGAGGACGTGCGCTACGAAATCTCGGCGGCCAAGCAATCGAATCTGCAACGCGGCGTGGAATCGGCCTCCCTGCGTCCCGTGATTCGTGCCTTTGATGTCATTCGGGACGGCAAGAATGGCGCACCGGTGATCGACATCACGGGCATCCTCGTCAGCGAAGTTCCCGCAGGCTTCGCGTTGGATCTCATGCGTCACTTCAAGATGCGCGCGGTAGATCCACGTCGGTCCTATATCCAGACAGTCAAGGCATACTCCGAGAATATCGACATCCGGTTCTATCAAACCTGGGTACCCGATCCCGCCGAATTATTCAAACCGGGAGACGATGAGAATCGCACGACGTCGTTGGGCTTCATTTTTCATATGAGCTTGCACATATTGCCTGAGCGGCCCATGCAAGGACGCTACTCGGACGAACGTGTGGGTTACTTCAACACGCCTTTCGACGACTATGGCTCCGGTGCGCACGGACGAGTCCGGCGCGCCTACATCCAAAGATATCGGCTGGAGAAGAAGAACGCTGCTGCCGAGATTTCCGAGCCTATCAAGCCCATCGTTTTTTACCTTAGCCCGGAAGTGCCTGAGGAATGGCGTCCTCACATTAAGCGCGCCATTGAGGATTGGCAACCCTTGTTTGAGAAGGCTGGCTTTCGTAAAGCCATCATCGCGCGCGATGCTCCCACGCCCAAGGAAGATCCGGAATGGGATTCCGAGGACGTGCGTTACAACGTCATTCGTTGGACACCCAGCGGACGCGCCAACGCCATGGGCCCCGCGGTGGTGGATCCGCGCAGTGGCGAAGTTATTTCCTCGCACGCTTTGTTTTTCCACGATGTACTGAAACTGGCGGAGCGCTGGTATTTCACCCAAGTGGGGCCGCTTGATCCACGCGCGAAGAAACTACCGCTTCCGCGCGACCTGATGGGGGAATTGCTGCGTTACGTGGTCACGCATGAAATCGGTCACGCCCTTGGCTTACGGCACAATTTCAAAGCGCATTCGGCGTACTCCGTGCGGCAGTTGCGCAGTCGGGAATGGACTCAGAAATGGGGCACCTCTGCCTCCATCATGGACTACGCGCGCATGAACTATGTGGCGCAGCCCGGCGACAACGCCCATCTCATACCCAAATTCGGTCCGTACGATTTCTTCGCGATCGAATGGGGATACCGGCAGCTCACCGAAACAGCGACGAAGGATGGCAAACCCTTCATCCGGCTATTGAGCAGTGATGCGGAAGCACCCAAGCTTGATGAAATGGCGGCGCGCCAAATCAATGATCCGATGTTGCGCTTCGGTGGCGAGGACAATTCTGCCGAGATCGATCCCACGATCAACACCAACGTAATCGGAGGCGACCGCATGGCGGCCACGGAGTTGGGCCTGCGCAATATCGATCGCGTTGTACCCATGCTCATCCCTGCCACGACTCGTCTAGGCGGCAGCTACCAGCTGCTGCGTGAGATGTGGGAGGCGTTGATTTCGCAGCGCCATCGCGAAATCGGTGCAGTTGCCAAGCTGATTGGAGGTGTCGAAGAAATTCGTTATCAAGGCGGTCGTGGCAAGGCACCCTTCAAGCCGGTCGCCGCCAGCGTGCAGCGTGAGGCCGTGAAGTTTCTAGTCAAGTACGCGTTCTCTATTCCACGCGCAATGCTCGATCCCGAAGTGCTACTGCGAGTGGCGCCCACCGGTGCCACCGACGATCTGCAGGACTCCAACACCCAGACACTGAAGAAAATCATCGATGGTGGCGTGTTTGTGCGCATGGCCGAGGCACAGATGCTGGATCCGAAGGGACAAGGGTACGCCGGATTGGATATGCTCTACGACCTTAACGACGGAATATTCTCCGAGCTTGATGCGGCGAAACCCGCCATCGAACTCTACCGGCGCGATCTGCAGCGCGCCTACGTCATGTTGCTTAAGGAACGGGTCGACGGTGGTCCCAGCGAGTTTCGCGCGGCGCTGCGCATGGCAGGCAGCGATCTGCTAGGGAAGGTAAACAAGGCGCTCAAGCGCACCAAGGACCCTACGACGGAAGCACACCTTTCCGATCTGACGGTGGAATTGGCTGGAATGCCTTGATCGGAAGACCAACCGCGAACTCCATGACCGAAATTTCTTCCTTGCTCGATTGCCTTTCTGCGCGCTTCCCGCGCTTGCGCGACGCATTGTTGAACCAATCTCCCGTCCTCTTTCAGAAACTCCAACTGGGTACAGGCCAGCGCCTGCTGACCAAGGGGGAAACCGCCAGTGCGGTTTACGTCGTTGCTTCCGGGTTGTTGCATGCGACCGTACTACGCGAAGATGGCACCGAGCTCACGCTCTCCACCTTCGGCGAGGGCCAGATCGCAGGCGAGCTAGCCATCCTGACCGGCGCCGGCACCTATAGCGCGAATGTTGCAGCCGAGAAGGACTCGGTGCTGGTGCGTGTTCCGCGCAACGTATTCGAGGACATCATCAGCAGTTCGTCGGACGTGGTCAAGGAACTATCCACAGGGGTAAGTCAAAGGGTGGCACGCGATCAACTCGCGGCCGGATTGACCCGTCTCTTCGGCCCACTGAACGAGGCCGTGCTGCACTACGTTGAGTCACGCGTGGAGTGGATTCGATTGCATGCGGGCGACACGCTGTTTCGCGAAGGCGATAGCGGACGCGATCTGTATTTCATCCTGGGTGGTCGCCTGCGCGCCATCGCCGGCAACGGAGGCGTCTTGAGCGAGATGAGTCGCGGCGAGAGCATCGGGGAAATCGCGTTGCTCACCGGTGAGCCGCGCACCGCCACCGTGATCGCCGTGCGCGATTGCCAGCTTGTGCGGATCTCGCGCGAGACTTTTGAAGAGATTGTCGCGCGCTACCCTCGGGTCATGCACGTCCTTGCGAGTATCGTTGTCCAGCGATTGCGCGCGCACGAACGTACGAAAAGCAATCAAGCGTCCGGCATGTGCGTCGCTGTGCTAGGTATAGGATCACAGCCCCCCGACGAGAGCGCCGTTGAACACTTGGTGCAGGCATTCGTAGCCATCGGACCAACCTTGCATCTCACCAGCCGGCGAGTCGATTCGATGTTGGGTCACACCGGCATCTCTCAGGCCGATCGCGACGACGTCGCCGGCATTCGGATGACAGGCTGGCTGGAAGAGCAGGAGTCGCGTTATCGCTTCATGGTGCTCGAGGGGGACGCGGAGAATTCAGGTTGGACACGCCGCTGTCTGCGGCAAGCCGATGAGATATTGCTGATGGGTAAGGCAGGCGCCGATCCGCAGCCACGCGGTACCGAGTTGGCGCTGTTGCAGGGAGAAAACCCTGTGTCCAATGCGCGCCAGACACTTGTACTTGCGCACCGGAACTCAAACCAGTTGCCTTCGGGCACCACGCAATGGCTCTTGGGGCGCCTAGCGCAACGCCACTATCATATCCGCCTGGACCACCAGGAAGATTTTGCGCGAGTGGCACGTTGCGTAGCGGGAGTCGCCGTCGGCGTAGTGTTCGGCGGAGGCGGCGCGCGAGGACTCGCACACATCGGCGTGATCCGGGCGCTACGCGAAGCCGGTGTGCCCATCGATATGATCGGCGGCACCAGCATGGGCGCGGTGATCGCGGGTGCCTTGGGTATGGGACACGACTGGAACCAGATCCTTGAGATCTCGCGTGACGGATGGCTGCGCCACAAACCCCACAAGGAATATACGCTGCCCTTCCTTTCGCTCATTCGAACCAGGGTATTGGATCGTTGGGCCCAGGAAGTCTATGGCGAAACGGACGTCGAGGATCTTTGGCTGAATTTCTTCTGCGTGTCCTGCAATCTGACCAAGAGCGAGATGGTGATACTCGACCGTGGTCCTCTATGGCGAGCGGTGCGGGCCAGTTCGTCGTTGCCCGGGGTATTCGTTCCAGTCATGCGCGACGGCAATGTATTTGTCGACGGCGCGATCGTGAACAACCTGCCCGGCGACATTATGCGCAAGCGCTCCTGCCAAAACGTGATAGTGATCGATGTCGGCTCTGAGAGCACCTTCGGTTTTCAATTCACCGAGTTTCCCTCGCCATGGCAGTACCTGTGGAATAGCATTCTTCCCTTCCGAAAGCGGTTGGTGGCACCGAACATCGCCGCCGTTTTGATGCGCACCACGGAAGTCAGCAGTGTCCAGAAAACCAATGAGGTCAAGCGCGACGCGGACCTGTGTTTGCGGCCGCCCATCGATAAATATGGCGTGCTCGAATTCGAATCCATCGACCAGATCGTCGAAGCCGGTTATCGCTACGCGCAGACCAAGTTGGAGGAAATGAAGATTAGTCAGAGTCTTTCGCGTTTTCTCGGCGCGTCATCTTCCTAGACCGGGTCGCGTTCCACGCTCCGGGCCGCGCACGCGCACCCCAATATCTGGATAGTAAGCGAACGTCAAAGCGAACGTCATCCCTTGGCCTTGAGGTGATTCCACCCTACAATCACCTCATCCCAGGAGGCGATTATGGCCAAAAAACACCCCAACACCGAAGCCGTCCGATGGATTTGGCAACAGCCGGACTGGCCCGGATTTCGATTGGATGTGTCCGCACTGTCCTCGCGCCTGGCAGCCGCTCGACGCGCACAGGGCGAAGTGGCGGGTATCGCAAAACTGCTCGACCCGGGGCTCGATCTCGCGGCACGGCTCGAGGTCCTCACCATCGAAGGCTTGTCGACCAGCGCCATCGAAGGCGAGGTGTTCGATCCTAATACGTTGCGCAGCTCAATTTCCCGTCATCTCGGTCTTTCCACTGCAGGCCTGCCCACCCGCACTCGGTCGGTGGATGGATTGGTCGAAGTCATGCTCGATGCGTCGATGCAACATACTAAGCGGCTCACGCTAGAGCGACTGTGCGGGTGGCAGGCCGCGTTGTTTCCGGATGGTCGCTCGGGACTGCACGAAATAACCACGGGAAGGTTGCGAGGTTCGGCGCCCATGCTCATCGTCTCGGGCCCGATTGGACGCGAGCGCATTCACTACGAGGCACCCCCGCGCAGCAAGTTACCACAAGAAATGCGGCGCTTTCTGCAGTGGTTCAATAGGCCGCCGAAGAATCTCGACGGGCTACTGCGTGCCGGCCTAGCACACGCCTGGTTCGAAGTCTTGCACCCCTTCGAGGATGGCAATGGGCGTGTGGGTCGCGCTGTGGCCGACATGGCACTTGCACAAGATGAAGCGCGCTCTGCGCGTTTCTATAGCCTTTCGGAGACGCTCATGGCACATCGTGACGAATACTATGCCCAGTTGGAGCGTCTTTCTCGCGGCGATCTTGATGTCACGCCGTGGCTCACCTGGTTTATCGCGCAGGTCGAGGAAGCCGCGCGAGCAAGCGAAAACACCATCGCTCATGTCATTCGAAAGGCGCGTTTCTGGTTACGCCATACACAAACGCCCCTTAACGAACGCCAACGCAAGGCGCTCAATAGAATGTTGGACGCAGGCCCCGCTGGTTTTGAAGGTGGCATGACAAACAAAAAATACGCGAGTTTGACCAAGTCCAGCCCAGCCACTGCGCAAAGAGATCTGGCGGAACTTGTCGCCAAAAAGTGCCTAGAACTGGCCGGCAGCGGCCGAGGGACGCGCTACGAGTTGGGGTTCGCGTAAGGCTGATTGCCGGTCGTAGTTCTTCGACAAGCACGTAGGGTGCGTTCCACGCACCGGTCTGCGCATGCGCACCCTGTTTGTCAGGTTGACTCCACGGTACGCAAAAAATCCCGGTTGTAATCCACGTAGTGGCTCGCACCATACTTGATGATGTCGCGCTTGACGTCGTCCAACACGCCCAGTTGACGAGCTGGTCTTCCTGCCCACATGTAGCCTGAGGTCAAGCGTTGGCCGGGTAAGGTCACGGTACCGGCGGCCACTAGGACATCATCTTCCACCACGGTGCCAGGTGCGATCACGGCGCCCATACCGATGAGAGACTTATTGCCGATCTGGCAAGCTTGCAGCGTAACGTTGTGACCGATGGTGACCTCAGTGCCGATCTTCACCGGCCCAGCGTGCGCGAGGATGACGGTGTTGTCTTGAATGTTGGTACCCGAACCAGCGCTAATCTCATACTTGTCGGCATCCAATTCGCAGCTGAACCACACACTCGTATCGGGCTCCAGAACGATGCGGCCGCGTGTGGCGGCGGTGGGTGCCACGTAATTCGATTCGCCGCCGCTGAATCCATCGCCTTCCATCGGTTGCACGCGCGTAGCCAAAATCAATCCCCGCACACGCGCACGGGCAGCGGCCAACTGTTGTGCCGTAACAGGCCGCACAGGTTTGGCGGGGCTGCCTTCGCACCACTGACCCGCAGGCAACTCGGTGCGTGGAAATACGACGGACCCCGCCGCGATCACGCAGCCATCTCCGACTACCGAGCCATCCAGAATCACCACGTTATCTTCCACCACACATTCATCGCCCACGGTGCAGGCGTGCACCGTGGAATTGGTGCCAACCGTTACGCCGTTGCCGATAACCGTAGGAATGCGCTCGTGAGCGATGTGTACCGCGGAGCGCGCGCCAAACCAGAAATCATCTCCCACGGTAACGTAGTGACCATCGGCGCGAATCATTGCGAGCGCGCCAAAATACGCACCGTTCCCGACGCTCGCTCGGCCGATGATGGCAGTTCCTTCGCCCAGCGCGACGGGAGGTTCGGCGAGTTTGGGTACGTGATGCAGATAGGGTAATGTCAGTACGGCTCGGTGCATGATCGCTTTCATTCTCAAAATACTGGATTCTCGCGGTAAGTCCCCCACACGCTACGCAAGCACTCGACGAGATCGCCCATGGTCGCGCCCGCGGTCACCAACTCGATGCTCACCGGCATGATGTTCTGCGTCGGATCCTTCGCGCTAGCGACCAGTTG
>JANNFC010000651.1:0-2037 GCA_031379405.1 Betaproteobacteria bacterium | reverse complement strand
ACAACCGAAAGTGTCTTAGAGTGCGAAGCGAATGAGGTGATCGCAATGGCCATTGAAACGGTGAAGCAAAAAATCATTCAGGTTATGGAGCGGCTTCCTGATACCGCCACGCTTGAGGATGCCATCGAACGGCTCTGCTTCCTAGCAAAAGTCGAGGAAGGCCTCCGTCAATCCGATGCGGGCGAAACGGTTCCCCACGCCGAAGCCGTTCGTCAGATCCGTAGATGACCCCGCTGATTTGGACCCGCCGAGCGATTGAGGATGTGCAGTCGATTAAGCAGTTCATTGCGCAGGATTCCCCTCACTACGCCGAGCTTGTCACCCAACGATTGATCGCCTCTGTTGAACGCCTGCCCGCGTTGCCCCAGTCTGGGCGTATCGTTCCCGAGATCAATGACCCCACCGTGCGCGAAGTGATCCAAGGCTCCTATCGAATCGTATATCGACTCATTCGTGAAGAGATCCATATCGTGACAGTCCATCACGCCGCCCGCCTCTTCAGTCTGGAGCCGTAAGCTGATAGGTCGGCGCTTCAACACCCCCGCCTTTGCGCGCGCGTGACATCGCGGTGATTTGCGGGCCAAGGAGGTTACCCAGCCGTAAGGCTAAGCTCCTCAATGCGCGAATGGGCTGGGGCGAGTTTCTTGATGGTTACGTACAGCAGAGGTTGATCTTGAGCGGCTTGTTCTTTACCGACACGCGCACTCCAATTATTGAATTCCTTGTCCCCTTCGAGGAGCAGAATGATTTGGGCATTATTGGGAATTTTCTCGGTAAACTCAGGATGCTCTCTGAGATACCGGTCGAACTCCATCCCCAATAGGCTGTTTCGTTTTTCGAGGATACTCAGGTGCACTCTCCTTGTTCATCGTGCAGGAGTGGCCATCGTTTCAAAGCTGACGAGCGGCATGTCTGTTCCCAATGGGACGAAGTTCAACTTTTCGAACCCGATGACTTGCCCCTTGCGATCCTTCATGAGGATGACGTCATCCCCGGTTTCTTCGCACAGGTGTTCCTGGTCGGGGTCTCCAAACCACACCGTCAGTGTATTTCCGACTGGATCGAAGAACAGCTTTATTTTCGTTTCCATTATAGTGCGGTGTCTTTGAATAGCTATGTATCGATGGAGGTTCTTCAGTGCTGGAAGTACGTGAGGACGACCGGCGAGAATGTATTGGCGCGAAGTCGTACCCCCGTATGTCGTCCGTTACTTACTTCCACGCCTATTCTGTCGGATTGTTCGTCGAGCGACAGTGATAAGAGAGCTGAGTGCGTCGTTGACGGATTTCTCCGAGGGAAACGCTCTCGCGACTTCGGGTGTGAGCAAGACCAGGTTTGTCCCTCGGCGATATTCTTTCAAGTATTTCCCTCGTACCCCTATGCCCAATGAAGATCGTGAATACTCAGCTCGAAGCTCAGCTCCTTTATCCTTCCGCATAGTTGGCACAATGTATCACTTAGAGCGCTGCTCTGCCAACATCACGAGCCTCGATACCGCCGTGAGCCAGTATTAGTTGTCATCAAAAGTGAGAGAGCAGAAACTGTTCAACAAAACCGATTACGCTTCCAACATCTTGGGCTGTGATTTTCTCCCAATTTGCATGCATCGCATAGTCTCTGATTTTTGGCATTGAATCAAGGAGCGACTTTTGTGCCCCGGTTACCAGCCCTTTGGCCTTCAGCGCGTTCACAACTTCCTGCAGGACCTTGTCGCCGACACTCAGTCCATTAGCCTCTGCAAACCGCTTAAGCGCGTCTTCCAGGGCGGCACAGGCTAGGACAGCTGCTACGTCCTTGTAATTTTCTCGAAGAGCAGATTTCGCAAGGCCAATAAAGTCGCCAAATATCTCTCCGGATATTGAGGCCTGGACCGTGAACAAGTATCCACCGTCGAAATCAGCCTTCGCCGCTTTAAAGATGCCCTTGAGGGCACTAACTTGATTGTCAAGCCCGCTGCAGTTTTGATATGCGTGTTCGAAGTTCTTATAGTGTGGAGAGTTTCCCTTGAACACTGCGCCGATTAAGCCCATCGAGCTG
>JANNFC010000080.1:0-24074 GCA_031379405.1 Betaproteobacteria bacterium | reverse complement strand
GACTGGGGCGGTCTGGCCTATACCGTAGGCTTCGGTGGCTCCATGATCTGGTTCGGGTCCTCCGCCGGGGTCGCCATCAGCAGCATCATGCCCGAGGCCAGATCGGTGGGCACATGGTTGCGTCATGGTTGGCATGTAGCCCTTGCCTATGTAGTGGGTTTTGCGGTCTTCATGCTTACGATTGGATGGAACGCTCATCCCATAGCACATTGATTCGACACTGAATTCTCCAGTTCTTCGGCTTGCCTGCAATGGGTTGAACCTGTCGCCAGGCGCGCGCAAATGGGGCTGGGGGGCTTCCCCCCCAAGGCAGATGCCAATAGACTTCCCCTTCTAGAGGAGGTCCATAAGAATGAAGCCCAAAGTCCTCGTCGCACGCGAGGTGTTCGACGATACGCTTGCCTATCTAAACCAGCACTGCCAAGTCACCTCCAACCAGGTGGACCAGCGCTATTCACCCCAAGAGCTAGCGGCCAATCTGCGGGGCATGGATGGCGCGGTCATGACA
Organism: Betaproteobacteria bacterium; assembly: GCA_031379405.1. GTDB lineage: Bacteria > Pseudomonadota > Gammaproteobacteria > Burkholderiales > SHXO01 > SHXO01. The sequence continues at coordinate 23,566 of JANNFC010000080.1, read as the reverse complement.
ACCGCCGAAAGAATCGACGCCCAGCTGCTGGATGGATGTCCCACCGTAAAGGTGATTTCCAACGCTGCCGTGGGCTACAACAACGTCGACGTGCATGCGTGCACCCAGCGCGGCGTCATGGTGACCAACACTCCCGGGGTCTTGACCGAGAGCGTGGCCGACTATGCCATGGGGCTGATAGTCGCCACGTGCCGTCGAATAACCGAGGCCGAGCACTACCTTCGTAACGGAGAATGGAAGGGCACATTCCTAAAGCAGATGCTCGGGATGGATGTGCATGGTGCGACGCTCGGCATATTCGGTTTCGGACGTATCGGTCTGGCGATCGCCCAGCGCGCACGCGGTTTCGATATGAAAGTAATCTACAACAACCGCCATCGCGCTGCCTTGGACGATGAGCGCTCCGTATCCGCCACATACGTCAGCAAAGACGACTTGCTGCGACAGGCGGATGTGGTGTTGCTGATCATGCCGTATAACCAGGAAACCCATCATTTCATCGGCGAGGCGCAACTTGCCATGATGAAACCCAGCGCGGTGCTGATCAACGTCGCGCGCGGAGGCATCGTGGATGACGCCGCTCTCATCCGCGCACTGAAGCGCAAACAGATCTGGGCAGCAGGTTTGGATGTATACGAGAACGAGCCCCAATTCCTGCCTGAATTCCTCACGCTCAAAAACGTCGTGCTTTCACCTCACATCGCCAGCAGTTCCGAGCCGACACGCAAAGCCATGGCAATGACGGCGGCGAGAAACTGTGTCGCTGCCCTCCTCGGCGACACACCGCCCAACCTCATCAATCCGGACGGAAAGAAGCGCAGCACTTGAACTTCGCGAGAGGAACATCATGGCCCTTGCTCCCACTCCAGTCCTCAAGACTCCGCTGCATGCCCTCGCGATAAAGGAGGTCGCGCGCCGCCTCGCTATTGGGGAACTCACCAGCGAGGCCTATACGCGAGCACTGCTGGCGCGCATCCAAGAGACCGAGCCCTCGGTCCAAGCCTGGGCATGGTTGGACGCGGAACATGCATTGAACGCGGCTCGCAAGTTAGACGCGAAGCGCGCGACCGGCCATTTTCTAGGGCCGCTGCACGGTCTTCCCATCGGCGTAAAGGACATTCTCCTGACCGGTGGCGTGCCCACTGGCATGGGATCGAAGATCTACGCGCAGTATGTACCGGACCACAATGCCGAGGTCGTAGATCGTCTGGAGGCGGCTGGGGGATTCTTTCTAGGCAAAACGGTGACCACGGAATTCGCCTTCATGGTCCCCGCCAAGACCCGCAACCCATGGAACACAAACCATACTCCTGGAGGGTCGTCCAGTGGTTCAGCGGCCGCGGTCGCGTGCGGAATGGTGGCCGCGGCCATCGCGACGCAGACCAACGGGTCCATCATTCGCCCGGCCGCATTTTGCGGTGTGGTGGGTTACAAGCCCGGTAAAGGCGTGCTGTCTGCAGAAGGCATCCTGCCCTTCAGCCCGACCTTGGACCAGCCCGGCGTCATCGCACGCACGGTGGACGATGCCGCCTTCGTCGCGGCCCGTATTGCGCATTCGAAGTGGGCGCTGAGTCCGCAGGTCACGGCCATGCGCAATCCACCTTTGCTACTGGCCTATCGCACGCACGCCTGGCACCTTACGACGCAGGCGCAGCGCGCCCGATTCCAACACGACATCGAAAAATTTCGCATCGCCGGTGCTGTGGTGGAAGAGCAAGACATGCCCGCGCTGTTCAACGAATCGCATCGCGTGCACCGCTGCATCATGCTCTATGAAGCGGCGCGCGCATCCAGAGCAGTGCGCTCGGCGTATCGAAACTTGATCAGCGATTTTCTCAACAAGGCGTTGGATGAAGGCGAGACTATCAGCGACAGCGACTATCGCTCCGCGTTGGAAAAGCGCCTTGCCATGAAGCGCACCTTTGCGGGCTTACTGGAAGATCACGACGCGATCATTACGCCGCCTGCGCCCGGCGAGGCACCGTCTTTCGAATCTACCGGGGATCCCAGTCTGTGCACCCTGTGGACTGTGCTCGGCGTACCCGCCATCACCATCCCCACCGGCTTGGGTCCCCAGGGTCTACCTCTGGGACTGCAGATCATCGGTAACCCTGGTGAATCCAATCATTTGCTCGCCACAGCGGCTTGGTGCGAGCGGCAGGCTAGGTTCAAGGGATTGGTCTGAAACGCAGTATTACTTCTAAACGCTTTCAACACACTTCAAACCATGCGCATCAATGTAGGGTTCATCGGGCTGGGCATCATGGGACGTCCCATGGCACTCAACCTTCTTAAAGCAGGCCATAAGCTGCGAGTCTACGCACGCCGCGTCGAGTCCATGCAGCCACTGATCGACGCCGGTGCGATCGCTTGCACATCGCCCGCCGACGCATCGCACGGCAGCGACGTAATCATCACCATGGTGTCCGATACGCCAGACGTCGAGCAAGTCGTCCTGGGAACCCAAGGCGTCATCGCCGGCGCGGCGAAAGGCTCTGTCGTCGTAGACATGAGCACGATCTCACCCGTTACGGCGCGGGAAATTGCCGAGACGCTCGCGGCAAATGGCGTCGAGATGCTCGATGCACCCGTCTCCGGCGGCGACATCGGCGCCATCCACGGCACACTTTCCATCATGGTGGGCGGTAAACCGGAAGTCTTTGCGCGAGTGAAGCCGCTGTTCGAGGTCATGGGCAAGAACATCGTGCACATCGGCTCCAACGGTGCCGGACAAGTGGCCAAAGGGTGCAATCAGATACTCGCGGGCGTTACGATCGAAGCCATTGCGGAGGCCATGACCTTGGCGCGCAAGAACGGCGCCGACGCGTACCAGGTGCGCGAGGCGTTGCTGGGCGGATTTGCCAACAGCAAAGTGCTGGAGATTCACGGTAAACGCATGCTCGATCGCGATTTCAAACCAGGCTTCAAGGCGAGACTGCATCGCAAGGATCTGCGCATCGTGATGGACACAGCGGCCAAGATGAACATCTCATTACAACAGGCAGGCTTGGTTGCACAGCATCTGAACGCGCTGGTCGGTCGCGGTCTGGGGGAGGAGGACTCCTCCGCCATCGTCAAAGTCATCGAGCGCGCCTCCGGCATGGAGGGCGCGCAATGAAAGTCGGATTCATCGGATTGGGTTCCATGGGCGCGCCGATGGCGCTCAACCTCATGCAGGGCGGCCACCAACTTTTCGTCTGGTCGCGGCGCGAAGAAACTACTCGTCCGCTAGTTAACGCCGGCGCCACACGCTGTGCCTCGCCAAAAGAAGTCGGCGCGCAAGCAGAGGCTATCGTGCTGGTGGTGACAACCGGCCACGACGTCGAACAAGTCGTTTTGGGGGATGAGGGCGTCGCCTCCGGCGCGAAGCCTGGCACCGTCATCATCGACTGCGGCACCATACCCCCAGACACCACACGCCGAATCTGCAAGGAACTGCGCGCACGCGGCATGCAGATGCTGGACTCTCCCGTGTCCGGCGGTGAAACGGGCGCACAAGCAGGAACCCTTTCCATCATGGTCGGCGGTGATGCATCCACCTTCGATCGCATGCAGCCCATCTATCGCTGCTTGGGAAAAACCATTTTGCACATGGGCGAGAGCGGGTCGGGGCAAGTCGCCAAAGCCTGCAATCAGCTCACGCTGGTGGTGATGATCCAAGGCATTGCCGAAGCGATGGTGTTCGCGCGCGCCAACGGCGTGGATTTCAAACCCATCTGGGAAGCGCTGATGAAAGGCTTCGCCGGCAGCCGCATGCTGGAGGTGTTCGGCGCGCGCATGATGAATCGCGAATTCGTCGCCGGCTTACCCGCCGCCTTGCATCACAAGGACATTCACATCGTGCTGGACAACGCGCAGTCCACCAAAACGTCATTGCCCGCGGGCGCACTGGCCGCCCAAGCATTTAACGCGCTGATGGCGCAGGAAGGCACACGCTGGGATTCGGCGGCAATCCTAAAGGTCGTAGAGGAGATGTCCGGAATTTCCTCCAGGGACCGCACGTAGGAGGACTGGGGTCAGGTCTGCTGGGACTGGGGTCAGGTCTTGAAATATCAGTTTTCCAGGGGACACTGCGGCGACCGAATCGCGAGAGTACTATGAGTTCGTTTCATGCATAAGGCAATGGGAGACCACAATGAATCGTATCGTCACTATGCTGGGCTATCTATTCGTAGTCGGGTTAGCGCTCACCGCGAATCCGGTGCTATCGCAAGAGCGTCATCTGCGCAAAGCGGTCGAGGTCAAGGTCGATTGGGAGGATGGCAAAACCTTTTCCTTCCAAGAGGTGTCCGGGCTCGGCATGCAAGTGGAGATACTGGAGTTTCGCGAAGGTGGCGACCCAGCGGCGGTGCGCAAACTGCCGGGGCGTGTCAACTACCCCAACGTGATTCTCAAGCGTGGTTTCGTGGGTGGCGATGATTTCTGGGATTGGATCAAATCTGCCCGCTCCGGTTCTCTGACGCGAAAGAATCTGCTCATCACCCTCATTGACTCGCAGGGCGCAACGCTTGCCAAGTTTCGGCTTGCCCAGTGCCTACCGTCCCGCTGGACCGTAGAGACAGACACACCCCATGAGCGACGGATCTTTGTCGAGCAGGTAGAGATCGCCACCGAGCAGGTGGACATCGTTCCTTAGACGAAGTCGTTGTGAGTTTGAGCATCATTGCGGACCCATCGGAATGGCGCTAGCGGAATGGCTCCAGTCCCGTGGTCTTGCGCAGTATGCTGCGGTGCTCGAGGACAACGGGATCGATCTTGAGGCATTGGCGCTGGTTTCCGATGGCGACCTGCAAGCGCTCGGCATCCTCTTGGGCCATCGCAGAAAATTACTCAAAGCAATCGCGGAGCGCAGTGCTGGCCAACTGACAATGCAAAGTCCGCGGCAGGTCACCCCGATGCATCTGGCGGAAAAGATTCTGCTGTCGCGCGCCGCCCTGGAAGGCGAGCGCAAGCTGGTGACGGTGTTGTTCGCCGATCTGAAGGGCTCGATGGAATTGCTGGCCGAGCGCGACCCAGAGGACGCACGGAAGATCCTCGATCCCGTGTTGGATTGAACTCGGGAGAGGTGGTCGTGCGTGCCATCGGCTCGGATTTGCGCATGGACTATACGGCGGTCGGCCAGACCACGCACTTGGCCGCGCGCATGGAGCAATTGGCCGACCCTGGCTCGATTCTGCTGGCGCCCGACACGCTACGTCTGGCCGAGGGCCTCGTGCAAGTCAAATCGCTGGGCCCCATCAGTGTCAAGGGACTGGGCGAGCCGGTGCAAGTCTACGAGTTGATCGGTGCCGGGCAAGCGCGTACACGCCTACAGGCAGCCGCGCTGCGCGGTCTCACGCAATTCGTCGGACGCGAGACCGAGGTCGAACATTTGCGCCGCATATTGAGCCAGGCTGACACCGGTGTTGGCCAGGTGGCCGCCATCGTGGGTGAGGCTGGGGTCGGCAAATCGCGACTCACCTTCGAGTTCACGCACTCGCATCGCGTGCAGAACTGGTTGATCCTGACCGCCGCCTCGGTGTCCTATGGCAAGGCAACTAGCTACTTGCCGGTAATCGATCTACTCAAGGGCTACCTCAAGATTAGTGATCGCGATGATCATCGCGACATGCGAGAAAAAGTCACAGGCAAGCTCTTCACTCTGGACGAATCGTTGGGGCAGCAAGACCGCCTATTCCCAGATCCGGCTCGACGCCCTCGCGGCGGAGAGCGTGCAGCAGCTGTTGGCCGGGCTCCTGGGCCCAGGCCCAGCACTTGCGCCTTTGATGCTTCAGCTTGCGAGGCAGGGCAATCCGTTCTTCCTGGAGGAAACCGTTCGCACCTTGGTGGAGACGGGCGCCCTCGCGGGAGAGCGCGGCAGCTTTCGCCTCACACGGCCAGTGGAAACCCTACAGGTACCCGGCACCGTGCAGACTGTTTTGGCGGCGCGTATCGACCGGCTTCCACCAGAGGAAAAACAACTCCTGCAGGCCGCCTCGGCGATTGGCAAGGACGTACCCTATGCGCTACTCGCGGCAATAGCAGAACTCGCTGACGATGTCGCGCGGCGTAGCCTCGCCCATCTGCAGGAGGCGGAGTTCGTCTATGAGACGCAGCTTTTTCCAGACCTCGAATACACCTTCAAGCATGCGCTCACCCATGAGGTGACCTATGGGAGCATGCTGGGCGAACGGCGCCGCCAACTGCACGCGCAGATCGTGAGCGTGATCGAGCGAGTCTACGCGGAACGGTTGAGTGAACATGTGGAGCGGCTTGCGCACCACGCGCTGCGCGGGCAATTATGGGACAAAGCAGTGCGATATAGCCGCCAGTCGGGGAACCGGGCCCTCGACCGTTCGGCCTTGTTGGAGGCGCTCTCGCAGTTCGAGAACGCGCGCGCCGCACTCAAGGAACTACCCGACTCGAAGGCGCGCGCTGAGCAACTGATCGACCTGTGTTTCGAGCAACGAAGCGCCCTCATCGCTCTCGGCGATTTCTCGCAGCAGAGTCAGATTGTGAGCGAGGCGCTCGTCTTGGCAAGGGGGTTAGGGGATCAGCGGCGGCTCGGATGGGTACTTGGATTCCAGTCAGTGGTTCAGAACTTCCTTGGCCAGCATAGTGGCGCGATCGAGGCGGGCAAGAGGGCGTGCGCCATCGCTAAGGCGGTCGACGATCTTGGTCTGCGTGCCGGCGCCAGTTTTTATGTGGGACAGGCGCTTTGGTTCTCTGGCGATGCGCGTCGGGCTGCCGCCGCCTTGAAGACTGCTATCGATGTCGTGAAAGACGCGCCGCTCAATGAGCGCCTAGGGCTTGCCGCGTTGCCACCGGTACTCGCCAGATTATTTTTGGCTGCGGTTCTGGCGGAACTGGGTGACTTTCCGCAAGCTCTCGTCGTAGGGGAGGAAGGTCTGCAGATCGCACAGAAGGCTAATCATCCATACAGTGAAATCTACGCGCGCTATGGCCTGGGTTGGGCACATCTGCGCCAGGGGAATTTTGCGATGGCAGTTCGTGTGCTGGAGCCGGGTCTTGCGGTGTGCCGCGCGATGGAGATTCGCTTCATGCTGCCTCTGCTTGCGGCAGGGCTGGGGGCCGCCTATCTGCGCTCAGATCGCTCCGAGGAAGCCGTAGCGTTACTGGAGGAGGCCGTCCAAGCGAGCACGTCGATGCGGATGTTAGGTTTGCGGGCGTGGATCATCACGCTTCTGGCCGAGTGCTACTTTGTCCATGGACGGATTGCGCAGGCGCGCGAGCATGCAGAGAAGGCTCTGGCGGTGACACGCGCTCAAGGGGAGCGTGGTTGGGAACTCTGGGCCCTGAAACTGCTCGCGGAAATACAGGCCTACGAACTCGCAAAGGGCGATGACATCGAGATCGATCAAGCCTGCGTCGAGAAGCTCGAAGCGATGTACGGGCAGGTGCTCACGGCTGCTGGCGAGCTGGGTATGCGCCCACTAATCGCCCACTGTCACTTAGGTCTCGCCAAGCTGCACATCGGATCGAACCAGCGCGACAAGATGCGGGATCATCTCGAGCGCGCCGTCGCCATGTATCGTGAAATGGACATGAAGTTCTGGTTCGACCAAGCCTCGGCGCTACACAAAAAAGCGGGCTAGGGCCGTACCATCTTGCACTTCAGTGCCGGCATCGTATCGCCCGCCTTGCTCGCATACACTGTTTTCCAAGCGAGCCCGGTGCCCCCGACGTCGTATTTCGCGCCCGACTGTCCTGCCTTGACCAGACTCGCAAGGTAATGTGGAACGATCAACTGGTGATCCTCTCGTCGAATCCACGTCCGACCCTCGGGACCGTCGTAGGTCATACCCTCCAGTGCATAGGCCACCTTGAGGGGATCGTCGCTACGCGTCGTTTCTATTGCTTTGGCCAGCATGCCGATAGCTCGGTGGGTGGGGATGTAGTCAAAATTCTCCGTGGTGTTGTACTTGGCCCTGTACTCTTTATTGAACTTCTCGTAGGGGTTTGGCTCGACATTGGCGTGCCAGGGAAATAGGCTCCATACCTTTCCGACGCCCGCGACCCCTAATCCCGCGACGCTTCCGGCGATGTTGCCTACCAGCACGTAGTAGCGCACATCCAGTCCAGAGTCGTGACTGGCCTTGACCAACAAGAAAAGATCGTTGCCCCAGTTGCCAGTGATCACCGTATCCGCACCTGAAGCCCGGATCTTCGACGCATAGGGTGCGAAGTCCTTGACCTTGCCTAGCGGTACCAAGTCATCTCCCACGATCTGGACGTCGGGCCGCTTCTTGTGCAAAAGTTCGCGCCCCGCGCGCTGAATGGCATGTCCAAAAGCATAGTCCTGATTGATCAGGTAGACCTTGTGCACCGAGGGCTGCCGCGCAAGATAGTCAGTCATGAACTCCATCTCGGTATCGGTATGATAGTTCACCCGGAAGTGCCAGAAGTTGCACTTCGCCTCGGTGAGCGCGGGATCTCGTCCGTCGAAATTGAGCAGCAACACGGGGCGATCCGGGTTGCGGGCATTGTGCTTGGCGACTGCGTCGGACAGTGCGTGGACCACGCTGGACATGTGCGACATGACGTAACGATGTCCGCTGCTGATCGCCTGATTCAGTGCCAGCAGACTGTCCTGTGGGTTGGCCTTGCCGTCGAGGGCGGTTATCTCGACTTTGCGGCCGTCGAACAGTCCACCCTTGGCATTGACCAGATCGGCCGCGCCCTTGATCTGTTTGATGGTCTCCTCGCCGATGAGTGCGAAGGTCCCCGAGAGGGGGGAAATGGCGGCGACGCGAAGGGGTTGTTCCGCGCCTTGGGTGAGGGAACACGTAAGGAAAAGAAGAACGATGTAACCAATTGTCAAGATGCGAGACCGGGTGATCATGGTGTTCTCCTAATCTAGGGTTTGTAACTTGCCTCTGCTTTCCCCGAACACAATCATACGCCAGTGTAAGAGTCCGATTACGTGGAAGCTGGTCGTGGTGAAGGCAATGTCCGGATTGTCTTCCGAGGAAACGGCCCGTAATACGTAGGGCGGAAAAGCGCAGCGCCTTGCGCCGTAAAGGATCGAAGACAGCCGCTGCGCCGTGCACTTATAAGGGAATTTGGTTCGGAGGCGGTCCGTCGCTCACTCCCACCCACCCATGACCGAATCGTACGATTCGCCCGGTATAAAAGTGCGGCTGGCGCTTGTCAGAAATCCAATGCGCGGGATCTTGGTCGCGGTATCCGCTATCGCCAGCAGTGGGCAGCAAAAGCACCAACTGGATGGCAATACGGTGGATCATCGTCCAAAGGCTCCCACTTGCGTTGACCTATTCCAGCTTCAGCCCAACATCCTTCACCAACTTGGCGTAACGCGCGACTTCTTTCCGCACAACACTCGAATACTCCACCACCGTCATCGGCGCCACGTCCGCTCCGGTCGCCTCCATGCGCGCCTTGACGGAAGGCGTGTTAAGCATTGCGGTGATTTCTTTGTTGATGAACCCCACCACATTCTTGGGCGTCGCGGCCGGCACAAAGAAGCCGGTCCAGATCAAATCGTTGTAAGCCGGGAATCCCGCTTCCGCCATGGTTGGTACATTCTCCAGAGCACTGTTGCGTTGTTGAGATGTGACGGCAAGTGCTCGCAGCGCCCCGGATTTGATATGAGCCTGCGCGGATGCAATGCCACTGAATACGATGGAGATGCGGCCCCCCATTATTTCTGTCAGCACCTGCGTGTCGCCCTTGAAGGGGATGTGAAGAGGCTTTATGCCGGCCAAACGGAAGAATAACTCCGCGGCGAAGTGCGGCAAGCTACCCATCCCGCTGGAGCCGTAGTTGAGCAACTCAGGTTGTGCCTTGGCCAAGGCGACGAGTTCTTTCAGTGAATTGACCTTGAGATTCGAGTTGATCAACACCACTAGCGCCGAAACATATCCGCGATTGACCGGCGCCAAACTCTTTAGCGGGTCGTAGCCCGCGTTCTTGTAGACATACGGGTTGATCGCGAAGCTGTTGTTGGTGAACAGCCATGTCGTGCCATCCGCGGGTGCCTGCGCCACGAAGGCCGACCCCATCGATCCACCTGCTCCGGGTTTGTTGTCCACGATCACTTGTTGCTTGAGACGCTCGCTCAGGGCCTGAGCCATGACACGTACGCGCGCGTCGATGCTGGATCCCGCTACGAACGGAACGATGATTCGGATGGGTTTGTTGGGAAGCTCCTGCGCGCGCGCTGTGGGGCTACCCAAACCAACCGCCAGTGCAGTAATGCACAGGGCGATGAGGCAGCGAGACAACTTGTTCGCCAAAGATTGGAGTGCATGCATGAGTTGCGCGCCTAACGTGGAATAAAAGGGACTTCGCGGGCGGGGTATTGACCCCGCCCTTGACCAACTTGACCAAAGGGGGCTACGTACCAATCACTTCACCCCCTTTGAAAACCCCCGAAATTTGCCCCCGCGCCAAGAGCGCGGGGAATACGAGTTGAACTGATTCAGGGCCGACGCAGCCGGCTTCCTCGTAATCAGGATACCCGATTCCCCCGAAAACACTCGGCACTGAATTCGATGACGAGCCGTCGTCATGCCCCTGCAATATGCGATGTCCATACTTTACGGAAGCTTCGGCTCTCATCGAGCCCCTTATTCCAATCCCATCTAACGTAAGGAGAACAACCCCATGCAGCTTCATGCAAAGACCGTCCTGAAGGTGGCACTGGCCGCGATACTCGCGAGCAGTGCGACACCGATGGTACTCGCCGCCGATCCCGTTGTGAAAGGCCCGGAAAGCGTGAACGATTGGTACCGCGCCGGCGAGAGATTCGTCGAAGAGGGCGAAGAACTGCGACGCATCAAGCGCCGCGCCAAGAATGTGATTCTATTCGTGGGTGACGGCATGGGTGTTTCGACAGTGACGGCTGCGCGCATTCTTGAAGGCCAACTCAACGGCAAGCCCGGTGAAGAAAATCGCCTGTCCTTCGAGAATTTTCCCTATCTTGCCCTGAGCAAGACCTACTCTTGGGATCAACAAACATCGGACTCCGCACCCACCATGACCGCGATGGTGACGGGGTACAAGGCGCGCGAAGGCATGCTGTCGGTTGACCATACGACCACACGTTTTGAAGGCAACGCGGCCATCATCGCCGCGAAGTCCCTGCCGACCATTCTCGAGCAAGCCGCCGTGGCTGGGAAGCACACGGGTGTGGTGTCCACCGCCCGTATTACACACGCCACCCCTGCCGCCAATTACTCCCACACCGCCGTGCGCGATTGGGAGAGCGACAAGGAGATTCGTGACTACGAAACCGCGAACGGACTGCCCAACGGCAGCTTGGACGTCAAGGACATTTCGCGCCAATTGATCGAATTGCCGGACGCCGTCAAGAAGAGCTTGAAAGTAGTCATGGGTGGGGGACGCACCTACTTCCTGCCTAACACCGTGAAGGAGCCGGAAAGCAACGCTTCCGGACGGCGTAAGGATGGTCGCGACCTCACCACGGAATGGGTGAGCACGCGCGGTCCGAAAGCAAACTATGTCTGGAACAAAACCCAGTTCGACGCCATCGATCCAGCGCACACCGACTATCTGCTTGGGCTGTTCGAGAACTCCCACATGCAGTACGAGGCCGATCGTGCCAACGACAAGGCGGGCGAACCTTCCCTTACCGACATGACGGAGAAGGCCATCAAGCTTCTTGGCAAGAATCGCAAGGGCTTCTACTTGCAAGTGGAAGCCGGTCGAATCGATCATGCGCATCACGCTGGTAACGCCAAGCGTGCGCTGATTGATGCGATCGAATTCTCTCGCGCCATCAAGAAGGCCTACGAGATGGTGGATCCGGAAGAAACCCTCATCATCGTGACCGCCGACCACAGCCACACCTTCACCATCGCCGGTTATCCGCATCGCGGGAACAACATTCTCGGTCTAGTGCATGACGTGCCGAACAAGGACGGCGAAGCTCCAGAAGCCTCCAAAGATCGCCTGGGATTGCCCTACACCACTTTGGGGTACGCCAACGGTCCAGGCTGGCGCGATGCGCTCGCCACCGGCCTCAAGCGTCCCGATCTCACAGCCGTGGATACCGCTGGCCTTGAGTTTCTTCAAGAAGCCGCCATCCCCACGGTGGGCGCGGAAACCCACGCCGGCGAAGACGTCGCCATCTACGCTACGGGACCCAAAGCCCATCTGGTGCACGGGTCCATGGAGCAAAACTGGATCTATCACGTGATGCGCGAAGCCTTCGATTTCTAAGGCAGGGCAATTCGCAGAACACCTTGCTATCAGTTCCCCACCTCGCGCCGGGTGCCCTTGCTCGGCGCTTCTTTTTTGATGGAATACTCATGAAGCTTCTGCTGACCTTCGCCCTATGGGCAATGCCGGTTGCGATGGTAACGGCGGCACCCTTTGACCACGATCCACCCGCGCTGTGCGCGCAGTACCAAATCAGCGCCGGCTTGGCCGCTGGGACAAGCATCACCTGGTCGTTCCAACGTACCAAAGATCGGGTGGTGACTGAAGCTTTGGGTTACAGCGAAATTTGGACGCGCGCGGACAACGGCAGCCTGTCGTTGCAACGTGTGTTTCACGCCGACAAAAAGATTGTGGAGTACAGCAACGCGGAACTCGACACGCGTCGCCAGTTGCCCAAGTGGACTGAGGTGCTTGACATCCCCGCGCGGATCCAACGCGGCCATGGTGGTTCGCGCATCAAGTTTGAACTCGTCGCGGTGGGCCCGCCCGAGAGCTGTCCCACGCCATCGGAGATTCAGTTGATTGACTATGGCCGCATCGACATTGCTGACTTCGGTGACATGGAGGACGACCCCTTCGTGCGCAAAGTGATGGCTTCCGACGGCGCCCGGCATACCGCGGTGGGCGTGCACGTCCATGATCACTAGTGCGGCCCGCGCTGTCTTAGGCCTCGCGCAATAATAAAGTGACTAGGTTTTCTTTCGTGCCGGCAAGACCGTGTAGTTCCAGTCGCCGTGGAAATTCTCCGGCTTGAGATTGAGCGAGGCTAATTGAGCGTCGGTGATTTTGATCCCGGTGGGGTACTTTCCGCGATCGAGTTCGGCCCGGATCTTCAGGCCCGCGCGTGTCGTAGTATTGGCGATGAGATTGACGATGACTTCGTGACTCACCAATGGTCGGCCTCGCCAGTTCTGTGTGATGTGAGAGAACATGCGATGCTCGATCTTGTTCCATTTGCTGGTCCCTGGTGGGAAGTGACACACATGGATCGGCAATCCCAGGCGCACTGCCAAGCTGTGCAATGCGACCTTCCACAAACGGCAGCGGCTGCCGTTGCTTCCGCCGCCATCAGCGGTGATCATCAAGGCGCTTGCATGGGGATAGCGCTTGACGCCCATCTTCTGCCACCATCGGCCAATGGCCTGTACGGCGAACTGCGCGGTGTCGTGATCAATGCCCACGCTTACCCAGCCCTCGTTGCGAGCCATGTCGAATACCCCGTAAGGAATGACCTTGCCCAGTTCCGGATCCGGGAAGTCGTGAACGTCCACGCGCTCGGGCTCGCCTTTGGGCTGCCACTCTCGTCCGTTGTTCTTGTAGGGGCCCACGAGCTCTTTTTTCTTCGTGTCCACCGAAATTACCGGCTGCCCGCGCTGCTGAAATCGCTTGACCTTAACGTTGATGTATTCGAACTGCGCATGGCGATCCGGGTGCGAGGAGCCCTCCACGGTCTTGCGGTTGCCCTGCAAGCTGTAGCCGGCCTCGTTGAGCAACTGTGCCACCGTTCTTGCGCTGATCGGGTGCCCTTGCACCGACAACTCTTGTGCCAGATGGCTCGTGCTCTTGCAGGTCCAGCGCAACGCCGATTGCGGATCACCCCTTGTCAGTGGGCTCACCAGTCGGTCCAACTGACCACTCAATTGCGGGTCGGTCTCACTCAGACGCTTGCGCCCACCGCCGGGCTTGCGCAACCTCGAACTGACCTCGGCATCGGGCTCGACTTCGCGCGCCTCCAACTCAACGAGCCCCTTGCGTATCGTGTTCGGCGACATCCCGGTGGCTTCGCTTACCGCACTCACACCACCCCATCCATAGGCACGCGCTTCACTCCCCGCCCAATGCCGACGCGCGCGTTCATCCAGTACGCACGCAAGTGATCGATACTTCCTCTCGATCTGCTCTATCACGGATGCAATCTGCATTCCGCTTTAGAACACATCCATCAAAATTAATCAAGTTATTATTGCGCGAGGCCTTAGCTGTCGTATGGGGTAGTGGATGGGTCAGTGCGCAGGCTCAGGACGTTGCATACATTTGTCACGTCGACAACGGGAGTCCGATCTTGTCAAATCTGAAGCCTGACACCTGCCCGGTGACACGGCTCGAGACGATTCGGATTTCCTCATCTTGGTCGTCCACAGGCCCTTCCTACGACCGGCCATTTTCCGTGTATCGGCCGGTGGACAGACGCGCACAATCGTTGCCCGATGGCGCGCAAAAGGAGGCCTGGGCGTTTCCGCAGACTGCGGAGGAGCCTAACGCTAACTCTTCCTTTCGAGGAGGGGATTGAGGTGTGGCAGACGTGGCTCACAAGCTAAGCCAACGCCTTCGACACCACCTCCATCGTATCTTTCGATAGTTCGGCCAATCCCTTTATCGTTTCCAGCGCCGCACGCGCATGCTGCTGGCGCACCGGGTCGAACTTTCTCCATCGATCGAACGCCCGTGCCAGGCGGGCGGCGACCTGCGGATTGAGCTTGTCCAGAATTCCGATCTGCGTCGCCGCGAACCAATAGCCCGACCCGTCGGCGGCATTGAAGCGCACCTGATTGCCGCTACAGAAGCTGCCGATCACGGCACGTACCTTGTTGGGGTTACGCATGTCGAAGGCGGTGTGATCGAGGAGAGCTTTGACGCTATCCAATGTACCGGGCAAGCGCGACGTGGCCTGCACCGCGAACCATTTGTCCAGTACGAGGGCTTCGTTCCTCCACTTCTCGTAGAAGCGCTTGAGTACCGCATCGCGTTCGGGGCACGGCGTGTCGGCGAGGGCGCTGAGCGCCGCCATGGAATCCGTCATGTTATTTGCCTCGTCAAACTGTGCGAGGCAAAGCGCGCGCATTGAGGCGTCGTCGATTTCCATCAGATAGGACAGACACAAATTTCTCAGCGCTCGCCGTCCGGCGGATTTCGCATCGGGACTGTAGGAGCCTGGCGTGTTGAACGATTGATAGGTCTGCAACAACCTATCCCGAAGTCTTTCCGCCAACTGAAGGCGCAGCGCCTTACGTGCGGCGTGTATCGCGTCCGGGTCTATCACGGTCATCTGTTCGGCGATGTAGCCTTCCGAGGGTAACGCCAGTGCCTCCGCGGTGAAAGCGGGATCCGAATGCGCTTCGGCCAGCAGGCGAGCGATGGCGTTGAAGTAAGCCGCATGAAACTCCGGCGCTCGATCCGACTGTTGCGCGGCGACCCCGCGCAACAGCAGGTTCATCGCCAGCCGTTGCCCGGCCTCCCAGCGATTGAAGGAATCGCCGTCGTGGGCCATGAGATGCGTGAGCGATTCATCGCTGTAATCATGCTTGAGCACGACGGGCGCCGAGAACTGTCGCAGCAGTGAGGGCACCGGCGGCGCCGCAACGTCCACGAAGCGAAAAGTCTCGCTGGCTTGCCTGACAGACAGCACACGCGTTCCCTTCATCGACTTGCTCTCCCCCTCCAAGCGCAACGCCATGTCTTTCCCATCTTGACCGACCAGGCCCAAGGCCAGGGGAATGTGGAACGGGAGCTTGGTGGTCTGTCCAGGGCTGGGATTCCAGGATTGCGTGACGCTCAGCGTGTAGGTTTTCGCATCGCCGTCGTAGACCCCCTTGACGTCGAGTATGGGCGTGCCCGCCTGGTCGTACCAGCGCTTGAACTGGCTCAAGTCCGTGCCGCTGGCATCTTGCATGGCTTGCACGAAATCATCCGTCGTTACCGCTTGCCCGTCGTGACGCTGGAAGTACAAGTCCATGCCTTTGCGGAAGTTCTGCGCGCCAATCAAGGTATGGATCATGCGCACTACCTCGGCGCCCTTCTCGTACACGGTGGCAGTGTAGAAGTTGCCGATTTCCATATAGGATTGCGGCCGCACCGGGTGCGCCATGGGCCCGGCATCCTCGGGAAACTGGGTGGCGCGCAAGCCTCTCACTTCTTGAATGCGCTGCACGGAGCGCGAATACATGTCCGCACCGAACTCCTGATCGCGGAACACGGTAAGGCCTTCCTTGAGCGAGAGCTGAAACCAATCGCGGCACGTAACGCGGTTGCCTGTCCAGTTGTGGAAGTACTCGTGCGCCACCACCCGATCGATATTCATGTAGTCGGCGTCGGTGGCGGTGTCCGGGCGTGCCAGTACGTACTTAGTGTTGAAAATATTGAGGCCCTTGTTCTCCATGGCCCCCATGTTGAAGTCGCCCACGGCTACGATCATGTAGTGGTCCAGATCCACTTCCAGGCCGAACACTTCCTCGTCCCATTTCATCGATTTTTTCAGCGCTTCCATGGCGAAGGCGCTTTGATCCAACTTGCCGTGATCGACAAAGATGGAAAGCTTGACGTCGCGGCCGGACCGGGTGGTGAAACGGTCTTCCAACCGATCCAAATCCGCCGCCACCATGGCGAACAGATAAGACGGTTTGGGAAAAGGGTCTTCCCAGGTAGCACAGTGGCGCCCACCCGCCTCATTGCCGCTGGCCACCGGGTTGCCGTTGGAAAGCAGAAAGGGATACTTCGCTTTGTCCGCGTGAATAGTGGTGGTGTACTTCGCCATCACGTCGGGACGGTCCAGGAAATAGGTGATGCGGCGGAATCCCTCCGCCTCGCATTGCGTGAAGAACCCGTTGCGGGAAGCGTAGAGTCCCATCAACTGCGTATTGTGCTGCGGGCGGATGCGGCAGACGGTTTCCACCACACTCCTTTCGGGCAACCCGGACAAGGTGAGAGTGCTGGCGTCGCATTGGTACGCATGCGATCCCAACACTCGGCCATCGACGCTGACCGACACCAGTTGCAACTCCTCACCGTTGAGTCGCAAAGGCGCATCTGAGCTCGAGGACTTGGGATTACGTCGCACTGCGAGGCGCGCTTTCACGACGGCGTCATCAGCGTGGAGTTCAATATCCAGATCAACCGTCGCGATCAAGAACTCCGGAGGAGTGTAATCCTTTAGCAGGATTGTCTTGGGGGTGGTGGTAAGCATAGTCTGTCGATGGTCGAAGCGTGTGATGAGAGTGTAGCGGATTGACATCAAACGCAGGCCAAGATTCCCGCGCGAACTAAATCCGGAGCAAGACCGGCTGCGTATATGCGATTGGAGAGGAGACCAAACATGAATGCCCCATCGACCCTAGCGCAGCATCGCGCCGTACTACTGCCGGAATCCGTGTTTTCCTTGACCACCACCTGGCGCGTCGACGCACCGATCCAACAGGTATGGGAGGCGATTCGAGAGGTCAGTAAATGGCCGCACTGGTGGCCTTACGTCGACAGCGTAACAACCGTGACCGAAGGCGACGCAACCGGCCTGGGGGCGGTCCACCGCTTCACCTGGAAATCGGCATTGCCCTATCGCTTGAACTTCTCAACGAGAATCACCCAGATACAGGCCCCCTTTGCCATCGACGGCGAAGCCTCCGGCGACTTGTCAGGTTGGGGTCGTTGGCGGCTGTTCCGCACCGGCGGTCTTACCCTGGTGCGCTATCAATGGGATGTCATGCCCACCAAACCCTGGATGCGCAAAGTCGCACCCTACACCCGCCCTATCTTCGAATGGAACCATGCACGGGTGATGCGGGCGGGCGAGCTTGGATTGGGGCGTTGGTTAGGTGACCCCATACCCGGTCGGTAGGATGCTTGTCGTAGGGTGCGCTTTGCGCACCATCGTCCACGCTCTTGACGCGAGGGAGCAATCGTTGCAAATCACCCAACGATCCCTCCCCATATCTGCGCGTAGGGCGGAAAAGCGTAGCGCCTTCCGTCATATGGGATCGTAAACGGGAAGTCAGCTTGGGCGCGGCACGTTGCGCCATAACCCATCGAACTCACGCTATCGGCGGCGCCACTCCTGCCAACGTTCCTTGCCCTCGAACAGGGGAAGAGAGTCGTTTACTTCGCGGTCCGCCACAGGTTCGAAACCCGGCGAGAGTAGGGCATCCAGGCGCTTCACGCTTATTCCAAAAGGCGGTCCGCGCGGCGTATCGGCGAAGTAAAAAAAGCCCGCGAGTAATCCCCCCGGTTTGACGATCTGAGCGATACGCTCGGCGTAGCGATCCCACATCTTGGGAGGCAACGCACATAGGAAGGCACGCTCGTACACCACGTCATACGGTGCCTGGAAATCGAACTCAAAAAAATCCGCCAACTGAATGATGTGCGGAAAGCAGCCAAGATGTTTTCTCGCTTCTTCCACCGCGGCCTGACTGAAATCGATGGCCAATACGTCGAGCCCATTCTCTGCCATGAAGTAGGCTTCGTAGGCTGAGCCGCAACCTGGGACTAAGACGCGAGTACCTACCTTGAGCGTGGGCACGAAGTCGAGCAAGGCACGTGGAACTTTACCTGCATCCCAGGGCATGACGCCATTGACATAGCGGGTTTCCCAGAAGTCGGGCTGTGAACTGTCCTGTGCCACTATTTACTCTCCGCCTTCCGGACCGTAGAACACGACCCACACCGCCAAATCGTCGGTGAATTCTTCGAATCGATGCACGACATTGGCGGGAACGAAGAGCATGTCGTTCGGCCCGAAGCGCGTGCGCTGGTCGCCGTTGACGAACCAGCCGGAACCGCTTGCGACGAAGTACAACTCGTCTTGCTTGTGCGGCGTTTGTACGTCGGCACCGCGTGGGGCGAACAGCTTGACCAGCATGGAGCCGTGACGAAACACGCTCGCGGAGCGCGGTTTTGCATCCGTGCTAGGGAGCAAAGCGCCGGCTTCGTCGAGGGTGGCTTGGCGAGGATGATGAGGTTGCGCGACAAAGTGCTGTTCGTTACTGGCCATGGTAGTGTCCTTTAGCTTCGGGACGGGGGGACTCAGCAGTGCCCTCAGGTGACTAGCGGAGCAAAGGTGCGCTCCTTGGAATATTAGCTGCGGGTCGAGAAGGCCACGATATGATAAGCGTTTCCGTTGAAGTTGAAGGTGCCGGCTTGCGCCATACCGAGTTTTTGCACGTGAGCGTGCAGTGAGCGTGGATTGCGATGCGCGATGAAAGCGGCGCCTGTTGGATAGGTTGAATCCAGTCGAGCGCGTTGGGCGGCGAATAGCTGAGCAAGAATACCTTTGCCGCGATGGGATGCGGCGATGCACACCGGTCCATAGATGTAGCAGGTATGCTGATCGAGCGCACGTCCGGCAAATCGGCATTCGGAGAAGGCAGCGATCATACATTGAATCACCGGAGGCCGCAGTTGACCCGCACAGGGAAACGCGCAGAGATAGCCTGCCAGCGCGCCCTCGTCGAAGGCGGCATCGATGCCTAAATCTTCGCTCATCTGTCTGAGTTGTTCTCGCGAAAACTCCGCCGACAGAAAGCCGTGCGCGCGCTCGAAGTCGGACAAGCGCGCGAATTGGTTTACCGACTGCAATGTCAGGATCGCGTCGAAGTCCGATGCGTTGGCCGGGCGAATTTCGATCATCACGCTTGCGACCGAAAATCCACTATTGGCGGCCGCCCTGGAATGTTAAGTTGCGGCCGCGCGGGAACGCTGCGTGCGATGATCTTTCCGCGCCTGACCACCCACAATCTCTGTGCGCGTACCCGGATCGCCTCGATCGCATCGCGTGCATCGAGCACCACCAGATCCGCGTTGCATCCTGGCGCGATTCCATACTTGTCCAGTCCGAGAATGTGTGCCGGCGTGTCAGTCACCGCGGCGAAGCACGCACGCATCGCATCCTGTCCGGTCATGTGTGCGACGTGAAGGCCCATGTGCGCCACCTCCAGCATGTCACCCGAGCCTAAGCTGTACCACGGGTCCATCACGCAATCGTGTCCGAAGGCCACGGGGATTCCGGCGGCGAGCATCTCCGGCACGCGTGTCATGCCCCGGCGCTTCGGGTAGGTGTCGTGGCGGCCCTGAATCGTGATGTTGATAAGCGGATTGGCCACGGCGGACACACCCGCTTCCTTGATCAAAGGCAACAGCTTGGAGACATAGTAGTTGTCCATGGAATGCATGGAAGTCAAATGCGAACCGGTGACCCTACCTTGCAGTCCGAGACGTTGCGCATGAAACGCCAAGGCTTCGATATGACGCGAAAGCGGATCGTCGGTCTCGTCGCAATGCATGTCCACACGGAGTCCGCGTCGCGCCGCGATCTCGCATAAGATGCGCACGGACTCGGCCCCTTCCGCCATGGTGCGTTCGAAATGAGGAATGCCACCGACCACTTCGACGCCCATATCCAAGGCGCGCTCTAAATTCACCAGCGCACCGGGACTGCGCAACACGCCATCCTGCGGGAAGGCGACAAGCTGAAGATCGAGATAGGGCGCAACTTGCTTCTTGACGTGCAACAACGCTTCTACCGCCAACAGGCGCGAATCGCACACATCCACATGCGAGCGAATGGCCAATAGCCCTTTCGCAACTGCCCAGTCGCAGTAGCGCAGTGCACGCTCGATCAAGGCTTCTTGCGTGAGTAGCGGTTTGAGTTCACCCCATAGCGCGATGCCTTCCAGCAAAGTGCCGGAGCGATTCACGCGCGGCAGCCCATAGGAAAGCGTCGCATCCATATGGAAGTGCGCATCGACAAAGGGTGGCGTGACCAGGTTCCCGCCGGCGTCGATCTCCTCGCGCGCGGTGGCTTTGAGGGCCGCTTCCACCGCCTGAATACGGCAATCGACGACGCCGATGTCCACGCCGGTGCGTCCACCGGGCAAATTGGCGTTGCGCACAATCAAATCCATCAGCGTTCTCCTTTGCGGTAGGGCTTCATCAGCGCCTGCGGGTAAGTGGCTTTGCGCGCCACCAGCACCAGCGCGAGGATAGAAAGCAAATAGGGCAACATCAAGTAGACCTGATAAGGCAGTACGCCACCGCCTGATTGCTGCAGGCGCAATTGCAGGGCGTCAAAGGCGGCGAACAGCAGGGCGCCCAACAACGCCTTTCCGGGACGCCACGAGGCAAACACCACCAGTGCCACACAGATCCACCCGCGCCCATTGATCATGGTGAAGAAGAAAGCATCGAAGGCAGATAGCGTCAAGAAGGCGCCGGCGACGCCCATGATGGCGCTGCCGGCAATCACCGCGCCGGTGCGCAGTGCGCGCACCGAGAGTCCTTGACCTTCCACCGCCGATGGATTCTCACCCACCATGCGCAATGCCAATCCCAGCGGTGTGCGATACAGGGCGTACATCGCAATTGGCACCGCGATCAAAGCAAGCAGGGTGAGGGCTGTTTGCGCGCCGAGGATCGGAACATCCGTCAGCCACGCCAACGGTTGAAAGGGTTGGATGGTCGGCGGCGTGCTCACCTTCGGAAAACTTACGCGATAGGCGAAGTACGACACGCTAGTGGCGAACAACGTGACGCCGAGTCCCGATACGTGTTGCGACAGCGCGAGCCATACCGTCAGCACCGCATGCAATGCCCCGAGTATTGCGCCCACGAGCGCGGCGACGCACACACCTGTCCAAAGCGATGCGCCATTGAAAACCGCCAACCAACCACAGAACGCACCTGCCACCATGATGCCTTCGATGCCGAGATTCAGCACGCCGGCGCGCTCACACAACAACACGCCCAGCGTACCAAAGATCAACGGTGTGGCGATGCGCAATACGGCAACCCAAAAGGCCGCCGAAGCAATCGTGTCGAACAGTTCTAGCGCCATTGAATGCGATACCGGCTAAGCATCGTCGCCACCAACATGGATAGCAATGCGACGGCGACAATGACATCCGCGATATAGGTCGGCACCGCCAGTGCGCGGCTCATGCCGTCGGCACCAACGAGCACGCCCGCTATGAAGATGGCCGCCAACACGACGCCGAGCGGATTGAGCAACGCCAAAGTCGCCACCACGATACCGGAGTAACCATAACCAGGGGACATGTCGAGGGTGACGTAGCCGGTGCGACCGGCTACTTCGAACACACCGGCAAGTCCCGCCAGTGCACCGGAGAGCAACGCGGTTTGCAGAGTAATCCGATTTACCGGCATGCCAGCGAAGCGCGCTGCCACCTTATTGGCGCCGACGGCTCGCATCTCGAAGCCGAAGGTGGTGCGTGCAGTGATGAATGCGATCACGCCGGCGATGGCAATGGCGTAGAAGAAGCCACTATGCAGCCGGTATTTCTCCATGGTCTTGGTAAGCTCCAAATCCGGGTTCAACGCCACCGACTGCGGCCAGCCCATGGAGAGGGGATCTTTCATGCTGCCGTCGAGCAGCATCGACACGAACAAGAGTGCGATGAAGTTGGTGAGTAGTGTCGTCACCACTTCATCCACGCCGAAGCGTGTCTTCAGTATCGCCGGCCCTGCCAGTAGTAATGCGCCTGCCAGCGCTCCGGCGACGAGCATCGCCGGGAACAGCACGTAGACCGGCAGATCGAATCCGCTGCCCCCGTGCATGCCTCCCACCAGCACCGCGGCGATGGCCCCGAAGTAAAGTTGCCCTTCGGCGCCGATGTTGTACAGATGCGCGCGAAACGCTACAGCTGCCGCCAGCCCAGTCAGGATGAGGGGTGTGGCACGCGTCAGTGTTTCAGTGATGGGCAACGCGCCGCCGAATGCACCGATGAACAGTTCGGCGTAGGCTTTCCAAATGGGTGCGTCTGCCCAGGCCATCAGTGGCGTCACCGCCACCAGCGTAAACGCCATGGCGGCCAGTGGTGCCAGGGTGAGCAAACGGCGCGACGTTGTTGGGCGGGCGATGAGTTGCATAGCAGTCCCGCAATGATGCCAGAACAAACGCTAGTTTTAGTGCCGCTTCGCTGCGACGCCGCCCACCGTGCAGTAGGTTATCGGCAAGTCCCGCATGTTTAACGCGGCACATACCATCGCCATACCGCGCTGTTTAAGCATCTCTCACTCAAAGGAGGCGTAATGAATCGCAATCGTGCAATTGTGGCGGCCATAGCCACCGCAACATCCGCTCACATCGTCGCAGCAAGTGCAAAATCCGTAGAAATGACCTCCAACGCGTGCCCGGGCGTAGAGGTCATTTCGTCAACGGAGATCGCACCGCAACAGGTGATCGCCACATTGAAGGTGTCCGGAGGCATCAGAACTACGCCTGCTGGCGGCATGTTTGACATGATGAACGGCGTTTGTCACGGTACCCTCAGTACAATTGGTGGACCGCCTGCTTCCACCGGCAATTGTCTATATGTGGACAAGGACGGTGACAAGGTCGTGTTTAGTTATTCCCGTGTCGCACCTGCGGCTGGCAAATTGGAGCTCACCCTTGGGACTGGCAAATTTTCGGGGATCCGAGGTGGAGGCGAATACACTTTTACTGCACTGCCAGCAATTTCCGGGACCCGGAATGGCTGCCTCGACGCGAAGTGGAAGTTTACTTTGCCGGATTGATTCAAGTGCACGAAAGGAAATCGTACAACCGTCTGTAGCGATTTCAACCAGCACGGCAATTACG
>JANNFC010000618.1:0-5539 GCA_031379405.1 Betaproteobacteria bacterium | reverse complement strand
CCACGTCCTCTCGCGTGAGCATCGTCTTTCGGTGGCTGCCACAACGTATGGGAGACTTTGAATTCCCTAACTTCTGGAGCCGGTCTAAAACGGCTTCACCGATGGGTTCGGTACTTGGGAAGTGCGGCGCGCGCTGAATGCTGCCGCCTCCCATTCCCAACAACATGCTGCAGATTAACCCGATCTCGTAGGGCGGATAAGATGCGCAGCATCGCAATCCGCCGATCACTCTATTCTCCCCAAAGCGTACCGCCCAATCGCTTAAACCTTCGTCTGCTTTAAATTGCCGGCGCAACACCGCCCCGATTCTTTGGATCCGCCTCGTCGGTGGCCACTCATTGCCAAAGCTTCATCTGCTCCAATCTTTGGTCCACCTATGCTTGATTATGGATGTACGATACTTCGGAATAATCCCTACGTGGTATTTGCGCGCCCACTTCGAATGCCTTAGGCTTTCGTACTTGTTCACCGTGAAACGCTACTTCGTGTGCATTGGTGGCTCACGTCTTGGAGTTTCCTCCGATGGACACTTCCGTATCTGTCAAACGCTAGCCAATGAAGTATCTAAGCACGGAGAACAATCCATGATTGGTGACTGGCTTGAATCCCTCGGACTTGGCAAATACGCGCAGTTGTTCACCGACAACGAAATCGATTTTGATACGCTATGCGGCCTTACGGAAAAAGATCTTGCCGATCTCGGCCTCGGATTCGGGCCGCGACGCAAACTGCTCAATGCCCTCGCGGCGAAGCTGGACGCAGCGAATATAGCGCCGTCCGTACTCCCAAGCCTGCCCACCCCAACCGAGACCACTTCCCCCATCCCAACACCAACCGTCGACGGCGAACGCCGCCAACTGACAGTCTTGTTCTGCGATATGGTGGGCTTTACCGAGTTGGCTTCAAGAGTCGACCCCGAAGTCCTGCAGAGAGTCATTCGCGCCTATGAAGACGCTTGCGCGCTATGTGTCACGCGCTACGAAGGTTACGTGTTTCAACGCTTGGGCGACGGCGTCGTCGCCTTCTTTGGCTATCCCGTGGCACACGAAGGCGAGGCCGAGCGCGCTATTAATGCGGGGCTCGCGATCATCGACTCGCTCGCAAAACTCGCCGTCCCGGAGGCCGGTTATCTGCGAGTGCGAATTGGCATCGCCAGCGGCTTGGTGGTCGTGTCCTCTGCTGAGAAGGGAGCGTGGGGCGAGACCATGAATCTCGCCTCCCGCTTACAAGGCATCGCCCCGGTAAACAGTATCGTGGTGAGCGAACAGGTGTGGCGTATCGCGACTCACGCCTTCTCGTATGAGGATCTCGGTTCGCAGACGCTCAAAGGGATGACCACCGCCTCTCGTGCCTACCGAGTCGTCGAAGCCATTCAACCCGACAGCCCCGCCGGCACAACGTCTCGCGGACGCATCAGCGCCCTAGTAGGCCGATCGCAGGAGATTGGGCTACTCCTGGATCGTTGGGACCGCGTCATGGAAGGTTCGGGGCAGGTCGTGCTCGTCATAGGCGAACCGGGTATCGGCAAATCGCGCTTGCTGCGCGCCTTGGACGAGGAAACCGCGAACCAATCGCATGCGCGACTCGAACTACGCTGTTCCCCCTACTTTTCCCAGACACCGCTCTATCCGCTCGTGGAGAGATTACCAAGACGCCTAGATTGGAAAGCGGGAGACAGTCACGAAGAGGAGACTGAGAAGCTGTCGCGATTCTTAAGGGAAATGGGCATGCCCTTGGAAGAAAGTCTTCCGTTACTCATGCAGTTACTGTCTCGCCCCACGCCTGCCCACTTTCCTCTGCCCTCCATGAGCCCGGAGCGACAACGTCGGCGCACGCTTGAAACGTTGGCTGCCTTACCCATCGCCATGTCCAAGCAACAACCGGTAGTGTTGGCCATCGAAGATTTGCACTGGGCTGATCCAACCACTTTGGATTTGGTCGGACGACATATTGAGCAAGCGCCCACGGCGCGAATGCTCTTGCTGCTTACCGCCAGACCGGGATTCGAACCGCCATGGGGCACGAAGTCCTATCTCACTCCGGTGGTACTGAATCGCCTAACTCGCCGTCAGAGCGAAGAATTCGTGCAAGCGCTCGCCGAACACAGAACCCTTCCGAGCGAAGTCGCACGCCAGCTCTTGGAGAAGAGCGATGGTGTGCCTTTGTTCGTCGAGGAACTTACCAGATCCGTGTTGGAGTCGGATCTACTGCGTCAGGACGGAGAGCGCTATGTACTGGTAGGTAAGCTGAACGCGCTTTCCATCCCCGCCACGCTGCAAGACTCCTTGATGGCCAGGCTCGATCGTATGGGAGCGGCAAAGGAAGTCGCGCAGTGGGGCGCGACCATCGGACGGGACTTCGACTTCGAGCTCATTCGTCAAATCACGGGGCAGGATTCCGGCGCGTTGATCGCCAGTCTCAATCAACTTACGCACGCCGAGATATTGTTTCAACGGGGCGCGCCACCCGAAGCCAGCTACACCTTCAAGCACGCCTTGGTGCGTGACGCCGCTTACCAGGCGCTTCTGAAGAGCACTCGGCAGAAGTATCATGAACGCACTGCGCGCGTCATGGCGGAAAGCTTCTCCGCACTCGCTGCGCAGCGCGCGGAGTTTGTCGCGCATCACTTTACCGAGGCGGGACTTATCCCTGAAGCGATCAACTGGTGGCGCAACGCGGGGCAACGCGCAGCCAGTAACTCAGGCGCCTCCGAAGCGGCGGCGCATTTTCGTAAGGCCATTGATCTACTTGCGCAGTTACCGCCATCCGGAGAACGCGACCACCTCGAGCTCGGACTCCAGCTTATGCTGGGCATGGAACTAGTCAAGCGACTCGGTTGGGGGGCGGTCGAAGTGATGAATGTGTTCAGCCGAGCGCGAGCATTGTCCGGGATCGTTGATGATCCTCGGGCTCGTTACGTCGCCATGCATATACTGGCCGCCAATCTTCACGTGCAAGGTGATCTGCTCGCTGCAGAGCAGCTGCATGGCGAAGGGTTAAAACTTGCGCTGAGTATCGGTGATCCCGATCTCATCTTGGGCGGTAACATGGGCGTTGGATTCGTCGCACAATGGCAGGGGCGTTTCGACCAGAGCCGCGCTTGTCTCGAACAGGTTATCAGTCAAGGGCAGCCGGAGCGTGCCGATGCGTATCTCAAACTCTACGCTCTGCATCCTGTCATCGTAAGCATGGGGTCCATTGCGTATATGTTGGGCATACAAGGTTTCCAAAATCAGGCTCAGGCGATGAATCGAAAAGCTGTGGATGAGGCCAGATCATTTCCCCATACTTTCACGCTCACCTACACCTTGATGCTCACGGGTTATCACTACTTGATGCGTCGGGAGGAAGTATCCGCGCTACCATGGTTGGACGAGGCGCTGAAACTTTGCAACGATCAGGAATTCATCCTGTTGGAAGTTTGGCTCAACGGCTTCCACGGGATGGCCAGCGCCATGATGGGGCATTACGAGGCTGCTATCCCCGTTCTCCAAAAATGCGTGTCCATCGCGGAGTCCATGGGCGCCGCTTTGTCGGATCCCATTTTTCTCACCCATCTCGCGCAAGCGCGAGCCGCCAGTGGTCAGATTCCTGAAGCGCTACGGGACATCGAGCGCGCTTTGTCGATCGCCGACACCCAAGCATCGCACCAATACTTATCGGTGGCACACAGAACGCACGGGGACATCCTACTCGGACTGGACTCGGTTAACTTCTCGGGCGCGGAGCAAGCCTACCTGTGTGCATTAGACGTAGCACGTACACAATCCGCCAAGACCTTTGAATTGCAGGCTGCCATGAGTCTCGCTCGATTTTGGAGCGGTCAAGGAAAACGGCAGGCTGGCCTCAACCTGCTGGCACCGGTCTTCAATTGGTTCACGGAGGGGTTCGATACTTTGGATTTACGCGACGCCAAACACCTACTATCCGAACTTGCCTCATGATTGACGATGACCTATCGCGGAGATGGGAATAGTGGTTTTCGGCGGGTCTGCCATGCGCGCTAAAAGCCGCCCCACAAATGAACAACCCACGATCCGATACCCTTAACCGCAAACGCGCCGTCACCGCGGCCGTATTCGGCAACGTCCTCGAATGGTACGACTTTGCGATCTATGCCTATATGGCCACCCTTATCGCCAAGAAGTTCTTTCCCGCCGGCGATGAGGCCACTTCGCTTCTATCCACCTTCGCCGCCTTCGGCGTGGGCTTCGTGCTAAGACCGCTGGGTGGCATCGTCATTGGGCGCATCGGTGACGTGAGAGGGCGCAAGCATGCCCTCTTGCTGACCATCGGACTGATGGCGGTCGGCACGGTGATCATTGGGCTCGCACCCACCTACGAATCCATCGGCATCGCGGCGCCGGTTATCGTTGTGCTCGCCAGACTGATTCAGGGATTCTCCGCAGGCGGCGAGTGGGGGACTTCCACTGCGTTCATTGTGGAATGGGCACCTGAGAATCGACGCGGTCTATATGGCAGTTTGCAGCAGTGTAGCGTTGCGGGCGGCTTGCTGCTTGGTTCGGCCACCGCGGCCTTAGTCAGCACGCTACTGTCCAACGACGCGGTGGAACAATGGGGATGGCGCATTCCGTTCTTGTTAGGCGGCGTGATCGGACCGGTGGGATGGTACATGCGGCGACATATCGACGATACGCCCACTTTCCAGAACAAGACCGCAGCGCCACGCAGCCGGGATTCCGGCTTGCATCGGATACTCAAGGCCTTTGGATTTACGGTGCTGTGGACCGTTTCTTACTACATTTTTCTCACCTACATGCCGACGTTTCTGCAGAACCATGCGCATCTTTCCCGGACGCAGGCGCTTTGGTCCGTCTCAGCGGGACTGCTGCTGTTGATCGTCATGAGTCCTTTGCTGGGTTACCTCTCCGATCATATCGGTCGCAAACCATTGTTGCTCGCATCCTGTGTCGCATTCGTGGTGCTGCCCTACCCGTTGCTCCAGTTGATTCTGGACAATGCTTCGATGACGACGATCATCGGCTGCCAACTCTTATTGGCGCTGGCCATTGCATGCTTCTCAGGCCCAGGACCCGCAGCCATTTCCGAGATTTTTCCAACACAAGGGAGGTCAACGGGGATGTCCATCGGTTACAGCCTATCGGTCGCCGTGTTCGGCGGTTTCGCGCCCTTCGTCGCCACCTGGCTCATCGCGCAGACCGGCAGCCCTGTATCCCCCAGTTTCTACGTCATAGGGGCCGCTCTCATTACCCTCGTCGTCATTATTCGCATGGAAGAGCGCGCGCATGCTCCGTTGACTTAGGCGCAAGCGATGGCGTAGACGTCCTGTACGCCTTCCGGCAACAAGGATTCCGTCCATGTTGCACCGCCATCACCGGTGCTAAATACTTGACCACATCGCGAGATGCAGTGGATGGCGGCGCAATTGCGCGGGTCAAGTGCCAGGGACATCATGCTTGCACGCGCTTTGATGCTTCGATCCGCCCGTATCCAGGTTTCACCCAAATCATCACTGCGGTAGAGCGCCCCATCCTCGCTACGCGAAGCCGGCGACAGG